>NZ_JBHTVA010000087.1:4066-39684 GCF_042793325.1 Embleya sp. NPDC056575
CGGGTGCACCCCCCGGCGCCGCCCCCCGCCGGGCCGCGCCCCCCCCCCGCGGGGGGGGCCGCGCGACTCGCGGCCCCACCGGCCCCACCCCTCGACAAGGACGGCACCCATGCACCGCACCCTGATCGTCGCCCGGATGAAGCCCGACTCGGCGACGCCGATCGCCGACATCTTCGCCGCCTCCGACACCGGCGAACTCCCGCACCTGGTCGGCGTCACCGGCCGCAGCCTGTTCCAGTTCGGCGACCTGTACCTGCACCTGATCGAGGCCGACCGGCCCCCCGGCCCCGCGGTCGCGAAGGTCGCCGGACACCCGGAGTTCCGCGACATCAGCGAACGGCTCTCGGCGCATGTGAACGCGTACGACCCGCAGACCTGGCGCTCGCCCCAGGACGCGATGGCCCGCGAGTTCTACCGCTGGGAGCGCGACGCGCAGCGGTGACGCCGCCGCCCGCCCACCCCGTCCAAGGCCCGACCGTCCAAGGACCTGAAGCCATGATCGAGACCCATCCGGGGCTCACCGTCGACAGCCGACCCGACTGGGTCAAGTGCGGACGCTGCGCCGAACTCGTATACGGCAAACGTTTCACCCGGGACCTGCGGGTGTGTCCCGACTGCGGCGAGCACGCGCGCCTGACGGCGCGTGAACGCCTGGACCAACTCCTCGATCCCGGCTCGGAGACCGCGCTGCGCGTCGACCCCACACCGCACGACCCGCTCGGCTTCGTCGACTCCCGCCCCTACCCGGAACGGCTGGATCGGGCGCGCGCGGAGACCGGTATGGACGAGGCCGCGGTGGGCGCGCGGGGCACCGTTCACGGGCAGCCGGTGGTGGTCGTCGCGATGGACTTCCGCTTCCTCGGCGGCAGTCTGGGCTGCGCCGTGGGCGCGCTGGTCACCGCCGCCGCCGACGAGAGCCTTCGGACGGGGATCCCGCTGCTGCTGATCACCGCCTCGGGCGGGGCGCGTATGCAGGAGGGCGTGCTGTCGCTGATGCAGATGGCCAAGACCGCGCACGCCCTGGCGGAACTGGACGAGGCGGGCGTGTTGGTGTTGTCGCTGATCACGGATCCCACGTACGGCGGGGTGGCCGCCTCGTTCGCGACGCTCGCGGACGTGATCCTGATCGAACCCGGCGCGCGGATGGGCTTCGCCGGGCCACGGGTGATCGAGCAGACCATCGGCGAACGGTTGCCCGAGGGGTTCCAGACCGCCGAATTCCTGCTCGAACACGGGATGGTCGACACGATCGTCGCGCGACCGGCGCTGCGCACGACATTGCGGTACTTCCTCGCGGTGGGCGGAGCGCGGGCGGGACGGCGGGACGGCGGGAACGACCCGCTCCCGAACGGGGTCGTGTCGGGTGGGAACGAGTCGGGGGCGAACGGCTCGACGTCGAACGGGGTCGCTCGGAACGGGTCCGCCGCGAACGGGCATGCGTGTCTTGGGCCGTCGCTCGGCGAGCTTGCGGGGGAGCCTGGGGAGACCTGGGAAGCCGTTCGGCTGGCCCGGCATGCGGGGCGCCCGACGATGCTCGACTACGCGAGCCGACTCCTGGAGGATTTCCACGAGTTGCACGGGGATCGAATCGGCGCCGACTGTCCCGCGATCGTGGGCGGCATCGGTCGGCTCGACGGTCGGCCGGTGATGCTGATCGGGCATCAGAAGGGCGGCGACAACCTCGCCGAGCGGCAACGCCGCAAGTTCGGCATGGCCACCCCGGCCGGCTTCCGCAAGGCGGCCCGGTTGATGCGGCTCGCCGCCAAACTCGGCCTGCCGGTGATCACCCTGGTCGACACGCCGGGAGCCAACCCCGGACCGGACGCCGAACGCGACGGCCAGGCCGTCGCCATCGCGGAGAACCTGCGGCTGATGGCCCGACTGGCCACCCCCATCGTCACGGTGATCACCGGCGAGGGCGGCAGCGGCGGCGCACTCGCGCTGGCCGTTGCCGACCGGGTGCTGATCGGCGAGCACGGCGTCTACTCGGTGATCAGCCCCGAGGGCTGCGCCGCCATCCTGTGGAAGGACCCGTCGGCGGCCCCCGCCGCGGCGGCGGCGCTCCGTATGGGGCCGCGCGACCTGCTGCGCCTCGGTGTGGTCGACCGGATCGTCCCCGAGCCGCCCGGCGGCGCCCACACCGACCCCGGCCGAGCCGCCACGCTGCTGCGCACGGCCCTGATCCCCGTCCTCGACGAACTCCTCGCCCTGAACCGCACCCGCCTCCTACGCGAACGCGGCGAACGTTTCCGGAGGTTCGGCGCCCCCGAGACCACCCGCGCCGAGGCCACCCGCGCCGAGGCCGTTCGCGCCGAGCACGCTCCGGCCGACTCTGTTCGTGCCGATTCCGTCCGTGCCGGCGCGGTCCGAGGCGACCGCGCTCCTACTCGCTCCGCCCGGGCCGAAGTTGGCCCGGGCGCGGCCGTGCGTGTCGAGACGGTCCGTGCGGAAGCAGTTCCCGTCGAAGTTGCCCCCGCCGAAGGAAGTGCCCGATGAGTTCGCCCCACGGAGCGTCCCAGACGCGCGACGCGCACGCCGATGATCGACCCGACCGCCACCCCGCCGGCTACGCCGACGAGCGCTGGGTCAGGCCGTTCGATCCCGCGCACGCGTCCGCGCATCCTCGGCCGGCCGCCCCCGAGGCGCCGGACCCGGTGCGGCCGGCGCCCGTGCCGCCGCGGTGGATCCGGCTGCGCTGCGGCGACACCAGCATCGAGATCGAATGGCCGGAGGCCGCCCCCTGCGGCGCCGCGCCCGCCGTTCCCGGCGCCGCGCCCGTCGCCGCCGTGCCCGGCGAGCGGTCGGCCGAGCCGGACGGCGGACGCCGCTACGTGTCGGCCCCGATGGTCGGCACCTTCTACCACGCTCCGGAGGTGGGCGCGAAGCCGTTCGTCAGCGTCGGCGACACCGTCCGCCCCGGTCAGACGGTGGGCATCCTCGAGGTCATGAAGATGATGAACACCATCACCGCCGAGGTGTCCGGGCTGGTGGCGGAGGTGCTGGTGGCCGACGCGCAACCGGTCGAGTACCAGGAGCCCCTGATCGTGATCGACACCGGCGGCGCCGATCCGGACGCGGGCGCCGACGACCGCCCCGGCGGCTCCCACAACCGGCACTGACGACGACCCGAGGTGGTCCCCGTGTTCTCGACCGTGCTCATCGCCAACCGCGGCGAAATCGCCCTGCGGGTCGCCCGCACCTGCCGCGAAATGGGCGTCCGCAGCGTGGCCGTGTACTCCACCGCGGACCGGGATTCCGCGGTGGTGCGCTTCGCGGACGAGGCCGTGCACATCGGTCCGCCGCCGGCCAGGTCCAGCTACCTCAACATGCCCGCGATCATCGAGGCGGCCCGGCGCACGGGGGCGGAGGCGATCCACCCCGGCTACGGATTCCTGTCCGAGGACCCCGACTTCGCCGAGATCTGCGAGGCGCACGGGATCACCTTCATCGGCCCGCCGCCGCAGGTGATGCAGCGGCTCGGCGACAAGAGCGAGGCGCGCACGGTGATGGCCGCGGCCGGACTGCCGGTACTCCCGGGCAGCGACGGCGCGTTGGGCTCGCCGATGGAGGCCGCCGAGATCGCCGCGCGGGTCGGCTATCCGGTGATCCTCAAGGCGGTGGCGGGCGGTGGCGGTCGCGGGATGAGCGTGGTGCGCGACCCGGACGAGCTGGCCTGGGCCTACCAGGACACCCGCGCCCGTGCGCGAGCCGTCTTCGGCGACGAACGGCTCTACCTGGAGCGCTACATCGACGGCGCCCGGCACGTCGAGGTACAGGTGTTGTGCGATGGCCGCGGCGGCGCCGTGCACCTGGGCGAGCGGGACTGCTCCGCGCAGCGCAGGCACCAGAAGCTGGTCGAGGAGTCGCCCGCCCCGAACCTGCCGGCCGAGACGCGCGAGGCGATGTGCGCGGCGGCGTTGCGCGGGGCGACGGCGGTCGGCTACGTGGGCGCGGGCACCTTCGAGTTCGTGGTCACGCCCGCGAACCGGTTCCACCTGCTGGAGATCAACTGCCGGATCCAGGTGGAGCATCCGGTCACCGAAATGGTCACCGGCGTGGACATCGTGCGCGAACAGCTCACCATCGCCGCCGGTGCGCCGCTGACGTTCGGTCAGGACGACGTGGTCCCGCGCGGGGTGGCGATCGAGTGCCGGATCAACGCCGAGGATCCGGCCCGGGGCTTCGCGCCCACGCCGGGCCGGTTGGCGGAGTTCGTGCCGCCCGGCGGTCCGTGCGTGCGGATCGACACGCACGCCTACCCGGGCTGGACGGTCGGTCCGGACTACGACTCGCTGCTCGCCAAGGCGATCGTCTGGGCACCCGACCGGGAGCGGGCCATCGCGCGCGCCGAGCGGGCTCTGGGCGAATTCCGGGTGGCCGGCGGCGGGGTGCACACCACGCTGGGCTTCCTGCGGCGACTGCTGGCGCACCCGGGTTTCCGGGCCGGCGAACACACCACGGACCTGGTGGACACGATGACCTCGGACGTCACCGAGCCCGCCTTGGTCGAGCCCGCACCGGTGCCGTGAGGGCCCGAGGCCCTGCGGCGCGACCCATTCCCCATACCCGTTCCCGCACAAGCGAAGGCGGATCAATTCCCATGCACTCCACGCACTCCATGCACGCACTGCCCGTACAGCGGCTGCTTCCCCTCGGCTGTGTCACCGCGCTCACGATCCTCGGCTCGGTGTTGGTGCCGACCGCGCAGGCGGAGACCCGGCACGTCGTCCATCCGGGCGAGTCGATCCAGGCGGCGGTGGACGCCGCCGCGCCCGGGGACACCATCGAGGTGGCGCCCGGTACGTACGCCGGCAGCGTTTTGGTCCGCACCGATCGGCTGACGATTCGCGGGGCGGGCGAGCGTACGGTGCTCACCCCGGGCGGGGCGGACGCGACGAACGGGTGCGCGGCGGCCGGGAACGGGCTGTGCGTGGTCGGCACGGCCGAGCGCCGGGTCGCGGACGTGTGGATCCAGTCGTTGACCGTCACCGGCTTCGCCAAGACCGGCGTGATGGGCAGCAACACCGAACGTATGCGGGTGCGCCGGGTGTTCGCGCATCACAACGGTGAACACGGGATCGGCCAGGAGAACTCGGTCCGGGGCGAACTCACCGACAACACCGCCGAGGACAACGGCCAGGCGGGGCTGTTCCTGGCGGACACCGACGACGCGATGGGCGCGAGCATCGCCCGCAACCACTCCGCCGGCAACCGGCTCGGCGTACTGATCCGGCGCGGGCGGGAGTTGGCGATCGAGCAGAACGAACTGACCGGGAACTGCGCCGGGGTGTTCGTCGTGGGCGACGACAAGGAGCCAGCCGCCGGGCCGCTGGCGATCAGGGGCAATCGCATCGACGAGAACAACAAGTATTGCCCGCCGAATCCGCGGCTGGCCTTCATCCAGGGTTCCGGGATCGTGCTCACCGGCGCCCGGGAGACGCAGGTGACGGACAATCAGGTGCGGGACAACCAGGGGGAGTCGCCGATGTCGGGCGGCATCGTGGTGATGCCCAGTCAGGCCGGGCGGCCGACCGTGGGCAATGTGATCCGGGGCAACGTGGTGACGGGCAACGCGCCGTCCGACCTGGCGTACCGGGTCACCGAGATCAACACGTTCGAGGCGAACGTGTGTGAGCGGTCCGAGCCCGCCGGGCACTGCTGACGGGTTGTCGGGAGCAGGTAAACCCACCCGGGCCGGAGGCGCGTCGCGTGTCGTCGGCCCGGGTCAGGGTTGTTCGGGGGCCATGCCGGACATGCCCGGGTCCGGCGGGTCGTCACCGTAGCCCAGGGTGGTCATCATGCCCTGCTCGCTGTGGTAGACGTTGTGGCAGTGCAGCATCCACTCGCCGGGATTGTCGGTGAACACGTCGACGGCGACGGTCTTCCCGGGGAGTACCACCACGGTGTCCTTGCGCGGTCCGCGGCCCTTGGATCGACGCACCTGGAAGGTGTGCCCGTGCAGGTGGACGGGGTGCCACATCCGGGTCCGGTTGGTGAACGACAACCGCAGCCGTTCGCCGGCGACGACCGGTACCCGGGGCAACTTCTCGTCGGGTGTTTCGGCGGCGGCGATCCACGCCCTGCCTCGTGCGCCCGTGTTGTTGAGCACGAGGCCCACCTCGCGGGCGGGCCCGTCGCCCGGGTCGACCGACGGGTCGGCGCTCAGATCGGCGAGGTCGAGCACTCGGCGATCCAGTTCCGGGACGTCGACCGAGGCCGGCGGGGCGTCGCCGGTCGAGGTGCGGACCACCGCGAAGGCCCTGGCGTTCTTCCCCTCCGCGGCGGCGACCAGCGGGAACACGCCGTCGTCGAGGGTGACCAGCACGTCGTAGCGCTCGCCCATCCCGATCAGCAGCGTGTCCACCCGCACCGGCAGCACCGGGAAGCCGTCGGTGTGGGTGACGGTCAGCCGGTGGCCGCCCAACGCGACCCGGAACGCCGTGTCCGCCCCGGCGTTGATCAGGCGCAGGCGGACCCGCCGGCCCGGCGCCTCCTCGAATACCGTCGGGGTCTGCGCGGTACGGCCGTTGATCAGGTAGTGCGGGTAGGCGATGTGGCCGCCGGGGCCGCCGAGCAGGGTGCTGCGCAGGGGTTGCGCGGGCCGCGCGCCGGCGTTCAGCTCGCCCAGCACCGCGTCCGGGTCGGTGCCGGTGCCGTCGATCCAGTCGTCGAGTACGACGGTCCACTCCGCGTCGTAGGACAGCGGCTCGGCGGGATCCTCGACCACCAGCGCGCCGTAGAGGGCGCGGTCGATTTGGGTGCCCACGTGCGAGTGGTAGAAGTACGTGCCCGGGTCGGGTGCGACGAAGCGGTAGTCGAAGCCGCCGCCCGCCGGAACCGGGGCCTGGCTGAACCCGGGGGCGCCGTCCATCCGCTGATCGACCCGTACCCCGTGCCAGTGGACCGTGGTGTCCTGCGGGAGGTCGTTGCGCAGGTCCGCGGCCACGGTGGCGCCGGCCGCGACGCGGATCTCCGGGCCGGGGACGCGGTCGCCGAACCCCCAGGTGGCCACCTCGCGCGCGCCCAGGTCGACCGTGGTCGGCGCGGCTGTGAGCGCGACCGCCACATCGGCGGCCGAGCCGGCGCGGGAAACGGGCGCGAGGGTCGCGGGGGCACCGGCGCCGAAGCGGGTACCGGTGCCGGCGGCGAGCAGCGCGGCGGTGCCGGCCGTACCGAGCAGCAGCGAGCGGCGGGTGGGGTGGGAGGGGACAGGCAACGGTGCGGCCCTGCTTCCTGAGGTCGGCTCGCGATGGGGCGTCGCCCACCGGGGTGCCGGCGGGATCCGACGCCAGTACCCCGCCCCGGTCCGGCGAACACGCCCTGGCGCCGGGCCACTCCGTCGGCCGCGATCCGTGCCGCCGGTCGGGTGAACGAGCGCAAACGCCAGTTGCCTCCCGGGATTCCCCTCGTTGCACCGGTCGATCGCGCCACCCGCGGCGCCATCCGAAACGGAGATCACATGTACACGTTCAAGAAGTCGGCCTCCGTGGCCGCCGGTGTCGCAGCCCTCGTCATGGCCGGTGCCGGCGTCGCCAGCGCCGGGTCCGAGGCGAACGGCGCGGCGGTCGGCTCGCCCGGCGTGTTGTCCGGCAACAACATCCAGGTCCCGATCCACGTGCCGATCAACATCTGCGGCAACAGCATCAACATCATCGGGCTGCTCAACCCGGCGATCGGCAACGTCTGCGCGAACGTCGACGGCAACGACGACAAGCACGGCATGCACGAGGCGCCGCACCACGGTGAGCACCACGAGGCCCCGCACCACGGCCAGCACGGCTGATTCGAGGTTCGTGCCGTCCGTCCTCCCCTGACGGCGCGTGACACCGCAGTACCGGCGGCCCCTCGATGCGGACGGATCCGAGGGGCCGCCACACGCGGCCGGTGGCGGCGCTCCCCCTGCGGCGCGGCCCCGGCTTCGTCGTGTGCACGACGGGCTACGGTTTGCGGCCCACCGCGCCCCACATGGCCACCTCGGGGGCGCGGACCCCGGTATCCGGCCGCCAGTGCGAACAGGTGACGACACCCGGTTCGAGCAGTTCCAGGCCGTCGAAGAAGCGGGCGATGCCCTCCGGTGAGCGCTGCTTGAGCTTGGGCGTGCCGTGCTCGTTCCAGAACGCCACCGCGTCGTCCACGTCCGGCGGCGCCGGCGGACTGGTGACCGTGTGGGACAGCGCGAGATGGCTGCCGGACGGAAGCGCGTCCAGGAGGCGGCGTACCGTGCCGTAGGCCTCGTCGTCGTCGTTCACGAAGATGATCACGCCGAGCAGGACCAGGGCGATGGGTTGGTCGAAGTCGAGGGTCTTCGACGCCCGGGCCAGGATCTCGTCGACATCGCGCAGATCGGCGTCGATGTAGCGGGTGGCCCCCTCCGGACTGCTGGTCAACAGCGCCCGGGCGTGCACCAGCACCAGGGGATCGTTGTCGACGTAGACGATGCGGGACTCCGGCGCCACGCTCTGCGCGATCTCGTGGGTGTTCCCGGCCGTCGGCAGTCCGGTGCCGATGTCGAGGAACTGCCGGATGCCCTGATCACGGGCCAGGTAGCGGATCGCCCGACCGAGGAACTGCCGGTCGGCGAGGGCGTAATCGCGGGTGCCGGGGTGAATCGCGGCGATCTGATCGCCGGTCTCCCGGTCCACGGGATAGTTGTCCTTGCCGCCCAGCCAGTAGTTCCACACCCGGGCGGTATGGGCCACCTCGGTGTCGATCTTCCGCTCTGGTAAAGCCGATTCGGCTTCGGGCATGAACTCGGCCACGAACTCTCAACTCCGGATGCCGTGTGGGGTGGTCCAGGCCAATCTAGGGGCCGTTCGACCCGAGGCGGCAGGCGTGGCGGTGAATCTTCCGTCACGGTCGGCAAAGTTTTTCGGGCGGCGGCGGAACGACCCGTTTCGGTACGGCTGTTCGGCGCCGATCCGACGGGGGTGTTCAGTACCCGGGCAGTCGATGTCGAGCGCCTTCCCATACCCTCCTTCGGTCGTTATCTCGACAAGGAGAGGTTCGGAAATGGTTCGGATTCGTCTCGGCGCGCAGCTACGCGCGTCGACCTTATGGGCCCGTCGACGCGGCAAACACTCGCGACTGGTGGCCGCCGGCGCGCTGGGCGCGCTGTTACTGGGCCCGCAGATGGTGCCGCCGGCGATGGCGGCACCGACGGCGGAGATCGGGACCATGGTGGTGCCCGATCGGTTCGTCACCTGGAACATGCAGGGCCGCTCCGGCGACGGGACGAATACGTCCAAATGGCCCGTGGTGGACGGGTTGAAGGGCGATGCGGACATCATCGCGCTGCAAGAGGTCGGAACCGAAAAGCCCGACGGTGGGGTGCTTCTGAATCGCTACCGAAACTATGAGGAGGGGGAACTGGGCGATGCGGTCGACGTCCCCGAGGACGCCGACGATGGGGCCGAGAACAATGGCCCCAATCGGCTGCCGCCGCTCAGATATGACCTGACCGAGACCAAGGTGGGCCGCGACGGGGGTCGCAATTCAGGCTATCTGTACTTCCTGAAGATCCACCCGCTCCAGAGGAGCGCCGTCGAGCGGATCAACCCGCGAGGCGTTCGGACCTCGATGGCGATCTGGTCGAGACAAGAGGCCGACGGGTTCGGCGCCGTCTTCGACCCGGCCCGCGACCGCAGCCGGCCCGCACTCGGTCTGCGTTTCGGCGACAACTGGGTGTTCAATGTGCACACCGCTTCCATTCGCAGCGAACGCACGCCCAATCCGCATGCCTTGGGCCTGCTCGGGGCCATCCGTGCGGGCGTAGGGGACGACAACTGGGCCGTCCTCGGCGACTTCAACAGTCTTGCGGACACATTTCCGGAGAATCAGGGCAGCCGACTCTTCGCTCGCCAGGGCGGCATAGCCACGAACCCGGCGCAGATGACCCATCGCTCGGGGTACCCGCTGGACTTCATGGTCGTGCCCCAGCTGCACGGCGATGTGAACGTGTCCGTGGGCAACGACATCGGCTCGGATCATTTTCCGGTCCGCATCGCACCGGCGGGCCCGGTGGACTGCGCCAGATGGAACCACATCACGCGCTATCGGGCCGCCGGTGTTCGCAACGAGGCGTCCGGCCCCCGAGTGGGCGCGGCGGACGCCGAGGATCCGGGCTGCTCGACCAACGAACGACCCACCGCCGCGGTATCGATGGGGGACAGTTACATCTCCGGTGAGGCCGGCCGCTGGGCCGGCAACGCGGATACCGAGGCCGCCGGGTACTGGGGTACCGACCGGGGCGACTCCGTGTACGGCGACACCAAGTACGACGGCGGCAACGGTTGTGAGCGCTCGGACGTCGCCGAGATCAACAGCGCGGCCTTGGCCGTGGATCGCCGGATCAATCTGGCCTGTTCCGGCGCCGAAACCAGGAATGTGCTCACCGACGAGTTCAAGGGTGAGCGGCCCCAGGTGGAGCGACTGGCCGAGGTGGCCAGAGAGAGTCGGGTCGAGCTGATCGTGGTCTCGATCGGCGGCAACGACCTGAAATTCGCCGACATCCTGAAGAGTTGCGGCTGGGCGTTCTTCAACCTCGGGCCCAATTGTGAGAATCGCGGGACCACCGGCTGGGAGAAGGCTCTCGAATCCGCGCTGCCCGACACGCAGCAGAAGGTCTCGGCGACACTCGCGGCGATTCGCGACGTGATGCGCCGGGCCGGACAGTCGGACACCTCGTATCGCCTGGTGCTCCAGTCCTACCCGACGCCGCTGCCCCGGGCCGCGGACAACCGGTACGAGAACTCCATCAAGCCGCGCTACTCACAGGGCGGTTGCCCGTTCACCGACGCCGCCTCGGATTGGGCGGTCGAGTCGGTGGTGCCGCGGATCACCGAAATGTTGCTTGCGGCGGCGACCGGCGCCGACGCCGAATTCCTGGACCTGACGAAGGCGTTCGCCGGACACGAGTTGTGTGCCGAGAACTCCCGCCAGGCCGACGCCAACGGTGTGGTCGGGGCCGAGGCCGAGTGGGTTCGCTGGGTTCCCTACCTCGCGGGTGCGCCGATCCCGGAGCCGCACCGGCAGGGCGACTACCGTGAGGCGGTGCACCCGAACGCCTATGGCCAGCGGGCGATCGGTGCGTGTCTGACCAGGATGGTCGGCCAGATGCCCGTCGTGGGCAAACGCGAATTCCACTGCACCAACACCCCGGGCAAGGGCCCGGAGGCAATGACCGGCGAATTCGTTCAGCAGAGCCTCATGGAGGAGGGCTGGGTCCGTCTGCGCAACGTCGAGACCGGCGAACTACTGCGCCCGTACGAGCCCGGCTCCAAGTGGGTGGTCACCGGTCCGGCCGGCCAGGCCGGTCAGGAGTGGTACCTGACCAACACCGCGCCCGGCTGGGTGACGCTGCGGAGCAACCTCGACAACCATTTGCGCGGTGACGGCGGTGCGTCCTGGCAATGGATGGCGCTCGGTGAGCCGATGGATTTCTACTTCTCGGCCGATGCGCTCGGCGGCGCCCGGCAATTGAAGTACGTGGACATCATGGAAGGCCTGCCCGCCACGTTCTGCGTGGCGCACAGCAGCACGCGGCCCACCCACTGGGCGAGTGGGGATCCGTGCGGCGATGCCGAGGACCAGCGCTGGTGGATCGAGCGGGTCGGCGCCTCGCCGCCCGCGCCTCCGCCTCCGCTGGAGCGCGCCACCACCTGGACCCGGGTCGTCGATCGTGGGCTGGTCACCAACCGGGTCAGCACCAAGTGCATCGACGTGGACACCCGGGACGCCGAGGGGCGGCGTGACGGAGGTCGGATCCACCAGTGGGGGTGTGGCGGCTGGGACAACCAGCAGTGGGATCTGCGGCCGCGACATGGTGACGGATCGATGGAGATGGTCAGTCGCTACAGCGGCAAGTGCCTGGACCTGGACGTGGGTTCCGGACGGATCCAGCAGTGGGGCTGCGGTGGGAGCAACAACCAGCAGTGGTTCCCCGACGGTGAGCAGTTCCGCAACAAGCACTCCAACACGTGCCTGGCGGCGCGCGACGGTGCCGACGGCAGCGAGCTGACCATGGGTCCGTGCCAGACCTCCCCGGTGTGGGACGGCGACGCCGGCGACCCCTTCGACGCGGGTGACGGACGTTTCGACGACGGCGGCGCGCGACCGGCCCGACCGGCCGATCAGGCGGCGTGCCGACCGGACGGGATGCAGCCGACGCAGGGCGTGGCGACGCGCTATTGCGACGTGTACCAGGGCGACGGGCGCGAATGGCTCGGCCAGGACCGCAGCCGGCGGGTGGTCGGCTACTTCACCTCCTGGCGCACCGGGGCCGACAACTCCCCGCGCTACCTGGTGAAGAACATCCCCTGGAACAAGGTCACCCACGTCAACTACGCCTTCGCGAAGGTGGAGAACAACCGGATCTCGGTCGGCGACGTGAACGACCCGAACAACGCGTCGACCGGGATGACCTGGCCCGGGGTGACCGGTGCCGAGATGGACCCGGCGCTGCCGTACAAGGGTCACTTCAACCTGCTCACCCGCTACAAGCGCGACCATCCCCGGGTGAAGACGCTGATCTCCGTGGGCGGTTGGGCCGAGTCGCGCGGCTTCTACCGGATGACGACGAACGAGGACGGGACGGTCGACCAGCCGGCCATCGACACGTTCGCCGACTCGGTCACCGAATTCCTGGCCCGTTACGGGTTCGACGGGGTCGACATCGACTACGAATACCCGTCGGCGCTACCGCAGTCCGGCAACCCGGAGGACTGGCCGGTCTCCGACCCGGTGCGCGGTGGGCTGAACAAGGGCTACGACGCGCTGATGAAGACGCTGCGGGAGCGGCTGGACAGGTCGGGCGCCGACCGCGGTCGATACCTGCTGCTCACCTCCGCGGCGTCCTCGTCGGGCTACCTGGTGCGCGGTCAGGAGAACCAACCCGCGCTTCAGTACCAGGACTTCATCAATGTGATGTCCTACGACCTGCACGGCTCGTGGAACTCGTTCGTGGGCCCGCAGGCACCGCTGTACGACGACGGGCGGGACGCGGAACTGGCCGCCGCCGGGATCTACAACGACCAGGACCCGAATACGAAGGACTTCCAGAAGAACGGCTACTTCAACGTCGACTGGTCCTACCACTACTACCGGGGCGCGCTCCCACCCGGCCGGATCAACCTGGGCATGCCGTATTACACGCGCGGCTGGAAGGACGTACAGGGCGGCACCGACGGGCTGTGGGGCAGTTCGGTGAAGACGGACCAGGGCGCCTGTTCGCCCGGGACCGGCGACAACGGCGGCAAGAGCAAGTGCGGTTCCGGCGCGATCGGGATCGACAACCTGTGGCACGACACCGACCGGGGTCGCGAGGTGGCGGCGGGCTCCAACCCGCTGTGGCACGCGAAGAACCTGGAGAACAACATCCAGCCCCGCTACATGGGCCGCTATGGGCTCACCCCGGACCGGGACGCGGACGACCGCATGTCCGGTACGTACGCCCGCAAGTGGGACGACACGTTGAAGGCGTCCTGGTTGTGGAACGCGGAGAAGCGGGTGTTCCTGTCCACCGAGGACGAACAGTCCGTCGATACCAAGATCCAATACGTCAAGGACAACGGTATCGGCGGGGTGATGTTGTGGGAGATGGCCGGCGACTACGCGCGGCGCGACAACGGCGAGTACGGCATGGGGTACGACCTGACCAGCCGGATCGACGGGGCGCTGCGGGGCACCTCCGGCTACGGTGACACGCGCGGGACGGCCGATGCCGCCGCAAAGCGTGGACGTGAAGGTGCGGTTGGTCGACTATCCGAGTACCGAGATGTATCCGATGCAGCCCAAGCTGCGGGTCACCAACGACTCGGCGGTCACGCTCGCCCAGGGCACCGAGATCGCGTTCGACATCCCCACGTCGACGCCGCCGGTGCTCAAGGACGACAACTACCAGGAGATGCCGATCATCCAACCCGGGCGCAGCGGGCCCAACGTCGGGGGCCTCGGCGCCGACTTCCACCGGGTCACCGTCAAGCTGGAGAAGTGCCAGGACATCCCGCCGGGCAAGAGCCTGGACATCGGGATCAAGTACTACCTGCCGATCACCGGGCCGGCGAACGTCACGGTGAAGGTGGGGGATCGGGAGTTCGGCGTCACCACGGAGAACCGGCGCGCCGTCACCGGCGTGCAGCCGCCCGAGCCCGAGGCGGGCACCTGCTCGGCCCCGGAGTGGAAGTCGGGCACCGCGTACAGCCCGACCGGCGGGCGGTTGTGGGCGCCCTGGAACAAGGGTGCCAAGGGCTGGCAGTTCGAGTATCAGGGCAAGCTCATGGACCACTACCCGGACCAGTCCCGGGTGCACCTGATCGAGCCGATCGAGAGCAACGACAACCAGTACTGGCAGGTCACCGACGCGGGTGGGGGCTGGTATCGGATCGTCAACGGGGACCGCTGCCTGACCGCCACCACCGCGGGGCAGGACCTGTCCACCACCGGGTGTGACGGTAGTGATCGGCAGAAGTGGCGGTTCGTCCCGGTCGACCCGCGAACGGGAGCGGAGGGCACGCCCGGCGGTCCCGCGCACGGTGTGGCGGCCAAGTTGCGTTCGGCGAGCGGGTTCGACGCCGAGGCGCAGAACGGCAGCGCGGAGCGCGAGACGCACGTCCTGGCGGGTGATCCCGCCGGTTCGTCGGCGGCGTTCGTGTCCTGGCAGGGCTACTTCTGGTACGCCCAGTGGTACACCACGGTCGAACCCGGACTGGCCGAGCCCAACGGCGGCCGGCCGTGGCGACGGCTGGGGGCGACGCCCTGAGCGGGGTGAGCAGTAGCTGACCTCGCGTCAGCCGGCGATTCGGGCCCGGGTCGAAGTCTCTCCGACCCGGGCCCTTCCGAGCCGCGTCTCGCGCCGGCCCGGGCTCGCGGGCCTGGCTTGTTCGGGTGGGTCGATGGGTGTTGATGACCTTCGGGCGAACGATAGCCGTCCATTGGCCGACATGACGCGATTGCACCCGCGGATGCCCCCAGACTGCCACCGCCGACCGGTCGTGGTCGGGGGCGGGACCGTGGACGAGCGAGGAAACCGTGGCAGACGAAACCATGGACGAGGTGCGTGCCGGGGTGCACGCGACCTATGTGGCGGCGGCGAACACCGTGCTGGCCGGGGGCAGTGTGACCAGCGAATTCTGCTGTGACGGCAGTGGGGTGGGGGTCGGCCGGGGGTTCGGGGCGGGGCGGTACCGCGCGGAGGAGTTGCGGTGCCTGCCCGGGGCGGCGTCGGCCGCGAGCCTGGGGTGCGGCAATCCCGCCGCGGCGGCGGACCCGGTCGAGGGCGAGCGGGTGCTCGATCTCGGCTCGGGCGGCGGCATCGACGTACTGCTTTCGGCCCGACTGGTGGGGCCGAAGGGGCGGGTGTACGGGCTCGATCTGCTCGACGAGATGCTGGAGTTGGCCCGGGCGAACGCGCGGCGCGCCGGGGTGGACAACGTCGAGTTCCTGAAGGGCTCGATCGAGGCGGTGCCGCTGCCGGCCGCGACGGTCGACGTGGTGATCTCGAACTGTGTGATCGGTCTGGCGGTGGACAAGGGCGCGGTGTTCGCGGAGGCGTTTCGGGTGCTGCGCCCCGGCGGCCGGTTCGCCGTGTGTGACGTGGTGGCCGGCGAGGGGCTGACGATCGAGGAGCAGACCGCGCGCGGGTCGTTCGCCGGATGTCTGGCCGGGGCGTTGGCGGCGAGCGAGTATCGGGCCGGGCTACGGGCGGCCGGGTTCATCCGGATCACCGTCGAGCCCTCGCACGAGATCACCGACGGGATGCGGTCGGCGATCGTTCGGGCCGACAAACCGAAGGTGTGCTCCTGCGACCGGTGACCTCGGGGTCGGCGGTGGGATCGGGGGTGTGGCCCGCCGCCTCCCGGTCGGTGGAGCGGTGCGGCATGCTGGAGGGGAACCGACGTCGTCGTGCGGAGGAGGAGTTCCGTGACCGAGCGCAAGCCGCCCGAGGTTCCGTTCGACTCGTGGGTGGATCGGCAGATCGACGCCGCCGCCGCGCGGGGCGAGTTCGACGACCTGCCCGGGGCCGGCAAACCGTTGGCCGCGATCGACGCGCCCTACGACGAGCTGTGGTGGGTGCGCCGCAAGATGCAGAGCGAGGGCATCTCGGTACTGCCGCCGACCCTGGCGCTCCGCAAGGAGGCCGAGGACACGATGGCGGCGATCGAGCGGGCCCGCTCGGAGCGTGAGGTCCGGCGTATGGTCACGGAGATCAACGCCAAGATCGTCGCCGCGTTGCGGATGCCGCCGCCCGGGCCGGTGCTGGGCCTTCGGCCGTTCGACGAGGAGGAGGTCGTCGCCCGGTGGCGGGCGGCGCGGCCGGAGCCGGCGGCGCCGGCGAATCCGGTGGATACGGACACGCGTCGGCGTGGGTGGTCGCGGTGGCGGCCCTGGCGGCGTCGGGCGGGGTAGGCGCGGGGCGGGTCCGTCGGCGGGTCGGCGTTCGGCCGGGACGGAGACCGCCGGCTCGACGTGGCCCCGGTGGTGCCGAGGTGGGTCGTCGAGCCGGCGATCGTCCGGAGAACCGGGCGGACCCGGGGTGGTTCAGGCCGCGGGGCCGGTGAACAGGCCGCGACCGGTCTTGACCGCGCGTCCGGCCTTGACCAGACCCTCGGTCGAGGTGCGCACGCTCTCCATGCGGCTCTTGGTGGCGACCTCGCCGAGGGCCTCGGTGAGCTGACGCACGTTCATCGGCTCGCCGGTGCCCGCCAACAGCGCGGCGATCTCGTCGCGCAGGTGGGAACGGACCGGACGGGCCGCCGGCGCCGCCGCGGGTGCGGGGGCTTCCGTGGCCTTGGCCTTGGCGGCCGGGGTCGCCTTGGCGGCCTTGGTCGCGGTGCCCGCCTTGGCGGTGGTCCGCTTGGTGGCGCTCGGCTTGGCGGTGGCCGGCTTGGCGGCGGTCGCCTTCGCCGCGGCGCCGGCCTTGGTGCGGGTGGACTTCCTGGCCGCGGGCTTGCCGGCCGGAGCCTTGCGGGCGGAGGCGGACTGTATCCGCGTCTGCTCCGCCACCGCCGCGACCGCCTGCTTCTTGCGGCGCGGGGCCGGAACGGTCGCCGCCGGGGTCTCCGGAGCGGCCGGTTCGGGCGCCGCCTCGACGACCGGCTCGGGCGAGGCGGTGGCCTCGGCCTCGGGCGCGGCCTCCACGGCGGGTTCGGCCTCGGGCGCGGGTTCGGCCTCGGGCGCCGGAGCGACCTCGGCCTCGGCGACCGGCTCCGCCGCGGCCTCCTCGGCCGGGGCCGGCGCCGACGCGGTCAGCGGGCGAATCAGCGCCAGTTGTTCCACCGCGCTCAGCCGAGCGGCCAACTGGGCCTCGACCAGGGCCAGTTCCTCTTGCAGCCGGTCCCGTTGCCCGGCCAGTTCCGTGGCCTCCTTTTCCAATGCAATTCTCAGTTCGTCAACCGACGATGCGACCATCCGGCGACTCCTTTTCGTGGTTCGGCAATCGGGTCGGGGCAGTCGCGATCCGGCGGACCGGAGCACGTTGTTCCCCTTCGGCGGGCGGGGGCATCCCACCCGCGCTGGGTCCATGATCGCCCGTTCCGCGCGTGACATGCACCAAAACACGTTTCCGCGTGCGGAATTGCCCGAAGAAAGCTTGGATCGGCCGCTCTGTGTGCGGTGTTGCGGACGGGTTGTGACATGGGAAACGGGATTCGGGGGTTTCGGGGCGGGGTCGAGGCCCGGAATCGGCAGTGCCGATGTGCTGTCGCGCGCGGTTCGGGTGTGGTTTCGGGGGTGGTGGCGGGGCGGCGCGTGTGGGTGTCGGTGGGTGGTGGCGGGTGTCGGATCCGGGCCCGATGTGCTTCCCGGTGATGCCGGCTCTCGTCGATGTTGCATTGAAAATGAAAACCATTCCCGATACGGTCTCGGCGGATCGATGCTCTGCGAGAGAGCCGTCGCCGCGGTCGGAGAGGGAGTTCGGTGGGTCATCTGTTGGTTGTCGAAAGTTGGGTCGGGGCGATGAGCGGGTTGTTGCCCCGGGCGATCCACGAGGCCGGACACGAGTTCACGTTCCTCACCCGGGACCTGCACCACTACCTGCGCGCGACGCCCGGCGCGGCGCCGCATCCGCTGCTGTCCGCGCGCAACATCGTCACGACCGAGACCAACGACGCGGCGGAACTGCCGGCCGCGGTCGAACGACTGCACGAGGTGTTCGCGTTCGACGGGGTGTTGTCCGCGTGCGACTACTACCTGCCGGCCACCGCGCGAATCGCCGCCCGGCTCGGCCTGCCCGCTCCCGCGCCGGACGCGGTGGAGGCGGCCTGCCGCAAGGATCTGACCCGACTGCGCCTGGCCGAGGCGGGTGTGCCCGGCCCGCGCTTCGCGCTGTGCGCGGACCGGGAGCGGGCGCGTGCCGCGGCGCGCGAGATCGGCTACCCCGTCGTGGTCAAGCCGGTGGACCTGTGCGCCGGGATGTTGGTGCGTGTCGTCCACGACGAGGTCGAACTGGCCCGCGCACAGCGGGCGATCACGGACCTCACGGTGAACGCGCGCGGACAGCGCCGGGCCCCGGTGGTGCTGATCGAGGAATACCTCACCGGGCCCGAGGTCAGTGTCGAGACGGTCACCCGGGAGGGGCACACCCACGTCGTCGGCGTCACCGACAAGAGCCTGGGCGCCGAGCCGACGTTCGTCGAGACCGGACACATGTTCCCGGCCGCACTGGAGCCGGACCATACACGGGCCGCCGCGGACACCGCCGTACGCGCGATCCAGGCGCTGGGCCTGGACCACGTCGTGGCGCATACCGAGATCCGGCTCACCCCCGACGGGCCGCGCACGATCGAGGTCAACCCCAGGCCGGCGGGCAATCGCATCACCGAACTGGTCCGGCACGTCACCGGCGTCGACCTGGTCGTGGCCTGTGTCGACGTCGCGCTCGGCCGGCGTCCCGACCTCGCGGTGCGCGAGACCGGCGTGCGAAGCGCCGCCATCGGCCTGCTGCTGCCGGACGAACGCGACCTGTCGACCGACGGGACGGGCACGCTCGCCGGCATCGACGGCGCCGACGCGGTACGTGACGAGCCGGGCGTGGTAGAGCTGACCCTGGCCGAACCGGGGCGGGCGGTACGGGCCGCGACCAGCAACAACGAGTATCTGGGCCACGTGCTGACCGCCTCCCGGGGCGCCGGCGCGCGGGAGTCGGCCGAGCGCATGCTGGGTCGGCTGCGCCCCCGCTACGCGGCCGCGTCGGCGGTGACCGGATGAGCCGGCCGCGATCCGTGCCCGGGTCCCCGGGCGCCCTCGACGATCTGCTCGTCCGGGTCCGCGCCGGGGAGTTCGGGGCCGACCCGAACCAGGAACGGGTGAGTACCGCCTTTCGCACGGTGCAGGCCGTCCGGCACGCGGAACGCACCACCGGATACCGCAACGAGGTGCTGAGCGTGCGATTGGGCGCGGCGGTCGGCTCGTGTGCCGCCGAGCCGGGCACGCTGCCCGCCGACACCATCGACGAATGTGTCGGGGCCCGCGTCGCCGACCTGCTGGCGCATCCGCTCGCGCCGATCCGGATCGCCGCCTTGGACGCCTACCTGATGCGGGCCCGCCCGCATGGCTGCGAGCGCGGTGCCCGGGCGTACCCGCTGCCGGCCGGGAGTTCGCTGACCAAGTCGCGGGCCCGGGCCCGGGCCGTGGTCGAGCTGCTGCCCCTGGCGCGGGTACGCACGGTGCTGGTGGTGGGCGTGGTCAACTCGCTGTTGGAGCGGCTGCGTACGCTCGGGATCGACTGCGTGCCGTGCGACTTCGAGGGCGGGCGCACCGAATGGGGCGAGCCGATCCGCCGTGACGCCGGCGCCGAACTGGACGGCTGCGACGCGATCCTGGCCTCCGGCATGACGCTGGGCAACGACACCTTCGAGCCGCTGCGCGCACACGCCGCGAGCACCGGCAAGCCGCTGGTGATGTTCGCCCAGACCGGCAGCGCGATCCTGCCGCACTTCGTCGGCGCGGGGGTGAGCGCGGTGTGCGCCGAGCCCTATCCGTTCTTCTGGCTGGACGGCGGGCCCGGTGTGGTCTACCGCTATGGCGGGCCGGGTGCGGCGTCCGGGATCGCGGGCCCGGGCACGGCGCATCAACCCGGAGATCCGAGTGCGGCGTACCGGCCCGAAGGCACGAGCGCGGCGCACCGATCCGGAGGTGCCGCGTGAATACCGTCCCGCTTCCGCGCAACGCCGATTCCGCCGGCGCCAATCCCGACCTGCTGCCCCTGCTCGGCCGTACCCCCGTGGTCCGCGTCGGCACCGAACTTCCCTGCCCGCACCCGGGGTTCTGGGCCAAGCTCGAATACCTGAGCGCGGGCGGCATGAAAGCCCGCGCCGCCGTATCGATGTTGCGCGGCGCCCGCCGGCGCGGCGAACTGCGCCCGGGCGCGCTCGTGGTCGAGTCCACCTCGGGCACGCTGGGCATCGGTCTGGCCTTCGCCGGACAGGCGCTCGGCCATCCCGTCCGGCTCGTCGGCGATCGCGAACTCGAACCGTCCATGCGGCAGTTGTTGCGCGCACACGGCGCCGAATTGGACCTGGTCGAACATCCGGCGGCGGTCGGCGGCTGGCAGGCCGCCCGGCTCGCCCGGTTGCGCGAGATCCTGCGCGGCACACCCGGCGCCTATTGGCCGGACCAGTACAACAACCCCGACAACCCGGCGGGCTACGCGTCGATGGCGACCGAACTCGCCGACCAACTCGACCACGTGGACATCCTGGTGTGCAGCGTGGGCACCGGCGGGCACAGCGCCGGGCTGATCGGGCCACTGCGTCGGCGCTGGCCGGCGCTGACCGTGATCGGCGTCGACTCGGTCGGCTCGACCATCTTCGGCCAGCCCGCCCGACCACGCCTGATGCGCGGGCTCGGCAGCAGCATCCGGCCGCGCAACGTCGCCCACCACGCGTTCGACGAGGTGCACTGGGTCGGCCCGGCCGCCGCCGTCGACGCATGCCGCCGGCTGGCCCGGGGCAGCTTCGTCAGCGGCGGTTGGAGCACCGGCGCGGTCGCGCTGGTCGCCGCGTGGGCGGCCCGGGTCCACCCCGGCACGACTGTGGCCACCATCTTCCCGGACGGCCCGCACCGGTACCTGGGCACCGTCTACGACGACGCCTTCTGCGCCGCGCACGGCCTGGACGGCGCCCACGTGCCCACCCACCCGGTGGAGATCCTGGACCCCGGGATCGTCGAGGTCGGCGGCTGGGCGCGCTGTCGCGTGGTCGCGCGCACGTCGGGCGGCCCGCGGCCGTCGGCGCGGGAACACGCGCCCGCGTCGGCCGCCACGCCCGCGCCTCACGTCGCGAGCATGCCCCAGACCTCCATAACGGGGTCCGCATGAGGCTCACGTGGCAGACCACCCGGCTCGAACTGGGTGAGCCGTTGCGCATTTCGCGGTCGGTGATGGCCGGGCGGGACGCCGTCTGGGTGTGTGTCGAGCACGAGGGGGCGCGCGGGTGGGGTGAGGCGCTGGGCAGCAATCGGCTCGGACTGTCGGCCGATGACATCGGGGCGGCGCTGGCGCGCGTGGCGCGGCCGTGGCTGGGGCGGTTCGGCGAACCGGAGAGCGCTGCACGGGAGTTGGCCGGCAGCGGACCGGGCGGGCTGCCGCTCGGGGTGCGGGCCGCGCTCGACGCGGCGTTGCTCGACCTGGTGGGCAAGCGCACCGGACGGCCCGTACATCGGCTGCTCGGCGCCGAACGGGCGCCCGCGGCGGTGACCGCCCGGACCATCGGGCTCGGCGGGATCGAGCACGCGGCCGGTACGGCGACGCGGTTGGCCGGACTCGGGTTCACCGTGCTGAAGGTGAAGGCGGGTGCGCCCGATCCGGCGCACGATCTGGCCCGGATCGCGGCCGTGCGCGACGCGGTGCCGGACGCCCGGCTGCTGCTCGACCCCAACGGCGCGTGGAGCGAGGCGCAGGCCATGGAACTGCTGCCGCGCTTCGCCCTCCTCGGGGTCGAGGCGGTGGAGCAGCCGATCGCCGCCGGGCGGCCCGAGGTGCTGGCGCGGATCGCCCGGCACGCGCCGATCCCGGTGATCGCCGACGAGGACGCGGTCACGCGCGAGGATGTGCTGCGGCTGGCCGGACGGATTCCCGGGGTCAACCTCAAACTCGCCGAATGTGGCGGTCCGCGTGCGGCGTCGCGGATCGTCGAGGATCTGCGCGGCAGCGGTACCGAGGTCATGTTCGGCTGTCTGACCGGCAGTTCGCTCGGGATCGCGCCCGCAGTACACCTCGTCGACCGGGCCCGCTGGGTCGACCTGGACGGGCATCTGCTGCTCGCCCACGATCCGTGGACCGGCATCGGCGGTATCGACGGCACGGTGCGCGCCACCGGACACGCGCCCGGGCTGGGTGTGCGGCGCACGATCGGGGCCGCCCGATGAGGACACTTCGCGCGGTGGCCGAATTCCCGCTCGCGGTGCGGTTGTTGCTGGTCAACCAGCTCGGCGTGAACACCGGCTTCTACCTGCTGATCCCGTATCTGGCCACCCACCTCACCGACGACCTGGGGATGTCCGCCGCCGTCGTCGGCATCGTCCTGGGCGTGCGCAACCTCGCGCAACAGGGCCTGTTCATCCTCGGCGGCTCCGCCGCCGACCGGCTCGGCGCACGCGGCGTGATCATCGCCGGGTGTGCGCTGCGCGCCGTGGGTTTCGGGTTGTTCGCGCTGGGCGACGGACTGCCGGTGCTGCTTGCCGCCGCTCTGCTCAGCGGACTGGCCGGGGCGCTGTTCAACCCCGCGGTGCGCACCTACCTCGCCCACGAAGCGGGGCCGCGCCGGGCCGAGGCGTTCGCCCTGTTCAACGTCTTCGCCACCACCGGCGCCCTGGTCGGCCCGCTGCTCGGCAGCCTGCTGCTCCTGGTCGACTTCACCGCCGCCGCGCTGACCGCGGCCGTGCTGTTCGCGGCGCTGACGATCGCCCAGGCGCTCGTCCTGCCGGCGCGCCCGGTGCCGGCGCCGGAGCGTTCGGTGGTGGCCGACTGGCGCGAAGTCCTGGGCAACCGCGCCTTCGTGGCGTTCTCGATCGCCATGGCCGGGCTGTACGGCCTGGAGACGCAGCTGTATCTGCTGCTCCCGGACGGTGTTCGGCACGCGACCGGCCAGGAGGCCGCCGTCGGGCTGCTGTTCCTCACCGGGACGGTCGCGAACCTGGTGCTGCAACTGCGGATCACCCGCTTCCTCCAGACGCGCGGCGACCGCGCCCGGTGGATCACGATCGGAACGGCCGTGACGGGACTGGCCTTTGTGCCCCCGATGATGGTCGCCGGCGGCGCCGGCCCGGACGGGACCCGGGACGCGGTGATGCGGATGGTGCCGCTGATCGCCGCCGCCCTGCTGCTGCATCTGGGCGTGATGATCGCCCAGCCGTTCGTGCTCGAACTGGTCCCCGCCTTCGGCCCGGACCGACTGACCGGCACCTGCTTCGGGCTGTTCTACGCGGCGTCCGGCATCGCGGCGGCGGCCGGCAACGCCGGGATCGGTTGGGCGATGGACGCGGGCGCGGACGGTGGCCGGGCGTGGTTGCCGTGGGCCTGCTGCGCGCTCCTGGGCCTGGTCTCGGCCTCGGCGGTGGGGTGGCTGCGCCGGGGCGGGACGCTGCCGCCGACCGCGCCCGGGACCGGCGCCGTCGAGCCGGCCGCGGCGTCGCGTACTCCCGACCACCCCAGGGCCGAGAGCGAGTCCCGATGAGCCCCCGTGCCGGTTGCACGGTCGGGAGCTTGGCACGACCGGCACCGGTGCCGGTCGCGCGGTCGGGAGCTTGTCGTGATGAGCACCTGTTACCCCCGCGCGGCCGAGAACCCGCCCCGATGAGCGTCCGCGACCCGTACGAAGCCGAGAGCGAACCGACGTGAGTACCCGCAATCTCCTGACCGATACCCCCGAACTCTACGAACGCCGCTTCCCCGACCCCGGTCGGCGCGCCGCCCGGTGGATCGACGCGACCCTGCGGCGCCACGGCGGCGGGCCGCGTGTGCTGGACGTGGGGTGCGGCACCGGGCGGGACGCGGCCTGGTTGCAGGCGCACGCCGCCCGCGAGGTGGTCGGCATCGACACCTCGGCGGCGATGGTGCGCCACGCCCGCACCCACCACCCGGGCCCGGACTACCGCCTCGCCGACATGCGCGACTTCGACCTCGGGCGCGTCTTCGACGCCGTGGTCTGCCTGGACAGCGCGCTGCTGTACTGCCACGAGAACACCGATCTCGCGGCGTTCTTCGAACGTTGTCGGGAACACCTCGTGCCCGGAGGGCTGTTCGTCGCCGAACTGCGCAACGGCGCCTATTTCCTTCAGGGCGCCGAGGGCGCCCGGCCCGAAACCGAACCCCGTACCGACACCGTCGTGCGCGCCGGGGTCACCTACACCTCGCGCACCACCCTGTGGGTCGACCACGGCGCCCAACTGCTGCGCCGACGCCGGGAATGGACGTCTGACGACGGAGCGCCGGCCCGGGCGCAGCTCTCCGCGTGGCGGCTGTTGTTCCCCCGCGAGCTGGGCTACTTCCTGGACGTCGCCGGCTTCGACGTGCTCGACCTCTACGACCGCCCGGGACCGCGTACCGACCCGCCCTGGACCGAGGGCGCCCCGCCGGCCGCGACCGGGCACGGCGACCGCCTGCACGTGGTCGCCCGCCGCCGCTGACCCGGCACCACCTCGCCCACCACCGCCGACACGGAGAGAACGACCCATGAGCCGGATCCACCCCCGCATACCCCTCGGCGCATCCCGCGCCGGTACCTCCCGCCGGGCCTTCCTGACCGCCGGGGGCGTTGCCGCGCTCACCCTGGCGGTGGGCTGCGCCGGCGGCACGGCCGAGCCCGGGCCGCACGCCGGTACGCCGGGCGAGGCAACGCCCAGGCGCGGCGGGCGATTGCGGGCGGCCTTCCCGGGCGGCGGTGCCAACGAGACGCTGGATCCGCACCTGGCCAATCTGTTCGTCGACGTGGCCCGGGCCAAGGCGCTGTTCGACAAGCTCGCCGACTACGGCGCGGACCTGGCCCCGGTACCCCGGCTCGCCGCCGGGTGGGAGCCGAACGCGACGCTGGACACCTGGCGGGTACGGCTGCGGCCGGCGACCTTCCACGACGGACGGCCCGTGACCGCCGAGGACGTGCTGTACAGCTTTCGCCGGATCGCCGACCCCGCCCGGGCGTTCCGGGCCAAGGCCGCGCTGGAGTCGATCGACCAGGCCGCGAGTCGGGTGATCGACCCGGCCACGGTGGAGTTCCGGCTCAAACTGCCCTACGCCGAGTTCCCCAACGTACTCGCGGCTTTCGGGGCCTACATCGTGCCGGCCGGTGCGGACTCCTTCGAGCGGCCGGTGGGATCCGGGCCGTTCGTGTTCGGGTCGTTCAAGCCCGGGAGTTCGCTGCTGCTGCGACGCAACGACGGCTACTGGGAGGGCAGTCCGCACCTGGACGAACTGGAGTTCGTGATCGCGGGCGAGGAGTCGGCGCGGACCAACGCGCTCCTCGGCGGGCAGGTCGAGTACGCGCACGAGTTGAACCCGGCCACCGCGCGGGTGCACGAGGGCCGGGGCCGGATCACCGTGTTGCGGTTGCGCAACAGCGCGATGCAGGGCTTCGTGATGAAGACCGATCGGCCGCCGTTCGACGACCGGCGGGTCCGGCAGGCGTTCTGCCTGATCGCCGACCGTCGGGAACTCGTGGACGGGGCGCTGTCCGGCGCCGGGGAGGTGGGCAACGACCTGTTCGGCAAGGGATATCGCTACTACGCGGCGAGCCTGCCGCAGCGCACCCAGGACCTGGCCCGGGCCCGGGCGCTGCTGCGCGAGGCCGGCGCCGAGGGCCTGACCGTCACCCTGGACACCGCGCCCGCCGCCACCGGATTCGTCGAGGCCGCCGGGATCTTCAAGGAACAGGCGGCGAAGGCCGGGGTCACCGTCCAGGTGCGGATCGGCAACAAGGACACCTACTGGAAGGACATCCTCACCTCCGGCACGCTCGCGTCCTACCGCTCGGGGGCCATGCCGATCGAATCGCACGTCTCCCAGCGGTTGTTGACCGGATCCACCACCAACGCCACACACTGGCGGGACCGGGACTTCGACGAGCTGTACCGGCAGATCCAGTCCACCCCCGACGAGGCGTTGCGCACCGCGCTGTACGAGCGCATGCAGCGCCGACTCCACGACGAGGGCGGATTCCTGATCTGGGGCTTCGCGGACTGGATCGTGGCCACCGCGAACCGGGTGCGCGGCGTGGCGACGAACGCGCCCGCCAATACGCTGGACTGGGCCCGGTTCGACAAGGTATGGCTGGGATGAGCGCGGATCGTGGCCGTCCGGCACGCCGACTGGTGCTGGGCTTGGTCCAGATCGCGGCCGTGGTGCTGTTGATCTTCGCGTTGACCGAGGCGCTGCCGGGGGACGCGGCGGTGGCCCTGGCGGGCGACCAGCCCGACCCGGAACGGATCGCGCGGATCCGGGAGTCGATGGGCCTGGATCGATCCGTCGGCGGACGGTTGGCCGCCTGGATCGAGCGTCTTGCGCACGGCGACCCGGGTACCTCGCTGGTCTCGGGTCGGCCGGTCGCCGACCTGCTCGCCGACGGGTTCGGCCCGACCCTGGTACTGGCCGGGGTCACGGTCGTGCTGCTCGTGCCGCTGTCGGCGGGTCTGGGGGTGCTCGCCGCGCGGCGCGAGGGCGGCCCGGTGGATCGCTCGATCAGCGCGCTGACGTCGGCGGTGCACGCGGTTCCGGAGTTCGCCCTCGGGGTGTTGCTGATCACGCTGTTCGCGCTGGAACTCCGGTGGTTGCCGCCGACGGCCGTGGGTACCGACGGTGATCTGCTCACCCGTCCGGCCGTGTTGGTGCTGCCGGTGGTGGTGCTGCTGTCCCGGCCGGTGTGCACGATCGCCCGGCTGGTGCGTGCGGGCATGATCGAGGCGATGGCCTCGCCGTACGTGGCGCACGCACGGCGGCTGGGTCTGTCCGGTGCCCGGGTGTGCTGGACGCATGCGCTGCCGAACGCCCTTGCCCCCGCGAGCCAGCAACTCGCGCGTACCTGTGACTGGTTGCTGGGCGGCGTGATCGTGGTGGAGGCGCTGTTCGTGATCCCCGGGCTCGGCACCGTCCTGGTGGACGCGGTCGCGGCGCGTGACATCCCGGTGATCCAGGGTCTGGCGCTGGTGTTCGGTGTGGTGACCGTGTCGGTCAACCTGGTCGCCGACCTCGTGACGCTGCGGCTGGCGCCGCGCGTGGAGGTGGCGGCGTAGTGAACCCACGTTGGGGGAGATCGCGTTGGGGCGACGGCGGGGGTCGGCGGTATGCGGTGGCGCTCGCGTTGATCGGGCTGCCGCTGGCGACCGCGTTGATCGGGCCGTGGTTCGCCGGGCCGGTGCAGCCGCGCGCGGTGTCGTTCAGCGCCGGGGACGGGCATTGGCTGGGCACCGACTTCGCCGGGCGCGACGTGTGGCGGCAGGTGTTGCTCGGCGGGCGATCGGTGGTGTTGGTGGCGGTGGCCGCGACGGTCCTGGCCTATCTGGCGGCGGTGCCGCTCGGACTGGCCGCCGCGGCGACGCGGCGCGCATGGGTGGCCGAGGTGCTGATGCGGCCGCTGGACGTGCTGATCGCGGTACCGTCCCTGCTCGTCGTGCTTCTCGTAGCGGCGCTGTTTCGGCCGGGGCCGGCCGAACTGGTACCGGTGATCGCCCTGGTGGCGATGCCGGACGCCGCGCGGGTGGTGGCCGCGGCGGGCACCGAGGTGGCGGCGCGGCCCGCCGTCGAGGCGCTGCGGATGCAGGGCGAGTCCTGGTGGCGGATCACCGTCGCCTACCCGCTGCGGTCGATCCGGCGCACGCTGGCCGCCGACGCGGGGACCCGGCTCGCCGGCGCGCTGTACCTGGTGGCGACCGCCGCGTTCCTGGGCGTGGGCGTGGCCCCGGACGCCGCCGACTGGGCGGTGATGGTGGACCGCAACCGGCCCGGCCTGTTCCTGCAGCCGTGGGCGGTGGTGGTGCCGGCGGCGCTGATCGTGGCGCTGTCGATGGGCACGAACCTGGCGTTCGACACGGCGTTGCGGACGCCGACGGCCGGGCGGAGGAGGGACGATGAGCGGCGCTGAACCGGTGGCGTTCGTGCGCGAGTTGCGGGTCGCGGTGGGTGGTCGGGCCATCGTGGACGGGGTGGATCTGACGCTGCGTGCCGGGCGGATCACCGCGCTGGTGGGGCCGTCGGGCAGCGGCAAGACCACCACCGCACTGGCCCTGCTCGGCGAATTCCCGCCCGGCGCCCGGGTGACGGGCGAGGTGCGGGTCGCGGGCGGGGGAGCGGTCGGGTATGTCCCGCAACATCCCGGGGCGGTGCTCAACCCGGTGCGCCGGGTCGGCGTGTTGTTGCGGGACATCGCGCGAGCGCGGGCGCGTACGGGCGGCCGGGGGGCGCACCGGGCAGCGGTGGAAGAGGCGTTGCGGGCGGCGCGGATCGAGCACCCCGAGGAGGTCGTGCGGCGATTCCCGCATCAGCTCTCCGGCGGGCAGCAGCAACGCGTCGTGGTGGCCCAGGCGTTGTTGCTCGGTGCGCGGGTCGTGATCGCCGACGAGCCGACCACGGGGCAGGACGCGCTGACCAAGCAGGGTGTCGTGGCGCGGCTGGCGGCCCTGGCCGGGGAGGGGATCGCGGTGTTGTTGCTCAGCCACGACCTCGACGTGGTGCGCCGACTCGCGGACGAGGTAGTGCTGTTGGCGCACGGGCGGCCTGTCGCCTTCGGGCCGACGGCACGGGTGTTGCCGGCGCCGGAACGGGTGGAGGTTCGGCCCCGGGGGCCGGCGGCGGACGACGGCCCCGACCCCACCACCGCCGTTCGGCTGGAGGTTCGGGACCTCACGACCGGATACCCGGCGGGCGTGCGGCGCCGGGCGACCGTCCTGGACCGGGTGAGCCTGTCCGTGGCGCCCGGCGAATGCCTGGCCCTGGTGGGCCGTTCGGGCAGCGGCAAAACGACGCTGGGCCGCTGCCTCGCCGGCCTGCACAGTGGGTACCGGGGGCGGATCCGGTTCGACGGGACGACGCTGCCCCGCTCGCTGCGTGCTCGCACCACCGAGCAACTGGCCGCCGTGCAATACGTGTTCCAGGACGCGCGGTCCTCGTTCGACGAGGGCCGGCCGGTCGTGGACCAGGTGGCCCGGACCGCCGTGCGGCTGCGCGGCGTGCACCCGGACGCGGCTCGGACGAGGGCGCTCGACACGTTGGCCGAACTCGGCTTGGCCGCGCACGTGGCGGAGCGGCGACCGGGCGGGCTGTCCGGGGGCGAGTCGCAGCGTGCCGCGTTGGCCCGAGCCCTGCTCGCCCGACCCGGCGTGCTGGTCTGCGACGAGATCACCTCGGGCCTGGACGGCGCGGCCCGGGCGGAGCTGCTGGACCTGCTCGCCCGTTCCCGGGAACGTAGCGGCCTGTCCCTGGTGTTCATCACCCACGACCTGGCGGCGGCGGCCCGGCTCGCGGACCGGATCGTGGTCCTGGACGCGGGCCGGCCGGTGGAAGAGGGCCCGGCGGGACGGATTCTGACCGACCCTCGACACACGTTCACCCGCAGGCTGGTCCGCGCGGCCGGCGGTGCCGTGTCATGGGGCCGGGGAGACGACTGCGGCGACCCGCCCGGTAGGGACCTTCCCGATCCCCCTGCGGATCGGCCCGGGGTGAACGACGGCGACCGGGTCGAGCCCGTCCCGAGCCGGGCGGGTGAGCGACGCGGTCCGACCGGAGGTTGACGGACGTGGTCCGGCGGGTACCGGCGCGTCGGTGGTGGCCCGATGTGGGTTGCCCACGATGGCGAGTGACGACGGGTACGGGGACGTCGTTCTTCACTGGAGGTTCCGTCATGCCCGAGGTAACCAGTCCCTATACACCCGGCACACCCTGCTGGGTCGACCTGATGGTGCCCGACCAGCAGGCCGCGCTCGACTTCTACCGCGACCTGTTCGGCTGGCAGGGCGAGGTGGGCCCGCCGGAGACGGGTGGATACGCGGTCTGCACACTCAACGGCAAGGCCGTCGCGGGCATCATGAAGGCGATGTCCCCCGACGGCGGACCGACCCCGCCGACGGCGTGGACCACCTACCTGGCCACCGCCGACGTGGACGCCTCCCAGGCCAAGATCACCGAGGCCGGCGGCAACGTGATGATGCCCGCGGTGGACGTGATGACCCTGGGCCGGATGTGCGTCGCCGCCGATCCCACCGGTGCGGTGTTCGGTCTGTGGCAGGCGCGGGACTTCGGCGGGGCGCAGGTGGTCAACGAGCCCGGCTCGGTGATCTGGAGCGAGCTGAACACCAGCGATACGCGCGCCGCGGCGAGGTTCGGCAAGGCCGCGCTCGGTCTGGAGGCCGCGCCGATGGAGGGGGCCCCGGGCTACTTCTCGCTGAGCGCGGACGGGCGGGTGATCGGCGGGATGCAGGGGCTCGACCAACTGCCGCCGGGCACGCCGTCGCACTGGCTGACCTACTTCTCCGTCGACGACGCCGACAGCGTCGTCGACGCGCTGATCCGGGCCGGCGGCAACGTGCTCAAGCCGCCGTTCGACATGATGGCCGGCCGGATGGCCGTGGTCACGGACCCGCAGGGCGGCGCGTTCGCGGTGATCAACGCGACGGCTCCGGCACCGTCCTGACCCGACGGTCCGCCCGGCATCCCACGCGGGTGTCGGGCGGACCTTGCGGTCGTGCCCGGGCGGCGCGGCGCGATGGTGCGCCCGGACGGGTGACCACCGGTGCGCGTCGCCCGCCGCCGGGCCGGCGAGGCGTACGTACCCGACGCCGCCCGCATGTCTCACCACATCGGTGGGCCCGACCCGCGGTCCCCCGGGGACGACGCCGGGCTCGACCTCACCGACCTTTTCGTGTTCTCCCGGCGCCGAAGGACGGACGCCGGACCGCCACCGTGCATCGGGTGATCGGCGCGGCGGCCCGCGCGCACGAGGCGACGGGCGAGCCGATCGTCGTCGACGCGCCGGTGGCCGGCGACGCCGACGCGATCGTGGTTCGGGCCGATCCGTACCGCTTCGCCGTCGGCCTGCGCAGCGAAGCGCCGCACCCCGCTCGAATCGGCCGCCCGCACACACGAACGGTCCGCCCCTCGTGATGTGAGGGCGGACCGTTCGCGCTTTCGAGTCGGGTCTACGCGGTCGGGTGGGTGTCGTCGGCCAGGGCCTTGAAGCCGCGCAGCCGCAGGCTGTTGCTGATCACGAAGACCGAGCTGAAGGCCATCGCGGCACCGGCGAGCATCGGGTTCAGCAGGCCGGAGGCGGCAAGCGGGAGGGCGGCGACGTTGTAGGCGAAGGCCCAGAACAGGTTGGACTTGATCGTGCCCAGCGTCTTGCGGGCCAGGCGGATGGCGTCGGCGGCGGCGCGCAGATCGCCGCGCACCAGGGTCAGGTCGGATGCCTCGATGGCGACATCGGTGCCGGTGCCCATGGCCAGGCCGAGGTCGGCCTTGGCCAGCGCGGCGGCGTCGTTGACGCCGTCGCCGACCATGGCCACGATCCGACCCTCCTCCTGGAGGCGGGTGACCACGTCGACCTTGTCCTTGGGCATCACCTCGGCGAACACGTGCTCCGGGTCGATGCCGACCTGCGCGGCGACGGTGTGCGCGACGGTGGTGTTGTCGCCGGTGAGCAGGATCGGGGTCAGGCCCAGCTCGCGGAAGCGGCGGATGGCCTCGGCGGAGGTGGGCTTGATCGCGTCGGCGACGACCAGCACCGCGCGGGCCTTGCCGTCCCACGCCACCGCGACGGCGGTACGGCCCAGCGCCTCGGCGTCGGCCATGGCCCGCTCCAGCTCCGCCGGGAGGTCGAGCGCCCACTCGGTCAGCAGCCGGGTGCGGCCGACCAGGACGGCGTGGCCCTCGACGATGCCCTGCACGCCGAGCCCCTCGACGTTGGCGAAGTCCTCCGGGTCCGGCAGGTCGCCGACCCGCTCGGTGGCGCCCTTGGCGACGGCCTGGGCGATGGGGTGCTCGGAGGCGTTCTCCAGGGCACCGGCCAGGCGCAGCACCTCGGTCGCGGTCTCGTCGGCGGCGAGGTGCACGTCCAGGAGCGTCATCCGGCCGGTGGTGACGGTGCCGGTCTTGTCGAGCACGACGGTGTCGACGCGACGTGTGGACTCCAGGACCTCGGGGCCCTTGATCAGGATGCCCAGCTGGGCGCCGCGCCCGGTGCCGACCATCAGCGCGGTCGGGGTGGCCAGGCCCAGGGCGCACGGGCAGGCGATGATCAGCACCGCGACGGCGGCGGTGAACGCGCCGGCGATGCCCTGGCCGGTGCCCCACCAGAAGCCGAGGGTGGCGGCTGCGAGGGCGATCACGATCGGGACGAAGATGCCGGAGACCTTGTCGGCCAGGCGCTGCACCTGGGCCTTGCCGTTCTGCGCGTCCTCGACCAGCCGGGCCATCTGGGCGAGCTGGGTGTCGGCGCCGATCCGGGTGGCCCGGACCACGAGCCGGCCGCCGGCGTTGACCGTGGCGCCGGTGACGGTGTCGCCGGGAGCGACCTCGACGGGGACCGACTCGCCGGTGAGCATCGACGCGTCGACCGCCGAGGTGCCCTGCTCGATCACACCGTCGGTGGCGATCTTCTCGCCGGGACGGACCACGAACAGGTCGCCGACGACCAGTTGTTCGACCGGGACGCGCTCCTCGCGCCCGTCCCGCAGCACCGCCACGTCGCGGGCGCCGAGTTCGAGCAGGGCCTTGAGCGCGGCGCCGGAGCGGCGCTTGGCGCGGGCCTCGAAGTAGCGACCGGCCAGGATGAAGGTGGTCACCCCGGCGGCGGCCTCGAGGTAGATGTTTCCGGCCCCGTCGCTGCGTTCGATGGCGAAGGAGAACGCGTGGGTCATGCCGGGCTCGCCGGCGCTGCCCCAGAACAGTGCGTAGACCGACCAGGCGAGCGCGGCCAGCGTGCCCATCGACACGAGCGTGTCCATGGTCGAGGTGCCGTGCCGCAGGTTGGTCCAGGCGGCCTTGTGGAACGGCCACGCGCCGTAGGCCACGACCGGCCAGGCCAGCGCGAGGGACAACCACTGCCAGTTGGTGAACTGGAACGCCGGGACCATCGCCATCGCGATCACCGGCACGGTCAGTACGGCGGAGATCAGCAGCCGGTCGCGCAGGGCCCGGACCCGACCACCCTCGGGGTCCGCCTCCGGCGCGGCTTCGCCGCCGCCGGCGGTGACGGGAGGGGCGGGGAGTTCGGCCGTGTATCCGGCCGCCTCGACCTGGGCGATCAGGTCGGCCGGCGCGATCTCGCCGGCGTAGCTGACCTTCGCCTTCTCGGTGGCGTAGTTGACCGTCGCGGTCACGCCGTCGAGCTTGTTCAGCCGCTTCTCGATGCGCATCGCGCACGAGGCGCAGGTCATGCCGCCGATCGACAGTTCGATCTGCCCGCTGTCCTGTGGCGTCGAGGTTTCGGTGGTCGAACCCATCGCCTGCTCCTGTTCGGATCGGTGGTTGCGCGGCCGTCGCGGGGCCGGGGGCGGTGGCGGCCGGTGCCGTCCCGCGATCATGCCTGAACTATACCCTAGGGGGGTATCAAAACGTCAAACGTCGGCCACGGCCGAGGATGGCGTCGGGCACCCCTAGTGGGCGTGCTCGCCGTGCTCGGGCTGGGCGGGTCGGTCGGGCTGCGTGGACTGGGCGGGCGGCGGGGTCGGTGCGGTCGCGGCGCCCACCGTGACGGTGAACTCGGCGGTGCGGACCCTGCCCTCGTGTTGGAAGTCCAGATAGAGGCGGTAGTTGCCCGCACTGGGGGCCTGGGCGTGGAAGCCGATGCCGGGACCCGCCGGGGTCTTGCCGTCGCCGGGCGCGCCCTGCGGGTGCACGTGGAGGTAGGCCAGGTCGCCCTGGCGCAGCGCGACCAGGTGGCCGTAGGCGCCGAGGTAGGGCTGGAGGTCGGTGACGGGGCGGCCGTCCTTGCTCACGTTCAGGGTGAGGGGCGCGGATGTCGTGGTCAGGTCGCCGGCCAGGGTGACGGTGTAGCCGTCGACGACGGCGGTGCGGCTCGGCGCGGGCAGTGCGGCCGGTGTGTAGTCGCCGGCCACCACGACGTCGGCGCCCAGGGTGAGTGTGCCGCCGGGGTCGCCGCTGGGCGTGAAGTCGGCGAACATCCGGTACGTGCCGGCGTTCGCGAAGGTCAGCGGCACGCTCCAGGTGCCGTCGGCGCCGAGCACGGGGTGTACGTGCTGGAACCCGGACAGGTCGCGGCGGGCCACGATCAGGTGCAGGTCCTTGTCGTGGGCCCGGTCGTAGCGCGTCCACGGTTGCCCGTCCGGGCCGAGGACGCGGAAGCGGAAGTCGGTGGCGGTGCCGGCCGGCAGCGGCTCGGCGGGGGCGAGCAGGGTGTAGCCCCGCTCGGAGACCTGGAGGCCGCCCGGCGTCTCGGCGGCGGCCGGTGTGGCGCCGGGGGAGCGGGCGCCGCCCGACGGGCCCGCCTGGGCGCCGCCGTGGCCGCCGTGTGCGGGGGCGGGATCGGAGCCGACCGGGCCGACCGCGTGGCCGATGCCGAAGGCGGCCCCGAAGGCCAGCACCACGCCGGCGCCGAACGCGCCGACCTTGACTGCGGTGTTCATGCTCTCTCCCTGTTCGATGGCGCGTTCGACACCGCGTCGGACGCCGCGTTCGAGGCGGTGCGGCGGGTGGTCGTCGTGCTGCGGCGGGTCCGGGGGTGCGGCGGGCCCCGGTGGTGTGGCCGACCGGGGCCGCGGGTGGTCCATCGAGGGGGCGCCGGTGTCGGGCGGCGCCCCCTCGACGGGTCAGTGGCAGCTGCCGCAGCAGCTCGCGCCGGCCTCGGGGGCCTCGGCCGCCGGGGCGACCAGTTCGTAGCCGGCCTCGTCGATCGCCGCCGCGACGGCCGTGTCGGCCAGGGCCGCGTCGGAGGTGACCGTCACCTTGCCGCTCGCGAGGTCTACCGCGACCTCCGTGACGCCGTCGATCCTGCCGACCTCGGCCTTGACCGAGGAGACGCAGTGGCCGCAGGTCATGCCGGTGACGGTGTAGGTCGAGGTGACGGCAGTGGTCGTGCTCATGGCGAAGCCTCCTGGTTCTCGGGTCCGCCGCACCGGAGGCGTTCCGGGCGGCGGCTTCGACTACAACATACCCCCCCTGGGTATGTTGTCAAGCCGAGGGGATGGATCCCTGCTTTCGGAACGGGGGGTGCGGGTGCGGGGAACTCCCGTCAGGAGCGCACCAATCGGGCCACCGCGTCGGCGGCCTCGCGGACCTTGGCGTCGGCCGCGTCGCCGCCCTGCCCGGCGGCCTGGACCACGCAGTGCCCCAGGTGATCGGTCAGCAGCCCCAGGGCGACGGCCTGGAGTGCCTTGGTCACGGCGGATACCTGGGTCAGCACGTCGATGCAGTAGGCATCCGACTCCACCATCCGATGCAGCCCTCTGACCTGGCCTTCCACCCGCTTCAGGCGGGCGAGGTAGGCGTCCTTGCCGTCGTCGTATCCGGTCATCGCGGGCCTCCTTGGTCGCGCATGCGGTCTCGATTCGACCGCAAGGTACCCCCATAGGGTATCGTTTCGGCCGGTCGAATACCCCCGGGCCCTATGAAAATATTCGGCATGCCGGGCGTCCGGCCCGAATGTCGGAGGCACGACGTGCGGCCGCCCCCGGGATCCATGGATCCCGGG
>NZ_JBHTVA010000088.1:0-38540 GCF_042793325.1 Embleya sp. NPDC056575
TTGACGTTCAGTTTGTGTTGCTTTGTGTTTCTCTTTCGCGTCTCCAGCTTAGCACACCGTTTCGGCCGCTTCGCTTTCCTCGCTTTCGGCGTCCGACGCGTTCCCGCGCTTTCCGCCTTTCAGACTCTAGCAGATCTTCCGACCCGCTTTTTGTCCGTTTCTGCCGCCTTCCGCTTTCGAAACTTTCGTTTCTCTGCTTCCGGCCCGGCGAGCTTAGCAGACCCGTTTTCCCGCCTCCACCGACCCCGCTTGATCAATCCTGCGGTGCCGGCGGCTTGCGAGCCGCGCGTCTTGCTCCGGATCTCTCCGGTGCTCGATGCCTCAACCGTAGCAGGTTTCGGCGGTATTTCCGAACCACATTCACGGAATGTGATTCCCAGTAATAAATGGCAGGACAAATAAAACCCCCGGAATTTGGATGATCAAATTCCGCGTGTTTCACAAGGACTGTCTCGATCACTGGTTCTACTGGGTCACACCCATGGAGACACCACAGGCACGGCGCAGCCGAAGGCTGTCCGTGGCCGGATCGCTCGTTGGGGTATGAGTCGCGGTGGGATCGGCCATCGCGCCGGTGTTGAGGGCGCGCCTGTCCGGATCTCCCGAAGTTGCGACTCGTACGAGTTTAAACCACCCTCTTGGACGGGTCAAGCCGATCCCCTATACCCAGTGGAACGGGTCGGGAACCGGCTTGACGCGTCTTCCGAGCGAACAGCTGATGAACCATCAACTGCCGTGTGTCAGGCGGTGATCTCCGCCGCCGCGAGGTTGCGCTTGCCGCGGCGCAGCAGGGCCCAGCGGCCGTGCAGCAGGTCGGCCGCGCCGATCACCGCGTCCTCGTCGGCCACCTTCGCGTTGTTGAGGTAGGCGCCGCCCTCCTTGATGGTGCGCCGCGCGCCGCCCTTGCTCGGGGCGAGGCCGGTGGCCACCAGGGCGTCCACCACGGTCGGGCCCTCCGAGAGCCGTGCGCCGGGGAGTTCCGCCACGGCCGAGCGCAGCGTGGGCTCGTCGAGCGCGGTCAGGTCGCCCTGGCCGAACAGCGCCTTGCTCGCCTCGACGACGGCGGCGCACTGTTCGACGCCGTGGACCAGCGTGGTCAACTCCTCGGCGAGGGCGCGCTGGCCGATGCGGGCGGCGGGGCGTTCCTCGCTGTCCCGCTCCAGGGCCTCGATCTCCTCGCGTGAGCGGAAGCTGAACGTACGCAGGTAGCGCGACACGTCGCGGTCGTCCGCGCCGAGCCAGAACTGGTAGAAGGCGTACGGCGTGGTCAGCTCGGGGTCGAGCCAGACCGTGCCGCCCTCGGTCTTGCCGAACTTGGTGCCGTCGGCCTTGGTCAGCAGGTTGGTGGTCAACGCGTGCGCCTGGCCGTGCGGTTCGTTGGCGGTGATCCGTCGGATCAGGTCCAGGCCGGCGGTGATGTTGCCCCACTGGTCGCTGCCGCCGATCTGCAGCGTGCAGCCGTGGCGTCGGTACAGCTCGACGAAGTCGTAGGACTGGAGCAGCACGTAGCTGAACTCGGTGTAGCTCATCCCCTCGCCGGCGAGCCGGGACTTCACCGTCTCGCGCGCGAGCATCTGGTTGACGCTGAAGTGTTTGCCGACGTCGCGCAGGTACTCGACGACGCTCAGCCGCGAGATCCAGTCGTGGTTGTTCGCCATCACTGCGGTGTTCGGCTCGCCGCCCTCGAAGTCGAGGAACGCGGAGAGCTGGCCGCGGATCCGGTCGGTCCAGCCCACGACGGTGGCGACCTCGTTCATCGCGCGCTCGGCCGACGGCTTCGGGTCGCCGATCAGGCCGGTGGCGCCGCCGACCAGGGCGATCGGGCGGTGCCCGAAGAGCTGGAGCCGGCGCAGCGTGAGCACCTGGGTGAGGTGGCCGACGTGCAGGCTGGCCGCGGTCGGGTCGAACCCGCAATACGCCGTGACGGGACCGTCCGCGAACGCCTTCTTGAGCGCGTCCTCGTCGGTGGTCTGGGCCAGCAGGCCCCGCCACCGCAGCTCGTCGACGATGTCCGTCACAGTGCCTGGTCTCCTCGGTAGGTTCGACAGGTGAAGTGGTGCGGGTCGGTGGTACGACCGGTGGTGCAAGGGTGCCCGACGGTCGGCCCTCGACGCTAACCGCTTTGCACCGGGTCGCCGGCGGCGGGTGGCGCGGCCGGCTTCGTGGTGCGCTTGCGGGGCTGGTGGGCCCGGTAGGGGCTGACCGTCGGGTCGCCGGCGATGTGGAAGCGCCAGGGCTGGGTCGCTCCGCCGCCGCCGACGCCGGTGCGCGGGCCGGTGCGGATCGCGGTGCGCGGGGGCGGGGTGCCGTACAGGACGCGGACCGGGCCGGCCGGGTCGCAGACGTCGACGCCGTCCTGGGCGCGGTCGAAGGCCAGCGCCGTGGCGAGGCGGGCGGGGCCGCAGGCCAGGTCGGTGTCCTTGCGGGTGGTCGGGCGGCGGGCGCGGGCCAGTGCGAGGCCGGTGGTGATCTCGCCGGCGCGCAGCAGTACCCCGGAGGCGCGGTCGGGTGGGCCGCAGACCAGGTTCGCGCAGTAGTGCATGCCGTAGGTGAAGTACACGTACAGGTGTCCCGGCGGGCCGAACATCGTCGCGTTGCGGGCGGTTCGGCCGCGGAAGGCGTGGGAGCCGGGGTCGTTGGCTCCGTCGTACGCCTCGACCTCGGTCAGCCGCAGTTCGACCGGACCCGCCTCGGTCTCGTGGACCACGATGCGGCCGAGCAGGTCGACGGCGACGGCGAGAACCGGGCGGTCGAAGAACGAACGGGGCAGCGGAGCGGTGGGGCCCGCGGCGGTGGAAGCACGCATGGGGAGCCAGCTTACGGCCGGTCGTGCGTGATGGAATGGCCCGGCGTAACGATTCCGCACGGCGGAGGCCGCGCGGGAAGGGGAGGAGACCTCGTGGTTTTCAAGAAGCTGATGGCGAGCATGGGCGCGGGCGGTGCCTCGGTGGAAACCGAGTTGCACGCGGCCGAGACCACGCCCGGCGGTGTGGTCGACGGTCGGATCCGGATCCAGGGCGGGAAGGTCGACCAGGAGATCGAGGGGCTGTTCGTCGGCTTCCAGGCCCTGGTCGAGGTGGAGACCCAGGACGGCGAACAGCGGCGCAACGTGGAGTTCGGTCGGCAGCAGGTCGGCGGCGCGTTCACGCTGCGCGAGGGCGCCACGCACGACCTGGACTTCCGGCTGCCGGTGCCGTGGGAGGCGCCGCTGACCACGTTCCGGGGCGTGCCGCTGCGCGGTACCACGGTCGGGGTGCGCACCGAGCTGGCCATCGACCGCGCGATCGACAAGGGCGACCTGGACCCGGTCGCGGTCGGCGCGTTTCCGGCGCAGGCGTTGATCCTGGACGCGTTCGGGAATCTGGGCTTCCACTTCCGGGCCGCGGACCTCGAACTGGGGCACATCCGGGGCACGGATCAGCGGCTGCCGTTCTATCAGGAGATCGAGTTCACCCCGCCGCAGGCGTACGCGGGCGGGATCAACGAGGTGGAACTGACCTTCGTGTCCGGCGAGCACCGGACCGAAGTGATCCTGGAGATCGACAAGAAGGGCGGCGCGTTCTCCGGTGGGAGCGACGCGATCCGGCGCTTCACCGTCGAGCACGCGGGCGCGCACCAGACCGATTGGAACGCCTACCTGCACGGCTGGTTCCAGGAACTGGGGCAGCGGCGGGGCTGGTTCTAGCGCGTTGGCAGACCCTGTTCCAGGTGTCGCGGGGCCGGTCCGGGTCAGGCGTCCAGGAGGGCGTGTACCCGGGCCGCCCAGTCCGTCTCGAACTCCGCTCGGGCCAGGCCGGTGGCCCGGTCCAGCGCGGCGTCCACGGCCGCGGGGGCCGGGTCGGCGTAGACGGCGGTGACGAAGCCGTACACGGCCTGGGTGCCGCCGATTTCCTCGATTCGGCGGATGGCCAGGTGCGCCAGCTCGTACGCGGCGGCGTTGCCGACGGTGTCGGCCTGGTACAGCTCGTTGTCCGTGGGCAGCTTGCCGGTGAAGCGGTTGCCGGCGATGTAGGTCCTGGCCTCGTACAGCTCGTCGGTGCCGAGCAGGGTGTGTCCGCGCAGGGACAGCCAGTCGGCGAAACCCTCGACGACCCAGACGGGTTGGTCCTGGTTCGGTACCTCGTTGCGCAGCGGGGTGACCAGGGCGTGGGCCATCTCGTGCCGCAGCAGTTCGCCGAGTCGGCGCGGGTTGGTGGAGGTGAACCAGCCCGAGGTGGTGTCCAGGACTATCCGCGAGCCGCCGAAGTGGCCCTTGCCGTCCGGGCCGATGGTGCGCAGGGCGTAGGTGAGGCCGGATTCCTCGCCGTGGTCGCCGGTGCGGCCGCCGTAGAGCCGATAGAACGTGTCGCGGTCGGCGACCGGGACGATCACGAACCCGGGGGCGGTGCCGGGCGGCCCGCCGTCGGACCACGTGTCGATGTCGGCGCGCGCCGCCGCCTCGGCGGCGTCGGCCAGGCGGTCGGCGCCCCGGGCGGTGGCCGGGTCGGCGAGCACGACGACGTGTTCGCGGCGGATCACGGTCAGGTCGGCGTGGTCCCAGGGGGCGGGGTAGTCGCGGGCGTAGGCGTAGCCGGCCCCTTCGTAGGGGGTGCCGTCCACGCCCGTGATCCGCAGTGGCGCGCCGGGGGCGTCCCGGACGATGGTCCAGCGGTAGCCCTCGCCGACGGTGGCGGTGTCGGCGCGGGAGATGCGGTGGTCGAAGGAGACGTCCACGTAGGCGGTGATCCGGTCGTCGGTCGCGGGCATGGTCTGCACGGTCTCGACGCGGTACGCGAGCCGATCGAAGGACACCCGGGCCAGGTTGCGGAACAGCCGCTGTTGGCCGCCGACCAGGTCGGGGACGTCCGGGTCGAGGTCGACGGTGAAGGCGGCTTCGTCCCGGGCCAGGATCGCCGCGGTGCGCCGGTCGGCGATGGCCTGGATGTCCGCCGTGGCGATACTCGGCCCGTGCGCGGGGGCCATCGGCGTGGCGGTGCCGGGACGCGGGGCGCCGAGCGCGCCGTCGGCGTCGTGGGGCTTGGCGCTGCCCGGTCCGCCGAGGGTGACGCCGAAGGCGATCAGCGCGGCGAGGGCCAGCGCGAGCGCGAGCAGGGGGGCGGCGAGGCGACGGGCGACGGAGCGGGGACGGGCGGGGGCCGGATGCGCGGGGTGGAGCGGCGCGGAGGTCGGGGGTTCGGTGGCGGCGGGTACATCGGAGGCCGACACGGGAGCGTCGGGCGCGGCGTCGGGGAGCGCGGCGGCGGGAGGGCCTGCGGGCGAGGGTGCCTCGGTCGAGGACCCCGTGCTCGTTATTCGGCTGCCGGGTATCGCGGCGCAGTCGGCGCTCGCGTCGTCCCGCGCGGTGACACCGTCCGTGGGCGCGCGGTCTTCGGCGGCATCGTCCGTGCTCGGATGATCCGCGCCCACGCCTTCCGCCGTCCTGTCCCCCGGCTCCGCGGGAATGTCCGGCTCGGCCCCCGCGACCGGCTCGGCGCCCGTGGCCGGCCCTGCCCCGAGGGGCGGGTCGGTGGGCGTGGCGGACGAGGCGTCGTCGGTGGCGTTGCCGCTTTCGTGTGTCGGCTCGGTCACGCCGGATGCCCTCCCCCCTCTTGGCCCCCTGTTGGCGCGAGGATACCTACGCGATCTTCGCCGGTTTCGCGGACGGTGAGAATAGGCTCGTCCGAACGAGGCGTTCGGCAGCCGGCCGGGCGCCGGTGCACATGATTTCGGAGTCTCGCGTGTCCGAGTCCACCAAGCCCCCGTTGCCGTACGAGTACCTGCCCGCGAAGCCCACCTTCACGCTCACGAGTGCGGATCTGACGGATGGCGGGGTCCTGCCGACCGCACAGGTCAGCGGCGTGATGGGCGCGGGCGGCGAAGACCTCTCGCCGCAGTTGTCCTGGTCCGGCTTCCCGGCCGGCACCAAGAGCTTCGCGGTGACCTGCTTCGATCCGGACGCGCCCACCCACAGCGGCTTCTGGCACTGGGTCGTGGTCGACGTCCCGGCGACGGTGACCGAACTGGCGGGCGGCGCGGGCGCGAGTGACGGCAAGTCGCTGCCTGCGGGCGCGTTCCACGTGCGCAACGACACCGGTGGTCCGGGCTACGTGGGCGCGGCGCCGCCGGAGGGCCACTACCCGCACCGGTACGTCTTCACGGTGCACGCGCTGGACGTGGCCGAGCTGGGCGTGGACGAGACGGCGACGCCGGCGTTCGTGGGCTTCAACCTGTTCGCGCACACCCTCGCGCGCGCCGTGCTGGTGTCCACGTACGCCCGCTGAGCCGCGTCCGAGCGCGGGAAAGCGGAATCTCGTCCGGTAATTGCGTTGTCCCGATGATCGCCCGAACGGCACAGTGGTCGAGTTGTCCGTACTGACGGTTCGTCGAGTCGAAGGGTGCGCATGAGCGTCGCGGCACCGCCCCAAAGCTGAGCGCGTGATCGCGCCCGGTCGGTTCGGTGCGCGTTCGAATGTGCTCGCTCGTCCCCTCGTCGACCAGGTGAGGGGAGGTCGCATGCGGGAGACGTTGGTGCTGAACGCGACGTATCAGCCGCTGGCGACGGTGTCGTTCAAGCGCGCGCTCGTGTTGGTGTTGCAGGAGAAGGCGGTCGTCGAGCATGTCGATCCCGGCCGGGTGGTACGGGCCGCGACCGTGGAGATCCCGCTGCCGCGGGTGATCAGGTTGCTCAAGTTCGTCCGGGTGCCGTTCCGACAACAGGCCGCGTGGTCGCGCCGGGGTGTGCTGCTTCGGGACAACCGGCGCTGCGCGTACTGCGGCGGGCGCGCGACCACGGTGGACCACGTGCTGCCGCGTTCTCGCGGTGGGGCCGACTCGTGGCTGAATACCGTCGCCGCGTGTGGGAGCGACAACCAGCGCAAGGCGGCGCGGACGCCGGCGGAGGCCGGGATGCGGCTGCTGTTCCAGCCGTACGAGCCGTCGGCGACCCGGGCCCTGGTGCTCGCGTTCGGCGTGGCGAGCGTCGAGGGCGCGCAGTGGCTGTCCGAGCCGGTGCGGCCGCCGGTGCTGGCGATGGGGGCCTGATCGGGCGCGCGGGTCGAAACGAGTGTGCGGAAGCCGTCGGGGGTTGCCCCCGGCGGCTTCCGGCGTTCGGGCCCGGCCCGCGCCGCGGCCCCGTCAGACCGTTTTGCGGACCCAGGCCGCCCAGTCGGCGCGCAGGCGGTCCGGGGACACGCCGAAGCTCGCGGTCAGGGTCTCGTCGATGTCGGTGTGGCGGCCGGTCAGGGCCTCGGTGAAGAAGGCGCAGACGCGCTCCGCGCCGTACGTCCGGGCCAGGTATCGCACCATCAGGTGGGCCAGGTTGTAGGCGTTCTCGACCCGGTCCTCGTCGGCGGTGTCGAAGTCCTCGTCGACGGGCAGCGCGCCGGTGAATCGGCCCCGGTCGATCATCGTGCGGATGTTCGTGGTGATCTCGCGCGCGAGCGGCCGGTCGGCCTCGGCCTGCCAGTCGGCGAAGCCCTCGACCAGCCAGGTGGGCATGGCCGCGGCGACGCCCGGCCGGGCCAGCGGGGCGATCAGGGCGTGGGTCATCTCGTGCCGCAGCAGGATCGGCGCGAACGCCGCGTCGCCGGCGAGTTGTTCGTCGTCCACGACCATGCGGACCCCGCCGACGAATCGGTCGGTGCCGGGCATGGACAGCGCGTATCCCGCCGCCCAGTCCCGGATCTCGCTGCTGCTGTACAGCTTGCCGAAGGAGGTTCGGGACGAGGTCAGCACGAGGGCGAACCCCGGCGAGGTGCCGGCGCCGCCCTTCCAGGCGCCGAGCGTGTACACGGCGGCCTGCTCGGCCAGGTCCGCGTTCCGGCGCAGCGCGCTCGCGTTCTGCTTCGGACCCATCACCACGACGTGGGGGCGGCGTTCGACCTGGAGGTCCCACAGGTCCCAGGCGGCCGGGTAGCCGGCGAATCCGCCGTTGACGTCCGCGTCGGCGGCGCCGTCCAGGCCGATCAGCGTGCAGCGGTCGGCGGGGTCGGCGCAGCGGGCCTTCCAGGTGTAGGTCTCCGGGACGCGGGCCACGTCGACGCCGGTGATCGTGTGCTCGAAGGCCACGTTCAGGCTGATCGTCACCGGCCAGGCCGCGGGGGTGCCGGCCCGGCTCGGGGCGGAGCCGTCGGCGGTGACCACCTTCTTGTCGCCGCGGGCGACCCAGCGGGCGGTGTCGAACGGGATCTTGCGCAGGTTGCCGAAGAGCCGCCGCTGGCCGTCGACGAGGGCCCGGTCCCGCTGGTCGACGGAGGCGAGGAAGGCCGCCTCGTCGCCTTGTTCGAAGGCGGCCGTGCGTGTGTCGGCGAGTGCCTGGACGCGGAAGAACACGCGGGTGTCGATCCGGTCCGAGGGCCAAGTGCCCTCCTCCGTCGGGGCGCCGGAGCCGGGGCCGCGCGCGGAGTCGGCCCCGGCTGCGCGCGCCGGAGGCGGGGCGTGGGTCGGGTCTTCGGCGTCGAGCAGGCGGTCGGCGCTGTCCAGGCCCGCGGGCCGGCCGGCGACCGCCGTCGTACCGATCAGGAAGGCCAGCGAGACCAGCGCGCCGAGCAGGGCGACGCAGATCGCCCACGGTCGGGAGTGGCGGGGTTCGACGGCGTTCGGCCACGGGCCGTGCGGGTCGTGGGGACCGTACGGGTCGTGGGGGGCTTGGGGGGCTTGGGGGGCCTGGAGGGCCTGGACGTCTTGGGGCTCCCGGAAGTCCTGTGGGTGCACGTCAGTTGCCCACCTTGGCCTTGACGTACTTGGCCCAGTTGCTCTCGAAGGTGTCCCGGTCCAGGCCGGTGGCCTCCTTGAGCGCGGCGTCGATCGCGGCCGGGGACGGGTCCTTGTACACCGCGACGACGAACTCGTCGGCCTTGGCGACGCCGTACTTCTCCGCCATGTAGCGGATCGCCAGCATGCTGTAGTGGTAGCTGACCGTCGAGGTCTTGGCGTCGGGCGAGTTGACGTCGGCGTCGGTGGGCAGCTTGCCGGCGAACTTGCCCGCACGGACCTGCTCGCGCGCGGTCGGCTGGAACCATTCGGACAGCGAGAGGTCGGTCCAGGCGAGGTATTCGGCGAAGCCCTCCGAGACCCACAGCGGCGGCCCCTCGCCGCCGCGCTCGAACTCGGCGACCATCGCGTGGCCGAGTTCGTGCCGGATCAGGTGCGTCTGCTGCTCGCCGTCGTTCTTGGCGAACATCTCGTCCGAGCCGTCGAGGGTGATTCGGCTGCCGGCCATCGGCTGGTCGCGGCCCATCGTGGGGCGCGCGGGTGGCATGGTGCGGCACACGCCGGTGACGTTGGGCAGGTCGTTGCCGGACAGTGCGCGGATGAAGGTCTCGTGGTCGGGCGTGACGTAGATGACGTAGCGCTGCGGGGTGATCGCCGGGCCCTTCCACACCGCCAGGTTCTTCTTCAGCGCGCTCTCGGCCCGGTCGGCCCACGCGGCGGCCTTGGTCTTGTTCTTGGCCGGGACGGCGAGCAGGACGTGCGGGCGTTCGATCACCGCGAGTTCGTCCTCGTCCCAGGGGGCGGGGAAGGCGTTGCCGCCGCCGCGGGTCGAGCCGCCGACGATCTTGGTGATCAGCAGCGGGGCGCCGACGGACGCGCGCGAGACGGTCCAGGTGTAGCGCTCGGCGATCGGCTCGCTGTCGACGCCGGTGATCTGGTGGGCGAAGACGATGTTCACGTCGCGGGTGAGCGGGCCGGCGTCGTTCGCGGGCTCGACGGTCGCGGTGGACGGCCGGAACTCGACGCTGGTGAACGGGAACAGCCGCAGGTTCGCGAACAACCGGCGCTGGGCGGCGGCCAGTTCGGGGGCGGCCGGGTCGATTCCGGCGACGAAGCCGTCCACGTTCCCCGACTTCAGGGCCTGGGTACGGCTGTCGGCCAGGCCGGCCAGGTCCGCGGCGGCGATCCGGGTGACCTGGGGCTTGTCCCCGGCCTTGACCGAGCCGCCGGCGGTCTCGTCCTCGGCCGACGACGCCGCGGTCGGGGTGGTGGTGGGGTCGAACACGCCGCCGACGGCGAGAGAACCGAGCAGGGCGAGGATCGCGAGCACTCCCCCGGCGGCGGCCAGGAGGTGCCGGCGAGCGTTGCGCCGCTGCTGGTCGGGGGCGGGAACGAAGGGGAGGGGCCCGTACGGACCGACGGGCACCGGGGAGGGGGGCGCCTCGGGGGTGGGCGGTATCGCTCCCGAGTCGTTGCCGGCGACGGCGACATCCGGGTCGAGGGGCGGGGGGCCGGCGGCTGTGTCCTCAACGGTCGCGGCTGCGGGCGCGGGTCCGTCGGCGGGTATGGGCGCAAGCGCGTCGGCGGGCGCGGCCGGCGGTGGGCCCGTGGGCGTGGGTGTCGGCGTGCGGGGAGGTTTGGGTGAGTGGTCCTCCGTCGGGCCGTCCGTGTTTTCCCGTGCGTCCTCGTTCGTGCCCATGTCCCACCCCGTGCACGGCTGTTCGTGGTCTGCTGTCGTGGTGCCGCTCGGCGGATGTGTCACGCCGTCGGCGATGTTGGGCATGTCGGACATGCCAGTCCTCCCCTGGACCGCCGGTCCGGTGATTCCGCCCCCGGCCCCGGATCGGCGATCCGATCATGTGTTCGCCGAGGTTATCCACGTCCCCGGACAACCTCGGCAGTGGGGCCCGGGTACGGTCACGCGCGGTAGCCGCCGCGGCTCGACCGCCGATCTCGGCCCGTACGTAGTCCGCCCGTCCGGCCTCGACGCATCGCACGCTCGGGCCGCTCGGCCCGGCGACACGTCAGGAGCCGGTGCCCGCCTCCACCGTGCCGGGATCGGCGTCGGCCGCCGAGGTCGACGCGGCCGGGTCGAGGAGCAGCCACGAATCGGCGACCCGGTAGCCGGGCACGTCGTAGGACGCCATCGGGTCCGCGGCCAGACCCTCGACGCGCGTCACCGAGCCGTCGGGGTGGGCCAGTTCCTCGGTGTACCGGAAGTGCAGGTGGCCGTGCGCGGCGACGGCGGGCCGGTAGGCGTCCACCAGGCGCTGGATCCGGGCCTGGTTCGGCAGGCAGCGCGGTTCGCCCTTGCGGTTGAACTCGGGTGCGGCCCGCAGGGGTTTGTCGTGGGTGAGCAGGACGTCCACCGGCGAGGGGTCGGTCAGGATCGTGTCCACGTCGGCGTCCGTACCCTCCTCCTCCGGGAACCACAGGCTGCCGGCGTAGGTCGGCACCGCGGCGGGCGGGCGACCCGTGCCGACCTGAAAACCCTCCTTGCGCAGCGCCTTCTCGTACCGCCGCTGCTCCTCGGCCAACCGCCGCTCCCGATCCAGCGACAACGCGCCGCCGAAGGCGAGGAAGTTCGTCCCGCGCCAGGACCACCGGTGCCCGCGCGGCGCGTAGCGCACCCGGGGCCGCACGATCACGAAACCCTGCTCGTCCCGGTCGTCGCCGTAGGACTCCATCAGCAGCGAGGACTTGTCGTGATTTCCGTCCAGGAAGTACACGTCGACACCCCGCGAGCGAGCCGAACGATTGACCGCGTCCAGATACCGGACGCCGGACGGCTCGTGCTCCCAGTAGCCGAAGTCGCCGAGCTGGAACACGGCGTCCACGTCGAGTTCGGCCGCGACATCGAGCACACGACGCACGTGCCCGGTGTTCCCGTGCGTGTCCCCGGCCAACAAAACCCGCATCACGACCCCCCGACCTCTCCACCCCGTCCGCGCGACCCCCAAAGCCATCATCGACGATCGACCGAGGTCCCGTCCGGGGTATTTCCCCACGGCCGGCGGGTGCCGGGCGCTCAGGCGCCCGGGGGGACGAACGGCAGCGCCGGGGTGGGGCCTCGGGTGATCAGGTGGTCGACCGCGGCGTTGTCGAGGTGGTCGGCGATCAGGTCGCCCAGGGCGTCGAGGCGGGACTGGCGGGCGGCTTCGAAGGAGGTGTTCGGGGAGACGGTGAAGCGGCGGCCGCAGGACGCGGCGGTTCGGGACAGGAACGTGCGGCGGAAGTCGTCGTTCTCCAGGGCGCCGTGCCACAACGTGCCGGTGACGGCGCCGACTCGGCAGCCGTCCAGGGCGCCGCCGTCGGCGTCGGTGAACAGCGGCTCGCCCGCCTCGACGTCGACCACGCCGTGGTGGATCTCGTACGCGGTCACCGGCGACCCGTCGGCGTAACCACGCGGCCGGGCCAGGGTCTTGTCGGCGGCGAAGCGTACCCGGACCGGCAGCAGACCCAGGCCCGGCACCGTCCCCGCGCGACTCTCCACGTCGTCGTCGATCTCACGCCCGAGCATCTGGTAGCCGCCGCAGATCCCCAGGATCGGCCGCCCCTCGGCGGCCCGCCGGGCCAGCGCGGTGTCCAGGCCGCGTTCGCGCAGCCAGCCGAGGTCGGCCACGGTCGCCCGGGTGCCCGGCAGCACCACCAGGTCGGCGTCGGCGATCTCGCCGGGCGTACTCACGAAGCGCACCACCACGCCGGGCTCGACGGACAGCGCGTCGATGTCGGTGAAGTTGCTGATCCGGGGCAGTCGCACCACCGCGACGCGCAGCACGTCCGCACCGAGCGGCGGCTCGGCCGTACCCCGGTCGGCGTCCAGGGCGAGCGAGTCCTCGACGTCCAGCCACAGGCCGCCGAGGAAGGGCAGGACGCCCATGACCGGACGTCCGGTGAGTTCGCGCATCCGGGTCAGCGCCGGGTCCAGCAGGCGCGCGTCGCCGCGAAACTTGTTGATCACGAACCCGCAGACCAGTTCCTGGTCTTCGCGGGAGAGCAGCGCGAGGGTGCCGAAGAAGGACGCGAAGATCCCGCCGCGATCGATGTCGCCGACCACGAGCACGGGCAACCCGGCGGCCCGGGCCAGCCCCATGTTGGTGATGTCGCGATCGCGCAGGTTGATCTCGGTCGGACTGCCCGCACCCTCGCACACCACGACGTCGTATCGCGCCCGCAGGTCGGCCAGCGAGTCCAGTACCGCCTCGAACAGACGCGGCTTCAGATCACGGTAGTTCAGCGCCCCGACCTCGGCGATCGGCTTGCCGAGGAGCACCACCTGACTGCTCATCAGGCCACCGGGCTTGAGCAGTACCGGATTCATCACCGCCTCCGGCTCGATCCGCGCCGCCGCCGCCTGCATCGCCTGGGCGCGGCCGATCTCCGCCCCGTCGGCGGTGACCATCGAGTTGAGGGACATGTTCTGCGCCTTGAACGGCGCGACCTTGACCCCCTCGCGGGCCAGCCGCCGACACAGCCCGGCCACCACGACGCTCTTCCCGGCATCGGAGGTGGTCCCGGCCACCAAAAGCGCACCGTTCACCGCTCCTCCTCCCGAACACGGCGTCCGCGACGCCCGGTTGGTATCCGCTCACGAACCCGCACGCTCATCGGGCCGCCCCGCCGGTGCGGCGCGCCGCGCGGGCGGCGACGGCGGCGCGGGCGGCCACCGCGCCCACGGCAAGCGTGGCGGCGGCCAGGCCGACCGCCGCCGAGAGGCGGTTGGCGCGCGCTATGTCGGCGGGGGCGGGGGGCGGGCCGTCGCCGAGCCGCGGCCGGTCCTCGGTACGGCCGGCATAGACGTTCCGGCCGCCGAGCGTGACATCCAGCGCGCCGGCTGCGGACGCCTCGCAGCGGCCCGCGTTGGGGCTGGGGTGACTGCCGCCGTCCCGCCGCAACACCGCCCACGCCCGGCCCCGATCGCCGCCGACCACGGGGGCCGCCGCGACGGTGAGCAGCCCGGTGAGTCGCGCGGCCGGCCAATTGGCGGCGTCGTCCAGCCGGGCCGAGGCCCAGCCGAAGTTCTCGTGGCGCGGGGTGTGGTGGCCGACCATCGCGTCCAGGGTGTTGATCGCGCGGTAGCCGAGCAGCCCGGGGATGCCCGCGACCGCGCCCCAGAACAACGGCGCCACCACCGCGTCGGACGTGTTCTCCGCCACCGACTCGACCACGGCCCGGGCGATGCCCTTGTCGTCCAGTCGGCTCGGGTCGCGCCCCACCAGGCGCGGCAGCGCGTCCCTGGCGGCGGTCAGGTCCCCGGCCACCAGCGGCGCGGCGATCGCCCGGGCCTCGCGGCGCAGGGTGGTGCCGCCGAGCACGGCCCAGGTGCAGCCGGCCGTGGCCAGGACGGTGGCCGCGGGGCGGCCCGCGACGGCTCGACGCACCCCCAGCGCGAGCGCCGTGGTCGCCCCGACGCACACGGCGCTGTACGCGACGCCGCGCGCCCGACTGTCGCCGTGCATGGCCCGCTCCGCGCGCCCGGCGAGGATCCCGAAGCCGGCCACGGGATGGCCGCGCCGCGGATCGGCGAACGCGGAGTCGAGGACAACGCCCAGGGCCAGGCCGAGGGCGGTGTGGGTCGGATGTGCGGTCGCGGACATCCGCGCATCGTTTCACGGCCCTTCGCCCACGCACACGGTGGCCCGGGGCCGCACCCTCACGCGTCGAAGCGGCCGCGTGCGCTCTCGATGTGGCTCAGGTTCCGGTGCGTCCAGCCGCACATCGCGTCGACCGTGGCGCGAAGGCCGCGGCCCGGCTCGGTGAGGGTGTACTCGACGCGCGGCGGCACGGTCGGATACACCTTCCGGTCGAGCAGCCCGTTGCGTTCCAGCATGCGCAGGTTCTGGGTGAGCATCTTGTGGCTGATGCCCTCGACCTCCGTGCGCAGCTCACCGAAGCGCAGCGTGCGCTCGCCCAGCGCCTCGATGATCAGCAGGGCCCACTTGTTGGCGACGTCGGAGAAGATCTCCCGCGCCAGGGAGTCCGCGCGCCGCAGGTCCGCGTCCTCGGGCAGGCCCGCGAGTTGCTGCTTGGTCGCCATCCGGTTCCCCAGTCACCGAAAAGTGTGTTCTTCCAGGTCGGCGCTCACTCTCCTACAGTTCCCGAGTAACCACAAGAGAGCACGGCGAAGGGGCTTCAACCACTCCCGGGCGATCGGGGGTCGTCGAGATCGCCGTCGTGGTCGACACGAAGCCGCCGGCCCGAGCGGGCCGCGGCACCCCCGCGCGAAGCCCGGCCGCCCGGCCGACCCCTACAGCAGCAGCCGGATCACCGCGATCGAGCCGACCACCACGATCGTCGCCCGCAGGGCCGTCGGCGGGAGCTTGCGGCCGACCTTCGCGCCGATCTGGCCGCCGATCACCGACCCGAGGGCGATCAGCAGCACCACCCACCACGCGACGTCGGCGACGATCATGAACAAGATGGCCGCGACGCCGTTGACGACGGCGGCGAGTACGTTCTTGACCGCGTTCATCCGCTGGAGGTTCTCGGCGATGAACACGCCGAACAGGGCGAGCAGCAGCACCCCCTGGGCGGCGCCGAAGTAGCCGCCGTAGATGCCGGTGCCGAAGACGGCCACCCACAGCAGCGCGCCGCCGTGCCGCGGCCCCTCCTCGGGTGTGCCGTTTCCGGCGCGGCGGGCGGCGAGGCGCCGGGCCAGGCGCGGTTGCAGGACCACGAGCACCAGGGCGATCACGATCAGGACCGGGACGATCGCCTTGAACGCCCCCGCCGGCAGCGTGAGCAGCAGTATCGCGCCGGTGATGCCGCCCAGCATGGAGGCCAGGCCCAGGCGCAGCAGGCGCGGGCGTTGGCCGGCGAGTTCGCGGCGGTAGCCGACGGCGCCGCTGATCGAGCCGGGAACCAGGCCGATGGTGTTCGACACGTTCGCGGTCACCGGCGAGTAGCCGAAGCCGAGCAGCACGGGGAACGTGATCAGGGTGCCGGATCCGACCACGGTGTTGATCCCGCCGGCCGCGATGCCCGCGGCGAAGATCGCCAGTGCTTCCCACCAGCTCATGCCCATCGTGCCCACCCGCTTCGCCGCGATGACCGTGGCGCCGGGAGGACTGTGCCGGTCCCCCGTGGCCGTGACGCGACGATCATCGCAGCAGGCGGTGTGGCCTCAGCGCGGTGGGCGGTGGCCACGCTCGATGTGCGGCGGCTCCACGTCGCCGGCGGACGTGCCGCCACGACGCGGTGGGTCGATCGGCGGGGCAGGAACGGTCGGCGGCTCGGCGGGCGGGCGCGGCACGGACGAGGCCCCGTTCCCGGCCGGCTGCTTGCGCACCGAGGCGGGCGGGCCGGCGACCGGGCCGCCCGCGGCCGGCGGGCCGGCGGGGGGTGCGGCCGAACCGGGCCAGGCCGGCTCCTCCTCCAGCGCCAACTGCGGCACGCGGTGCGCCGGGCCGGATCCGTTCGGCGACAGGTTGCCGACCGCGTCGCCGATGCCCTCCAGCGCGCGGGTGACCTCGCTGGGCAGGATCCACAACTTGTTCGAGCTGCCCTCGGCGATCTTCGGCAACATCTGGAGGTATTGGTAGGCCAGCAGCTTGTTGTCGACCTCACCGGCGTGGATCGCCTCGAAGACGGTCTCGATCGCGCGCGCCTCACCCTCGGCCCGGATCACCGCGGCCTGCCGCTCACCCTCGGCGCGCAGCACGGCGGCTTCCTTGTCACCCTCGGCGGTGAGCACCTGCGAGCGCTGGTGGCCCTCGGCGGTCAGGATCGCCGCGCGCTTGTCCCGCTCGGCGCGCATCTGCTTCTCCATCGAGTCCTGGATGGAGGGCGGCGGCTCGATCGCCTTGAGCTCGACCCGGTTGACCCGGATGCCCCAGCGGCCGGTCGCCTCGTCGAGCACGCCGCGCAGGCCCGCGTTGATCTCCTCGCGCGAGGTGAGCGTCTGTTCGAGGTCCATGCCACCGATGATGTTGCGCAGCGTGGTGATGGTCAGCTGCTCGATCGCCTGGATGTAGTTGGCGATCTCGTAGGTGGCCGCGCGCGGGTCGGTGACCTGGAAGTAGATGACGGTGTCGATCTGGACGACGAGGTTGTCCTCGGTGATCACCGGTTGCGGCGGGAACGGGACGACCTGTTCGCGCAGGTCGATCATCTGCCGGATCCGGTCGATGAACGGCACGAGGATGTTGAGTCCGGCGTGCAGAGTGCGGGTGTAGCGCCCGAAACGCTCCACGATGGCGGCGCTCGCCTGGGGGATCACCTTGACCGTCTTGACCAAGGCGACGACCACCAGCAGTACGAGTACGACCAGAACGATGACGGCGGTGGCCTTCACGATCTCTCCCGAGGTCCTGCGTGCCTGCGGCTGCCTGCGAATTTCGAGGCTGGTTCGAGCCTAGGGGTTCGCGGGCCGGCGTGGGACGTCAACACGGTCGGCGCAACCGATCGGATCGTCACATCACCACGGCGGTGGCGCCCACGATGTCCGCGACGTCCACCTGGGCGCCGGGCTCGAACACGGCCGTACTGTCCAGCGTGCGGGCCGACCAGACCTCGCCGTTGAGCTTGATCCGGCCGCCGTGCTCGTCCACCCGCTCCAGCACCACGGCGCTGGCGCCCTTGAGCGCGTCGATCCCGGTCCGGGTCCCGGGCGTGTTGTTGTGCCGGACCACGACCGGTCGCACGAAGGCGAGCAGCACGATCGCGACGACCGCGAACACCAGCGACTGGACCAGGAAGTTGCCACCGGCTCCCGCCGCGATCGTGGCCGCGAGCGCGGCCACCGCGAGCATGCCCATCTCCACGAAGGAGGTGAGCACCCCGAAGATGCCGAACGCCCCGACCGCGATGAGCCACCACATCCATGCGTCCACGACTTCATCGTAGATCGTGGGCGCACGGATCAGGAGGGTGTTCTCGGACCAATGACCGGCGCCGACGAACGCCGGGCTCCCCCGCGCACCGGCGACCGCCGCCCCGCGGACGACCGCCCCGCGCCGGGTCAGTGCGCCTCCGGCGCCTCCGGCATCGGCAGCCCGCGCGCCGACCAACGCCCGTACTGCTGCTCGACGATCAGCGGCAGACCGAAACAGTGCGACAGGTTGCGCGAGTTCAGGGTCTCGGCGATCGGACCGGCCGCGAGCACCTGCCCCTGACGGATCATCAGGATGTGGGTGAAGCCCGGCGGGATCTCCTCGACGTGGTGGCTCACGAGGATCATCGAGGGCGCGTACGGGTCGGCCGCCAACGCGCCGAGCCGGCGCACCAGGTCCTCGCGTCCGCCCAGGTCGAGCCCGGCGGCCGGCTCGTCGAGCAGCAGCAGTTCGGGGTCGGTCATCAGCGCGCGGGCGATCTGTACCCGCTTGCGCTCGCCCTCGGACAGCGTGCCGAACGTGCGGTCCACGTATTCGGCCATGCCGAGGTGGTCGAGCAGCCGCCGGGCGCGCTGCTCGTCCTCGGCGTCGTAGCGCTCGTGCCACTTGGCGGTCATCCCATAGGCGGCGGTCAGCACGATGTCCAGCACCCGCTCGCGCCGCGGCAGCTTGTCGGTCAGCGCGGCGGACGCCATGCCCACGCGCGGACGCAGCTCGAACACGTCCACCGAGCCCAGCTTCTCGCCCAGTACGGCGACCGTGCCGGAGGTGGGGAACAGGTAGGTGGACGCCAGTTGCAGCAGTGTGGTCTTGCCCGCGCCGTTGGGTCCGACGACGATCCAGCGCTCGCCTTCCGCGACCGACCAGGTCACCTGGTCCACCAGAGGGCGACCGTCGCGCACCACCGATACGTCAACCAGTTCGAGAACGTCGCTCATCCCTGCCAGCTCCCCATCGTGCGCTACGCCGCCGGACGGCATCCCCTTGTGTGGGATCACCGCCTCGCTCCGTGGTCCCGCGTTGTTGCACCCGGTCCGGGAGAAACCTATGACACCGAACCACCTCCGGTCGTGTCCGGGAGCGTTGTGAGCACCCGTGTGAGCACCCTTACGCTTGTCGGCATGCATGCCGAACCCCGCTCCGGACTTCTCGTCGCATGGGGCAATGCCCTGCTGGCCGGGCACGTTCCGCCGGACGACGCGGTGACCGAGATCGTCGGTACGGACGAGCCGCATCGGGTGACGGGCGTGCCCGGCGAGTCCGGGGCGGTCGGTCTGTCGCTCGCGCTCGGGCGCTTGCGCGCGTCGGGGGTGCGCGGGCTGCGGCTGGCGCTGCCGGTGGCCGGCGATCCGCTCGCGCTGCCCGGGCCGCCCGCCTTCAACGACCTCGCGCTCGACGCGGGCGAGGCGGCGATCACCGTCGGCGCGCCGGGCGTGGCCTACGGTCTGGTGCCCTCGGTGACCCGGCACGGCACGGCCGACGACGCGACGGTACGGGTGGCCTGGACCATGTTCGAGGTGGCCGACCGGCCCGCGCCCGGCCCGTTCCTGGCCGAGGCCGAACGCGAGTTGGCCGAGGCGATGCGGGACACGATCGAGGACCTGACCCGGCTGGACGTGGCCGGTGGCGGACCGGCCGCGCAGCGTGCGCTCGCCGGGCTGTACCGCAAGGATTCGGACACCCGGATCGCGCCGGGCCACCCCGGTCGGGCCGGGCGGGTGCTGGACCAGGCGCGCCGGATCCACACCGTGGTGCGGGTGGCGAGCGGCGAGGACGGCGGGGCGGTCAGCGCGGCCGAGATATCCGCGCGGTTGCTCGCGTTGGCCCCGCTGGAGCGGGCGTGCCGACGGGCGATGGTGGCCGCGTACAGCGCGGCGCTGGAGCCGGACCGCGCCTGAGGCCCGGAACGGCTCGCGGTGCGGCACCCGCCCCGCGTCGGTGCGCGGCCGGAGCGCGCTACTTGCCGCGCCGACGCCGCGTCTTCGGGTCGAGCCGGCGCAGCATGAGCAGCGCGATCGCCCCGTATATCGCGATCTGGCCGGTCAGGATGCCGACGTTGCGGTACCAGACGGCCGGCTCGTGCTTCCACAGTGGGTCCGGGGACTCCCCCGGTTTGAGCGGTAGTTGGGTGGCGAGGTCTATCGTGCTGCCCGACGCGGCGAAGGCCCAGCGGGCCGGGGCCAGCCAGGAGATCTGCTCGATGCCGGCCTTGCCGTTGAGCGGGAACAGGCCGCCGCACAGCACCACCTGCACGATCGCGATCACCACGAGCAGCGGCATCGCCAACTCGGCGCTGCCGATCGACGCGGAGACCACCAACCCCACAGTCATCGCCGCGATCGCCGACAACACCACCGCGATGCCGATCTCGACGATCGGCGGGCCGAGCACGACGCCCTTGGCGGGCAACTTCACGCCGACCAGCGCGACGGCGGTGAGTACGGCGCCCTGGATCACCGAGATCATGCCGAGCACCAGGATCTTCGAGCCGAGGTAGGCGGAGACCGAGAGGCCGGCGCTGCGCTCGCGGCGGTAGATCGCGCGTTCCTTGATCAACTCGTTGACCGCCGTCGCGGTGCCCATCAGGCCACTGATCACGAACAGCACGAGCAGCTTGGTGGTCGCCTCTTGGTTCGACCCCGGCGGCGACCCCGGCGGACTGACCAGCTTGCCCGGGATGACCCGGCACAACATGCCCAGGAACAGCGGCGCGACGGCCAGCAGCGCCAGGTATTTGCGGTCGGAGGCGATCACCGCGAGGTAGCGCCGGGACAGCGTGGTCAGCTGGGAGAACCAGCCCTGCGGCTTGGGCGGCTTCGCCTGCGCCCGCTCGCCCTGTTCGGCGTGCGCGCGGTCCCGGCCGACCTCTATGTACTTGCCGTACAACTCCGAGCGACGGAACGGGCCCTCGTAATCGCGGTCGGGCTCGTCGTCGAACATGGTGAAGACCTCGGGCCAGTCACCCTTGCCGAAGAACGGCAGCGCCTCGTCGGGCGGGCCGAAGAAGGCGATCCGGCCGCCGGGCGCGAGCACGAGCACGCGGTCGCACACGTTCAGGCTGCGGGTGCTGTGGGTGACCACGATGACGGTGCGGCCGTCGTCGGCGAGTTCGCGCAGTTTCTCCATCACCGAGCGTTCCAGGCCCTCGTCCAGCCCGGAGGTGGGCTCGTCGAGGAACAACACGGACGGTTTGGTGAGCAGTTCGACGGCGACGCTGACCCGCTTGCGCTGGCCGCCGGAGAGGCTGCTGACCTTGGTGTCGGCGTACGGTGACGCGGCGCCGCGCGGCACCTTGTCCAGGCTCAGCTCGCCGATCACCTCCTCGACCCGGCGCTCGCGCTCGGCCGCCTCGGTGTCCTCGGGGAAGCGCAGTTGCGCGGCGTAGCGCAGCGCGGTGCGCGCGGTGAGCTGTGCGTGCAGGATGTCGTCCTGCGGCACCAGGCCGATGCGCTGGCGCAGTTCGGCGTTGTTCGCGTACAGGTCGCGGCCGTCGTAGAGGATCTTGCCGCTGGCCGCGCGCCGGCTGCCGGTGAGCGCGCCGAGCAGGGTGGACTTGCCCGCGCCGGAACCGCCGACGATGGCGAGCAGGTTGCGCTCGGCGAGCGGGAAGGAGACGTTGTCGAGCAGGACCCGCTTGCCGGCCTTGACGGTGAGGTTCTGCACCTCGAGGGAGACCTCGCCGGTGTCGATGAACTCGCGCAGTTCCTGGCCGTCGAGGCGGAAGGTGGCGTGCCCGATGCCGACCAGGTCGGTCTCGCCCAGCAGCGCCCGCTCGATCGGTTGGCCGTTGAGGAACGTGCCGTTGTGGCTGCCCAGGTCGACGATTTCGCGCCGGCCGCCGGGGGTGGTGCGCAACTCGGCGTGGTGGCGGGAGACCATCAGGTCGGTGAGGACCAGGTCGTTGTCCAGCGCGCGGCCGATGCGCAGGGTGCGGACCGGGAGCGGGATGACCATGCTGGGTTGCCGGTCCACGCTCGGGCGCGGGTCGACGGCGGGCCCGGCGCCGATGTGCGCGCGCTCCGGCGGGTTCGGCCGGTCCGGGACTCGGCGCGGCGGCTCGGGGACGGAGGGCGGCTCGGGGATCGACGGCGGCTCGGCGCGGTGCGGGGGTGGTTCGCCGCGGCCGGGCGGTTCGGGGATCTGTACGTGGTCGTGTCGCGCGATGCGCGGCGGCATCACCTCGGTGACGGTCGTCTCCGGCGCGAGGCGCAGCGGATCGCCGTCGTCCGGGTCGCCGAGCAGCACCTCGCAACCTCGGCCGACGACCACGCGGTGCACCCGATTGCCGCGCATCCACGAGCCGTTGACGCTGTTCCCGTCGACGAACTCCCAGCCGTCGGGACCGACCCGCAGGATCGCGTGGCGTCGGCTCACCCGGCGGTCGTCGAGCACGATCGCGCAGGACGGATCGCGACCGACGACGTGTTCGCGCCCGGGATCGAGGATCACGGGCGCGCCGGCGCTGGTGCCGACGGTCAGGTGCGGCACTGCCGGTCCTTCTGGCGTATAGCTGTCCCCCACCCTTCGAGAGTGTAGGGACGCGGAGGCCTCCCGGGCAGGCTTTCTCATCCGGAAGCACCGTGAACCACTCCGAAGGACGATTCCGACATCAACTTCGCCTTCCGGTGCTCGCCCGCGCGAGCGCGCGGTCGCGGGCGTGTCGTCGCGGGCGCGGTCGCGGGGCGTGGGGGTGGCATGTGGGGGGAGTCCGGAGGAATCCGTTGACGGGTGACTCGGGGCGGCTCGATAGTCGAGTTTGTCCCGCTCGACCGGCGGTCGGGTCGCACGTGACAGGAGCGGTCGTGGCCTGGAACCAGCAGCAGCACAACGCACCGCCCCCGGCCCGACCATCGGCCGGTCCCGCCTCCTGGGGCGGTGTCGCGCCGTGGCTGCACGCGTTCGGCGCGGTGCTCGCGGCGTTCGGCGCGATGGCCGCCGCCGCATGGCTCGGGTTGTGGCTGCTCGGCGCCGACGATCTGGGCTCGGGCACGATGCCGGCGCTGGTCGCGGCGGTGGTCGCGCTCGCGGTCGGCGGCACGGTCGACCTGAAGGGCACCGAGAAGAGCGGTACGGGCGACGACGTCCTCAGCCGGCTGACCGGCGACGTATCGCTCGCGCAGGGCAGCGGCAAGGTCGACATCATGCTGCTCGGCATCGGCCTGATCGGCGCGCTGGTGCTCGGCTGGTTGTTCCTGCGTCCGCTGCGACACCGGCTGGTGATCGGCGCGTTGGACCTGGTCCTACACGGCGTGCGGGTGCTCGTGTTCACCACGGCCGCACTCGGCGTGGTGGCGACGACGGGCGAACACACGCTGCCCATCGAGCAGTTCGTCTCCCGGGTCGGCGGCGCCAAGGCGCAGGACCTGATGAACATCTTCAGCCTGGGCGCGGCGGCCCGGTTCGAGACCGACGTGACCGGCACGCTCGCCTTCGGCGCGTTGTGGCTGCTGATCACGCTGGCCGTCGCCGTCGGGGTGTCCGTTCGCGGTCCGCTGCCGGTGAAGTGGTTGCGGCATCGGGCGGTGCTGCGTCCACCGGTGGCCGGGGTGCTCGCGGTGCTGATCGCCGCGGTGGTCGCGGGCGTGGTGGGTACGCCGTTCGTGGCCGCCTCCGCGCCCGCGCCGAAGCGCATGATCGGCGGCATGTTCTTCGCGCTGCCCAACGCGGTGTGGCTGCTCGCCTCGCTCGGCCTGGGCATCCCGTGGAAGGCGACCACGACCGACCCCACCGGCGGCGGCTTCTCGTTCGGTCTGCCCGGGCCGCTGGGCAAGCTGGTCAAAGCCTCCGCGGGGGACGGTCTGCCGATCCGGATCGACCGGTTGGCCGAGTTGGACTCGCGGGCGTGGTTCGTACCGCTGTTCTCCGCGCTGCTCCTGCTGCTCGGCGGGACGCTGATGGCGCTGCGCGCGCCCGCGTCGGTGCGCCCGCGTCAACACGCGTGGCGGTTCGCGGTGGCGCTGGCCGGCGGGCTGCTGGTGATCGCCTATCTGATGCAGCTTCAGCTCAAGGTCGCGGTGTCGGTGTTCGGCGGGGTGGTCTCCCCCGGCGCGTCGGTGTCGCTGCACGCCGACTATCTGTGGACGGTGCTGCTCGGACTGTTGTGGGGCGCGTGTGCCGGCTTCGTCGGCGGCGCGCTCGCCGACTGGGTGCGCTACCGGAGGACGGACGCCGTACCGCTCGCCGGCGGCCCGCCGCGCCCGGTCCGCACGGCGCCACCCGCGCCGCCGGGACCGCCGCCGTACTCGAACAGACCCGACCCCACGCACCGCCGCCCGCCCCCGCCCGACCCGCGGGGACCGACCCGATCGGGCCCCTGGCCTGGGTGAATCCGGCCCGCCGGGCGATTCGTCGGCTGTTCGCAGTGTGGACCGGTGCGGCGGTCGATCTCGAACGGCCGGTACCGTGAAGCATCATGAATGCGCCGCGCACTCTTCTCGTCAAGATCTTCGGCAAGGACCGACCGGGGGTGACGGCGAGCCTTTTCGATGTCCTGGCCGGCCACACCGTCGAGGTCGTCGACGTCGAGCAGACCGTCACCCGGGGCCGGCTCACGCTGTGCGTCCTGATCACCACGCCGACCGACGAGGGCCGACTGCGGGCCGGCGTACACCGCTGGGCGGACGGTGAGCGCCTGGAGGCGGAGATCCTGTCCGGCGTCGGCGACAACCGCCCGCGCGGCGAGGGCCGCTCGCACGTCACCGTGCTCGGCCACCCGCTGGAGCCGGACGCGTTCGCCGGGATAGCGCACCGGATCGCGAACGCCGGCGCCAACATCGACCGGATCTTCCGACTCGCCAAGTATCCGGTGACCGCCATCGAGCTCCAGGTCTCCGGCGTGGAGACCGACAAGCTGCGGCTCGAACTGGCCATCGAGGCCGCCGAGCGCGGAGTGGACATCGCGGTCCAGCCGTCCGGGCTGCGGCGCCGGGCCAAGCGGCTGATCGTGATGGACGTCGACTCGACCCTGATCCAGGGCGAGGTGATCGAACTGCTCGCCGAGCACGCGGGCTGTCTGGACGAGGTGGCCGAGGTCACCTCCGCCGCGATGCGCGGCGAACTGGACTTCGCCGAGTCGCTGCGGGCCCGGGTGGCGCTGCTCGCCGGGCTGGACGAGAGCGCCATCGACCGGGTGCGCGAGCAGGTCGTCCTCACCCGCGGGGCACGCACCCTGGTGCGGACGCTGAAGCGGCTCGGCTACAAGGTCGGCATCGTCTCGGGCGGATTCACCCAGGTCACCGACGTGCTGGTGGAGAAGCTGGGACTGGACTACAGCGCGGCGAACACCCTCGAAGTGGTCGACGGCAAGCTCACCGGGCGGGTGATCGGCGAGATCGTCGACCGCGCGGGCAAGGCGCGGTTGTTGCGCGGGTTCGCGGCGGAGGCGGGGGTGCCGTTGACGGCCACCGTCGCGATCGGTGACGGGGCGAACGACCTGGACATGCTCAATGCCGCGGGGCTCGGGGTGGCGTTCAACGCGAAGCCGGTGGTTCGGGAGGCCGCGGACACGGCGGTCAATGTGCCGTTTCTGGACACCGTGCTGTTCCTGCTCGGGGTCACGCGGGACGAGATCGAGGCGGCCGACGCGGCCGACGCATAGCGCCGTACGGCCGACCGGGTCGGGCCGACCGCGTGCCTGGGTCTTCCCGAGCCGGGGTGGGTCGTCCGCAAACGCCGGGCGGGCCGGATGTGCCGGACGGACCGAAATCGCCGAACCGGCTGTGGGCCGGTCCGGCGTTTCGGGTGTGTGGTTCGGGTTCAGCCGGCCGGGGTGGTGAATCTGGTCAGGTGGGCCGAGCGTTCCTGGAGGTCGGACCAGGGGGTGTGCAGGCTGAGCACGGCCACCGCCGAGGTCGGGTACTTCTCCCGCAGCCGCACGAGCGTGTCGTCCTCACCGCTGCCGGCCAACGCGTTGACCAGCGTGGCCACTCCCGGGTTGTGCCCGATCAGCAGCAGCGTGTCGACCTCGTCGGGGGTCTCCTGCACGAGGTACAAAAGCGCCTGCGCGCTCGCCTCGTAGACCCGCTCGTCGTAGACGGTGTGCGGCTTGTGGTCGTAGACCTTGCCGACCAGCCGCCAGGTCTCGCGGGTGCGCACCGCCGGGGAGCACACCACCAGATCCGGGGTGATGCCGCCGGCGAGCAGCCGGTGGCCGGTCTCGGCGGCGTCCTTGCGGCCGCGTTCGGCGAGGGGTCGCTCGTGGTCCGGCCCGTCGGGCCACTCGGCCTTCGCGTGCCTCATCACCACAAGATTGCGCTGTCGGTGGGATGCCATGGGTTCAGCCTCTCAGACATCGGCCGTTGTGCACTGCGGGTCGGTGCTTCCGTTTTCCGCGCCGGCCGAATCGGGCGGGTGGCGCCGACACGCACGACGGGTCGGGACCGAGTATCCGGTCCCGACCCGTGCTTTCGGCGGAGATGGCGGGTGGTCGGGTCACCGCCGGCGCGGTGCCGGTGGTGACCCGACCTTCGATCAGCCGGCCGGCGGGCGGGGGATCCGCCGCGAGGAGGACACGTTCTCGTCGTATCCGGTCCCCGGGTACGCCGGCTCGTAGCCGGGCGCCGGGTAACCGTTCGCCCCGGCGTAGGCCGGAGTCGGCTCGGCGGCCGGGGCCGGCACGTCGACCGCCTCGTCGCCGTGGTCCATCTGCGGCAGCCAGTTCAGCCAGCGCGGCAGGTACCAGTTGCGGTCGCCGAGCAGGCTCATCACGGCCGGCAGCAGCAGACCGCGGATGATCGTGGCGTCGAGCAGGACCGCGACCGCCAGGCCGACACCGAACTGCTTCATCGACTGCATCGACAGGGTGCCGAAGACCGCGAACACCGCGACCATGATCGTCGCCGCGCTGGTCACCACACCGGCGGTGGTGCGGATCCCGTGCGACACGGCCTCCTTGGTGTTCATGCCCTTGTCGTAGGCCTCACGGATCCGGGAGACCACGAACACGTGGTAGTCCATCGACAGGCCGAACAGGATCACGAACAGGAACATCGGGATCCAGGAGACGACCGCCCCCGGTGCGTCGGTGCCGACCAGGAAGTCGCCGTAGCCGTGCTGGAAGACCAGCGTCATCACACCGTACGCGGCGCCCACCGACAGCAGGTTGAGCACGATCGCGGTGGCCGCGATGGCGATCGAGCGGAACGACACCAGCATGAGCAGGAACGCGAAGCCGAGCACGAAGGCGAAGATCGGCAGGCGGGCCGCGCCGAGCTTGTCGTTGAAGTCCTTGTTGCCCGCGGTGTTGCCGGTGACCGGGGCGTCCTGGATGCCGTCGACCTTGTTCAGGGTCTCCGGGACGACCTTGTCCCGCAGCGTGGCCAGGGCGTCGTTGCTGGTCTTGTCGAGCCCTCCGCCGGCGAGCGGTACGGAGATCTTGAAGATGTTGGTGGTGCCCTGGCGCTCGACCTCGATCGGCTCGTGCATCTTGCCGGTGGCGATCGCGGCGCGGCGGAAGTTCTCGAAGGCCGCGGGGAGCTTCGGGTCGTCGGGGTTCTTGGTCTTGACCACGACCTGGGCGGGCGCCGGGCCGCCGGGGAAGGCCTTCTCGATGTGCTGGTAGGTCTGCACGATGGACAGGTCGGTGGGCAGTTCCTTGTCCAGCGGCAGCTGGGCGGTCTTCATGCCCACCACCGGGATGGTCAGCGCGATCAGCAGACCGCCGGCGAGCACCGCGGTGGCCCGGGGACGGGTGAGCACCACGCCCAGGATCTTGCCCCAGACCTTGCTGCCGCCGGTGGGACGACGCATCTTGGCCAGCCCGGGGATCTTGCCGAAGTCCACCTTGTCGCCGAGCATCGACAGCAGCGCGGGCAGCACGGTGAGCGAACCGAGCACCGCGGTGAGCACGACCAGGATGGTCGCGGAGGCCATCGACTCGAACTCGCTCAGACCGGAGAGCAACATGCCGGCCATCGCGACGATCACGGTGATGCCGGAGATGAGCACCGACCGGCCGGAGGTGGCGGCGGCGATCCGCAGCGCCGTCTCGGGGTCGCGGCCCTTGGCCCGCTCCTCCCGCTCCCGGCGCAGGTAGAACATGCAGTAGTCGACGCCGACGGCCAGGCCGATCAGCAACATCACCGACTGCGCGTTGTCGCCCACCGGCATCAGGTGGCTGCTCAGCGCGAGCAGGCCGCCCGCGGCGATGAACGCGGTGAGTGCCAGGGCCACCGGCAGCAGGGCGGCGACCACGGCGCCGAACGCGACGAGCAGGATGCCGAGCGCGAGCGGGACGGCGGTCCATTCGGCGCGGGTGAAGTCCTTGGCGATGGTGTCCTTGAACCACTTGTCGCCGCTGGCGTCACCGAACTGCTCGATGGCCACGTCCGGGTGCGCGCCGCGGGCCGCGGCCACCGCGTCCAGGACCGGCTGGATGTTGTCGACGGCCTTCTCGCTGTCCCCGACCATGTCGAACTGGATCAGCGCCGAGTGCTTGTCGGAGGAGATGCCGCCCTGGCCGGCGTACGGAGAGCGCAGGTGCTGGGTGGCGGGGCCCTTGTCCTTGATCTGCGTGGCGTTGACGCGGTTGATCACGTCGTCCACGGCGGCGCGGAACTTCGGGTCCTGGGCGACGAGCTTGTCGCTGCGTACCAGGATCATCTCGCCGGCGGGCTCACTGATGCCCGCGTCGTCGATGATGCGTGCCGCGCGACCCGACTCCCCCACGCCGCGCTCGGCCTTGGTGATCTTGTCCGTCCCGCTCATACCGCCGATCACCACGGCGAGGACCACGAACAGCAGCCACCCGAATACCGCCGTTTTCCGATGCTGTGCACTCCAGCCACCGATCGAGGCGGCCAAATTGCGCCTGGATGCCATGGTCCCCGCTCCTATGTTCTCCGCTGCCGAAGGTTTTCCTCGACACGGCAAACGCTATTGGCGGGCGACCGGGGTCCACATCCTGCGGACCGGTGTCTTGGCCCGGGGGGCAGACACACCTGCGTAGTAGGGCTGGCCCCACCCCTGAGAAGGAGGGAGATGGTGATCACTCGGGGCATACGGGAATACGTGTAAGGGGAACGCTCTTCAAAGACCCCTGTGACCTGCGGCGATACCGAAACGATCTTCCGGCGGAGGTATCCCTCGTTTGAGGGATCCACACGTATGCACAACGCCCGGGCGGCCGGCGGGAGTTCCCGGGGCGGAGGATTCGAACGCACGGGCCGCCGGGCGGTGGGGCGTACGAGGCGCACGGGCGTCGGGTCGGGCGTCGGGCTCACCCTCCGCCGGCCCGGCGGCTTCGGTCTGCGAAACTCGTCCGCATGGCTGCTACATCCGGCGAATCCTCGAAGGCGCGGTACGAGCGGGCGATGGCGGCCCGCAAGGCCCGCGAGGAGCGCACACACGCGGAGGAAGTCGCGCGCTCCGACGCGCGCAACGAGATCCTGGCCCGCAAGGCCGCCGAGTCCGGCGACGACGGGATCCGGCAGACGGTGCTGGCGCCGCCGGACCCGAACAAGTCCTCAGCCAGACAACTCGGCGGCATCCTGGGCATCATGCTGCTGATCACGGTCCTGATCGGCATCGCGGCGACGATCGCCGCCGCGACCGGTTGAGCGCGGTCCTTCACCCACCCACCGGACCGTGACGCTCGCGAACGAGGCCGGCGCCCGGGCCGCCGGCCGTACATCGTCGGCGCGCCCACCCGGCACTGCCGTTCGCGACGACACAGCCCGACCCCCCGACCGGGTCGGCCGGGTGATCGGGCTGTGGATCGGCTATACCGCCGAAGCCGCCGTCGGCGCGTCAGCGCCCACGACGTGATCGTCGACCGTGATCGACGAGCGCAGCGAGGAGAGCGGCCGGAGGCCGCCCGGCGGCGCAAGCCGCCACCGCGCGGAGCGCGGCGATCAAGGGGCCGCGCGCAGCGCGGCTAGGCGCCGATCGCGTGCAGGCCGCCGTCGACGTGGATGACCTCGCCCGTGGTCTTCGGGAACCAGTCGGACAGCAGCGCGCACACGCCCCGCGCGGCCGGGTCCGAGTCGCGCAGGTCCCAGCCCAGCGGGGCCTTCTCGTTCCAGACGCCCTCGAACTTCTCGAAGCCCGGGATGCTGTTCGCGGCCATCGTCTTGACCGGGCCCGAGGAGATCAGGTTGACCCTGATGTTCTTCTCGCCCAGGTACTTGGCCAGGTAGCGCGAGGTCGACTCGAGCGCGGCCTTGGCCACACCCATCCAGTCGTAGCCCGGCCACGCCACCTGCGCGTCGAAGTCGAGGCCGACGACCGAGCCGCCGCGCCCCTCGTTCGCCTCCATGAGCGGCAGGCAGGCCATCGTCAGCGACTTCAGCGAGTACGCCGAGACCTCCACCGCGGTGGCCACGTCGGGCCACTCGGTGTTGAGGAAGTTGCCGCCGAGGGCGTCCTTGGGGCCGAACGCGATCGAGTGCACGACGCCGTCCAGGGCCGGCACGTGCGCGCGTACGTTGTCCGCGAGCGCCGCGAGATGTTCGGCGTTCGTCACGTCCAGCTCGATCACCGGGGCCGGCTTCGGCAGCCGGTTCGCGATGCGGTTGACCAGCGAGAGCCGGCCGAATCCGGTCAGTACGACCTCGGCGCCCTCCTCCTGGGCCCGCTTGGCGACGTGGAAGCCGAGAGAGGCGTCGGTGATGACGCCGGTGACGAGAATGCGCTTGCCCGCAAGCAGGTCGCCCATGAGTTCAGTGCCCCATTCCAAGTCCGCCGTCCACAGGGATGACGGCTCCGGTGATGTACGACGCGGCGTCGGAGGTGAGGAACCTGACCACGCCGGCCACCTCGTCCACGTCGGCGTAGCGCGCCAGCGGGATCTCCTTGAGGATCTGCGCCTTGCGCTCCTCGCCCAGCACCTCGGTCATCGCGGTGTCCACGAAGCCCGGCGCCACCACGTTCGCGGTGATGTTGCGCGAGCCCAGCTCGCGGGCGACCGAGCGGGCGAAGCCGACCAGGCCGGCCTTGGAGGCCGCGTAGTTGGCCTGCCCCGCCGAGCCGGACAGCCCGACCACCGACGAGATCAGCACGATGCGTCCCTTGCGGGCCCGCAACATGCCCTTGCTCGCCCGCTTGACCACGCGGAACGTGCCGGTGAGGTTGGTGTCGACGACGCTGGTGAAGTCCTCCTCGCTCATCCGGAGCAGGAGTGTGTCCCGGGTGATGCCGGCGTTGGCGATCAGCACCTCGACCGGGCCGTGCGCGGCCTCGACCTCCTTGAACGCCTGCTCGACCTGCTCGCCGTCGGTGATGTCGCACCGCACGCCGAGCAGCCCCTCCGGGGGCTCGCCGGAGCGATACGTGATCGCGACCTTGTCGCCGTCGGCGGCGAAGGCCCGGGCGATGGCCAGGCCGATGCCCCGGTTTCCTCCCGTGACCAGTACGGACCGGCTCAACGGATCACTCCTCTGTTCTGGGATGTTCCGGGGTATCCCCGAATATCGCCGACTGTTCCTCGACCGTCCTCGGCCGTGCTCACGCACGCCCCGGGTGGTGCCCGGGCAGACCTCGACTCGCGTCACGATGACGCTATCGGGCTACCCCGGGGTAACGGGAATCCGGTCCGGGACAGCGTCCCCGGACGGTTCGTTGTGGGAACCCGACAAGACCGACGGAAAACGGAACGATCCCCTCCACCGCTCGGGCACCGACGGAATCCGGCCGGCCTGCCTCCGGCATGTTTCGTTCCGGTTGCCCCGGCGCAAGACCCGTCCGAGCACACGACCGGTCCTTCCGGGAGACCGGAATGCCGGCAACGGCGTGTCTGGTTGACTGAACGACGCGAGCCGACAGGCCGAACGTATGGAGGAATGGGTGCCCAACGAGATCGATCCGACGTTCCTCGCCTATCCCCTTCGGGAGCTGGCCGCCGCGGCCCTGTCCCGAGCCGGGGAACTGGGCGCCGAACACGCGGACTTCCGCTTCGAGCGCGTACGAGACGCGTCCTTCCGGCTGCGCGACGGACGCACCGACTCGTCCGTGGACACCACCGACGTGGGCTTCGCGGTCCGGGTCGTGCACGAGGGGGCGTGGGGCTTCGCGGCGGGGGTGGATCTGACCCCCGAGGCGGCGGCGTACGTCGCCGAGCAGGCGGTCGCGGTCGCGCGCGTGTCCCGCTCGGTGAGCGAGGCGGCCGGCGCGGGCGAGACGGTGGCGCTGGCGGAGGAGCCGGTACACGCCGACGAGACCTGGATCTCGGCGTACCGGATCAACCCGTTCGACGTGCCCGAGGCCGAACGGATCGGCCTGTTGGCGAGGTGGAGCCGCGAACTGCTCGCCGCCGACGGCGTGGACCATGTGGACGCCACCTGCATGGTGGTCCAGGAGAACAAGTTCTACGCCGACTCGGCCGGCACCACGACCACGCAGCAGCGGGTGCGGATACACCCCCAGCTGACCGTGATCGCGGTGGACCGCGAGTCGGGCGCCTACGAGACGATGCGCACCATCGCGCCGCCGGTCGGTCGGGGCTGGGAGTACGTCAAGGGCGTGGGCTGGGACTGGGACGAGGAGTTGGCGTCGCTGCCGGGGCTGCTCGCCGAGCGGGTCAAGGCGCCGAGCGTCGAGGCCGGCGAGTACGACCTGGTGATCGACCCGAGCAACCTGTGGTTGACCATCCACGAGTCGATCGGGCACGCCACCGAACTGGACCGCGCGCTCGGCTACGAGGCCGCCTACGCGGGCACCTCGTTCGCCACCTTCGACCAGCTGAACAAGCTCAAGTACGGCTCGCCGGTGATGCACGTCACCGGCGACCGCACCGTGCAACACGGCCTGGCCACCATCGGCTTCGACGACGAGGGCGTGGCGACGCAGAGCTGGGACCTGGTCACCGACGGCGTGCTGACCGGCTATCAGCTGGACCGGCGGATGGCGCTGATGCAGGGCCTGGGCCGGTCCAACGGCTGTGCCTTCGCGGACTCCCCCGGGCACGTCCCGGTGCAGCGCATGGCCAACGTCTCGCTGCAGCCGGGTGCGGACGACCTCTCCACCGCCGAGCTGATCGGCCGGGTGCACCGCGGCCTGTACATCGTCGGCGACAAGTCGTGGTCGATCGACATGCAGCGGTACAACTTCCAGTTCACCGGCCAGCGGGCCTACCTGATCGAGGACGGCCGGATCGTCGGGCAGGTCAAGGACTTCGCCTACCAGGCCACCACGACCGACTTCTGGGGCTCGATGGAGGCGGTCGGCGGTCCCGGTACCTACGTCCTCGGCGGCGCCTTCAACTGCGGCAAGGCGCAGCCCGGGCAGGTCGCGGCGGTCAGCCACGGGTGTCCGTCGGCGCTGTTTCGCGGCGTGAAGGTCCTCAACACGGTTCAGGAGGCGGGTCGATGAGCGGCGGGCAGACCGTGGTGACGCGGCCGGACGAGACGGTCGAGCGGGCGCTGGCGCTGTCGAAGGCGGACGGCTGCGTGGTGATCGCCGAGGAGACCTCGGCGGCGAACCTGCGCTGGGCGGGCAACGCGCTGACCACCAACGGCGAGACGCGCGGTCGGCGGGTGACCGTGGTGGCCACGGTCGCGGGCACCGAGGGCACCGCGTCCGGGACGGTCTCGCGCAGCGGCGTGACGGTGGATCGGCTGGAGGAGCTGGTACGGGCCGCGGAGGCGGCGGCCCGGGAGGCCGGTCCGGCCGAGGACGCGCGACCGCTCCTCGGGGCCTCGGGCGGCCCGGACGGCGGCTTTACCGAGGCGCCGGCGCAGACGTCCATCGGCGTGTTCGCGGACTTCGCACCGGAGCTGGGCGCCGCGTTCGGGCGGGCCCGGGAGGCGGACCGGCTGCTGTACGGGTTCGCCTCGCACCAGCTGACCTCCAGCTACGTGGGCACCTCCGCCGGGCTGCGCCGCCGGCACGACCAGCCCACCGGGCACGTCGAGTTGAACGCCAAGTCGGGCGACCTGACCCGGTCCGCGTGGGGTGGCGCGCCGACCCGCGACTTCCGGGACGTGGACCTGGCGGCGCTGGACGCGGACCTGGCCGAGCGGCTGTCCTGGGCGACCCGCACGATCGACCTGCCGGCGGGCCGCTACGAGACCCTGCTGCCGCCGTCGGCGGTCGCGGACCTGATGATCTACATGTACTGGCAGGGCGGCGCCCGGGACGCGCACGAGGGCCGTACGGTCTTCAGCAGGCCGGGCGGCGGCACGCGGGTCGGCGACCGGCTCACCGAGCTGCCGCTGACCCTGTTCAGCGACCCGAACCACCCGGGCCTGGAGAGCGCGCCGTTCACCATCGCGCACGCGTCGAGCGACACGGCGTCGGTGTTCGACAACGGGCTGCCGCTGGAGCGCACGAACTGGGTCACCGAGGGCGTGCTCACGGCGCTGGGGACCAATCGGCACACCGCCGAGCTGACGGGGCTCGCGGTCGCGCCGGAGATCGACAACCTGATCCTGGACGCGCCGGCCGGCGGGCGGACGTTGGCGGAGATGGTCGCGTCGACCGAGCGCGGGCTGCTGCTGACGTGCCTCTGGTATATCCGCGAGGTGGATCCGCAGACGCTGCTGCTCACGGGGTTGACCCGGGACGGGGTGTACCTGGTGGAGGGTGGCGAGGTGGTCGGGGCGGTGAACAACTTCCGGTTCAACGAGTCGCCGGTGGACGTGTTGGGGCGGGCCGTCGAGGCGGGGCGGACCGAGCGTACGTATCCGCGCGAGTGGGGTGACTGGTTCACGCGGGCGGCGATGCCGGCGCTGCGCGTGCGGGACTTCAACATGTCGTCGCCGAGTCGGGCGCAGTAGCGGTTGGGGGGCGGGCCGGCCTGTCCTCGAGCGCCGGACGGCTGAGGGGTTTTGGCGCCGCCTGGCGCCGGAGGCCGCCGTTCGACGGTGGCCTCCGGCCCGGTGTCCTCAAACGCCGGACGGGCTGAATATTCGACCCGGGCCGGGGGGACGGTTGCGCTTCGCTGCCGCTTTGGACGGGCGGGGGTTCGGCTCGGACCGCGAGGGTGGTTTCCCGGGCGTCGGGTGGGCTTTGGGGGGCTCGCTCGGCGGTGCCGGGAAAATCGGTGTGCTCGGGTGGGGCATCGTGGTTTTGTTGGGGTTCATCATGAACATCGTCAAGATTTCGAAGTATCTCTCCCGGCATCTGCGGCATCAGCCCGAGCGGCTCGGGATCGTCCTGGACGAGGCCGGGTGGGTCGAGGTGGATGTGTTGCTCGCGGCCTGTGCCGCGCGCGGGGTGGGGTTGTCGCGCGCGCAGCTCGAACGGGTGGTCGCGGAGAACGACAAGCGGCGGTTCGCGTTCTCGGCGGACGGGACCCGGATCCGGGCCAGTCAGGGGCATACCGTCGCAGTGGACCTGGGGCTGGCCGAGGTGGTGCCGCCCGCCGTGCTCTTCCACGGGACGAGCCCCCGGAGTGTGGCCGCGATCCTGGTCGAGGGGCTGCGGCCGATGGATCGGCACGACGTGCACCTGTCCGTCGACGTGGAGACGGCGCGCCGGGTGGGCGCGCGGCGCGGTCGGCCGGTGGTGTTCGCGGTGCGAGCCGAGCGCATGTCCGCCGACGGGCATGTGTTCCGCCGCTCGGACAATGGCGTCTGGCTGGTCCCGGCGGTGCCGCCGCGGTATCTGGACCGGCGCGACTGACCGGCCCGGCGCATCCCCCACTCGGGTCAGCTCACGGCAAAGCTCCCGCCCCCACTCTCGGTACGGGCACACACGGGCGTACCGTGAAGATGCGGACGAGTGTGTGGTCACATGGGCGGAGACGGTGGGACCGTGAAAAACACCAAGGGCGCGGTGTTCCAGATCAGTGGCGCGCGCAAGGGGCTGACCGAGGACGTGGCCGGGCGCCAACGCCGGTACGTGATCTCGATGTCGATCCGCACCGTGTGCTTCGTGGCGGCGGTGTTCACCCCGTCGCCGTGGCGGTGGATATTGGTCGCCGGCGCGCTGTTCCTGCCCTACATCGCGGTGGTGCTGGCCAACGCGGGTCGCGAGCCCACCTCGAACGCGCCGGTACAGGCGCAGTTCGTACCCCCGCTGCCGCCCAAGGCACTGGAGCCGCCGCCCGGCGCGGTGCTCACGAGCGCCGAGCGGGAGACGTTGCACACACACTCCGAGGACTCGTGGACGACGACCGTCGGAACCCCGCCGGCGGCCGGCGCGGAAGCGACCGACCTTTTGTCGCACACGAATTCGGATACACACGGTGACCCCGAGGCTGCCGATCGGGGCCACATCGGTGACCCGAAGGGTGCCCCTTCGCACAGCGTCAAAAATTAGCGGCAAGCGCTACGCGGGTTGGTGCTTCAACCGCCGGCCGGACGTGCCATACTTCGAAACGTGCTCCGTATCCCCCGTCGGAGCGACCGACGCGATGCCGGGCGGCTCCCCCCGTGGCTGCCCGGCATCGCCCGTGTCCGGGGTCTTTCGCCGGTCCGCGGGTGGGTCCGCACGGTGATACCGCACCAGCCCGTTGCTTACTGAGCGCAGCGCTCCGGTTGGTGCCTGACACAGGGTCAGCTCCTGGTGACGGGCACCGCTGCGGACCGAACGGCCTCGTCTGCGACACTGGTGGGCATGTTTCCCACCCCCGCCGATCCCGGTCGACCGATCTGTTCGGCGAAGGGTTGCCGCGCCGACGCCCGGTGGGTCCTGGCTTGGAACAACCCCAAGCTGCACACCCCGGAACGGCGCAAGACGTGGCTCGCGTGCGACGAGCACCGTGAGCATTTGGCCGAGTTTCTGGGGATTCGCGGATTCCTCAAGGACACGGTGGCGTTTGCCGATTGGCACGAGCCGGAGTCCTCGGGCGGATCGGCGCACGAACGGTCCTGAGAGGCATCGCGCCGGCTGTATCGCGCGTCGGCGTCCGACGGCGCCGGTGGCTCAGCCGCCGATCGCCGACATCGGTCGGTCGGGCTGGAGGAACTCCGGGTCGTCGATGCCGGCGCCGGCCTTCTTCGTCCACATCGCGGCGCGCCAGCGGTCGGCGATCTCCGCGTCGTCCGCGCCGCCGCGCAAGGCCGCGCGCAAATCGGACTCCTCGCGCGCGAACAGGCAATTGCGGATCTGCCCGTCGGCGGTCAGCCGGGTGCGGTCGCACGCCTCGCAGAACGGGCGGGTGACCGAGCCGATCACGCCCACCGTGCCCGGGCCGCCGTCCACGAGCCAGCGCTCGGCGGGGTCGCTGCCGCGCCCGGACTCGGGGTCGAGCCGGAACACCGCGCGCAGCGCGGTCAGGATCTCCCCTGCGGTGATCATCTCCGAGCGCTGCCAGCCGTGCTGCGCGTCCAGCGGCATCTGCTCGATGAAGCGCAGTTCGTAGCCGCGTTCCAGGCACCACGCGAGCAGCGCGGCGGCCTCGTCGTCGTTCACGCCGCGCATCAGCACGGTGTTGACCTTGACCGGACCGAGCCCGGCGTCCACCGCGGCGGCCAGCCCGGCCACCACGTCGGCGTGCCGGTCGCGGCGGGTCATCGCCTTGAATCGGGCCGGGTCGAGGGTGTCCAGCGAGACGTTGACCCGGTCCAGGCCGACCTCGCGCAGCGTGGGCGCCAGGCGGGCCAGGCCGATCCCGTTGGTGGTGACGGACAACTTCGGGCGCGGCCGAAGGGCGGCGGCCTCGCGGACGATGTCGACCAGCTCGCGGCGCAGCAGCGGCTCGCCGCCGGTGAAGCGGACCTCACGCACACCGAGCATGGTCACCGCGATCCGAACCAGGCGGGAGATCTCCTCGCCGGTCAGCAGCTCGGGTTTGGCCAGCCAGTCCAGCCCCTCTTCGGGCATGCAGTACGTGCACCGCAGGTTGCAGCGGTCGGTCAGCGACACCCGCAGATCGGTCGCGACGCGACCGAAACCGTCGACGAGTCCTCCGGTGCGGTGGTGCGTGCTCACCTTCGACCCCTTTCTCCTTGCGGCAAGCCTCCCAGGTTACGCGGGTTGCTCCGACCGGTGGTTCCCAGGCTACGAGCCGGACGCCGAAACGGTTGCAGTGGTGTATCCCACACAGGTCGGGACAACCGTGGCTCGCTCGGCGCGCGTGATCCGCGAGAGGATCCAGGCTCACTACGAGGAGGCTTCACCAGTGAGACACGCAGCGGGCAGCGGAGAACCACAGCCCGACGAAGGGGGCACACCCGACGGAGCGCACTTCCTGGACACCTCGTGGGAACAGCACAGCTCGGGCTCGGGGCGCGCGGCCGGTCCACCCGGATCGCAGCCGCCCGGCGCTCCCGGCATATCCGGTGCGCCGGGCAGGTTCGACGCGGAGACCACGCCGGTTCCGGCCGACTGGTACACGCGTGAGCAGCCGCCCGTCGGCTCGGCCGCGCCCGTCGCCGAGCCGCCCCGACCGGCCCCGGCGAACGAGGCGGAGCCGGCACGGCGCCGGCGCGGCAAGCTGGTGGCCTGGAGCCTGGCGGGCGCGCTGATCCTCGGCGGGGCCGGGGTCGGCGCGGTGTTGTTCCTCGGCGGTGGCGACGACAAGAAGGACCGGGCCGATTCGGTGGGCGTGCAGGTGACGCCGAACCCCGAACAGGCCTCGAACACCCAGACGGCCCCCACGAACGCACCCTCCTCCGGCTCCCCGTCGAGCACGTCGGCGACGACCAAGCCGCCGAAATCGTCCGCGTCGAGCACCGCCAAGGCGCCCGCCAACGACAAGGACGCGCCGAAGGACCCGAAGGCGCTCACCCCGGCCGCGTACGCCGCGTGGAAGAGGATCGACCAGGCGATGGCGGCCGAGGGCATCAAGCTGAACCTGAACTCCGGCAAACGCGGCTGGGCACACCAGCAGCGGCTCCTGGACGAGAAGATCGCCGAGGTCGGCTCGCGCGAGGCCGCACTGCACTGGGTGCTTCCGCCGGAGAAGTCGATGCACGTCAAGGGCGTCGCGGTGGACATCTACCCGGCCAACGCCCAGGCCTGGCTCCAGGCCAAGGGCAGCAAGTACGGGTGGTGCCGGATGTACGACAACGAGGAATGGCACTTCGAGTACAACGCCTCATACACCAACGGCTGCCCGGCGCGCCTCCCCAGCGCCCTGGACGCGGACTGACCCCACACCCGAAACGCCACGCGCGCGGAAGCCGATCGGCTTCCGCG
>NZ_JBHTVA010000089.1:0-38392 GCF_042793325.1 Embleya sp. NPDC056575
GCCCCCCCGCCCCGCGCCACCCGCCCGGGGGCGTGGGTGCGCCCCGGGCCGTATCGCGCGGTCGGCATTCGCGCCCCATCAGCGCTCCGGCGGCGGGAAGAGCACGGTGGTGGCGGCGCCCGACGGGGAGGTGCCGATCCGGATCGATCCCGAGGCGGGCCCGCGCGATACGGCTTTGGGCGGTGCGGCCTCGGGCGGGGCGGGTCGGCTGCCGGCGGGGGGCGGCGCCGAGGGGTTGAGCAGCCGCGCCGTCGGGATCAGCACCGCGGTGAGGACGGCGACCACGGCGAACGAGGTGTTGAGCGAGGCGTGGTCGGCGATGGCGCCGACGATCGCGGGGGCGATCAGGCCGGACGTGTAGGTCACCGTGGCCACGCCGGCGATCGACCGGCTCGGATTGTCGCCGACACGGCCCGCCGCGGCGAAGGTCAGCGGCAGCACCGCGGCCACCCCGACGCCGAGCAGCGCGAAGCCGAGCGCGGCGGGCAGGGGGGAGTGCGAGGCGGCGACGACCACGGCGCCGACGGTGCTCAGGGCCGCGCCGGCGCGGATCGTACGGGTCACCCCGAAGCGGTCCACCACCATCCCGGAGAGCAGTCGGGCGACGGCCATCGTGCAGGCGAATCCGGTGAACGCGAGGGCCGCGACGCCGGGGGAGGCGCCGGCCACCTCCTTCAAGTGCACCGCGCTCCAGTTCGCCCCCGCGCCCTCGGCGAACACCCCGCAGAAGCCGACGGCGCCGATCGCGAGTACGGCCTTGGACGGCAGCGCGAAGCGCGGTGGTGCCTCGGTGTCGGCGCCACCGCCACCCGCGGCGGCCGGCCGCGCGTCGAGCAGGTCGCGGCCGGCGAACCAACCCGTGGCCGCGAGCAGTACGGCCATGCCCGCCATGTGCAGGCGGGCGTCGAGTCCGGCGAACGCCGCCGCCGCGCCCACGCCCGCGCCGAACAGCGCGCCGGCGCTCCACATCCCGTGCAGCAGGGGCAACGTCGAGCGCTTGACCCGCTGCTCGACCACGAGGCCCTGCGTGTTCATCGCGACGTCGGACATCCCGGCGCCGACGCCGAACACCAGCAGCGCCGCGCACAACCAGACCAGCCCCGGCGCGGACAGGGGCAATAGCGGCACCGCGCACCACACCGCGATCAGACACCGCAGCGCGGTCCGCCCCCCGTGCCGATGCACCAGCGATGCGGCCAACGGCATGGCGAGGGACGCCCCCACCGCAGGCGCCGCGAGCGCGACCCCCAACTGCCCCTCACTCAAGTCCAGATGCCCCTGCAACCAAGGCAACCGCGCCGCGAACCCACCCCCCACGGATCCATGCACCGCAAATATCAAACAAGCCGCGACCCGAGCCCGACCGGCCTCCTCACGCCCGCCGTCGCCGTCCGCGCCCACCGGATCGGCCACCGTGCGCGCACCGCCCACCCGTGCCGCGCTCGCTGCCTCGTGTGTGTCGGTCCTCGCGGTCGCCTCCGGTTCCGCGGGTGCGTTGCCTCCCGTGCGTTGGGCGGCGGTCGGCGCGGTGTGGCAGGTGTTCGTCTCCGTCATGGCCGGAAAATTATCAGGCAGGGTTCCTGAAAGAAAGACTTTGCGTAGGATCGGTTCCCATGACAGTCACCGCCCGTACCGCCACGCCGAGCACGTGTCGTGCGATCAACGACCGCCTGGCCCTCGATCTGCTGATCGAGCACGGCCCCCTCACCGCCGCCCAGCTCAAGACGCTGACCGGGCTCTCCCGCCCGACCGTGGCGGACCTGGTCGACCGTCTCGGCAGCGCGGGACTGATCCACCTGGCCGGCGAATCGGGCACCCGCCAACGCGGCCCGAACGCGCGGCTGTACGGGATCGTCGCGGAGCGCGCCTACATCGCCGGCCTGGATGTCCGCCTGGGCGGCGTCGAGGTGGTCGTCGCCGACCTGACCGGCCGGATCGCCGCGTCCGGCACGCTCGCGATACCGGCGAACCGGGAGCCGACCCGCGCCATCGCCGACGTCCTGGCCCTGGTCGACGACACCGCCGCCCGCGCCGGCGCCGAGACGCTGCACACGTTCGGCGTCGGCGCACCCGGCCTGATCGACCCCGTCACCGGCAACCTGGGGGTGGAGGACTTCCTCCCGGCCTGGCACGCCCTCCTGCCGGCCGCGTTGCGCGACCGCGGCCGGGTGGTCCTGGAGAACGAGGCCAACCTCGCCGGCATCGCCGAACAGCGCCTCGGCGCCGCCCGCGGCCTGGACACGTTCGTCCTGGTGTGGCTGGGCCAGGGGATCGGCGCCTGCGTGATGCTGGAGGGCCGGCTGCGCCGCGGCATGTCGGGCGGCAGCGGCGAGTTGGGCTTCCTGCCGGTCCCGGGGACGGGTCGACTGCCGTCGCGGGTGGACTGCGAGGGCGGCTTCCAGAGCCTGGCCTCGGGCGCAGCCGTGGAGGAGTTGGCCGCCCGGTACGGCCTCACCGGTACCGCCGAGGAATGTGTACGGGCCGCGGCGGAGCGAGACACCGGCGCCGGTGCCGCGTTCCTCGACGAACTCGCCGACCGGGTGGCGCTCGCCGCCGCCGCGCTCGCCGTCATCCTCGACCCGGGCTGCGTGGTGCTGGGCGGGGAGACCGGCCGGGCCGGCGACGCGGCCCTCGCCGGGCGGGTCGAGTCCCGACTCGCCGAGCTGACGCCCCTGCCCACCCGGGTACTCGCGGGGACCGTCCCGGGCAGCGCGATCCTGGACGGGGCGGTCCTGACCGCCCTCGACGACGCCCGCGACGCCCTGTTCGGCAGCCCACAACGCTGAACCCGGCGGGAGACCGGACGCCGTGCCGCAAGCCGGGACCGAAGCCGTCCCCGAAGCCGGGCCCCACCGACGCGACGCCCGACCGGCGCGCGTCCCCGACGATCACACCCGATACGTGCCCGAGAGCATGCCCGCCGGCGCCACCGCGCTCCACGCGTCGAAGAGTTCGGTGACGTTCGAGTAGCGCTCCGCCGGGTCGCGCCGGGTCGCCCGTTCGACCACCGCGAGTTGCGCCAGGGTGCCGCGCCACGCGCGTTCCTCGTCGCCCGCGTCCAGGAGCAGGCGCAGCGTGCGGCCGAGCAGGAACACGGTGCCGGCCCGGGTGACCAGCGCGCCGCGCCGACTGTGCTCGGGTGGCATGTAGCGGGTGGACCCGGACAGTCGGGCGCAGTCGAGTACGAACGGCGCGCCGCGGTACTCGTCCAGGTCGATCAGGTGCACCCGACGTGCGGGGAAGTCGTAGAGCACGCAGCCGTCGTACCAGTCCACCCCGACGTAGCCGGCCGCGTCGATCAGCCGGTGTGCGTCGAGGATCGCGTCCAGGGCCGCGTGTACGTCGTCCAGCGGCAGCGCCCGAAAGCGGGCCAGCGGCGAGGTCGCGCCGGTGCGCAGCAGCTTGCCCGAACGTTTGACGGTCGCGTGGTACAGCACCTCGCCGGATTGCCACGGCCCCACCGTCACGGGCACGCCGCCGGCGGTGAAGGTGTGCAGGATGGGCACGATCGCCGGGTGGCGGACATGCGCGTGCAGGTCGATCGCGCGACGCAGGCTGAGCGCGGACGCGGGGTTGGGGCCGGTCTTGACGAACCAGTTCCCCTCGGCGTGCACTCCGTAGGAGACCGCACCCGAGTCCTGGTCACCGAAGATCGTGTGCACGGTTCCGATCGAGCGCAGGAAAGCGGCGGGATCCTGCGGGGTATCGACGGCGTCGAGCAATGGGTGCGGCACGGCAATCGGCCTTTCCTGACGGGTGTCCGGGACCCGCCGCCCGGGGGTCGGCAGCGTGGACGGATCGAACGTGTGGGCTTCGGGTCCTTATGCGAAGGTAGCGCCCCCGGCAAGAGCGATGGGGCGTTTCCGCGGAAGCCCCGCAGATGAGCGCCCCGGAAGCCCCGCGACCACCCGGGAAGGGAACAGGAATTCGGACACCGATGCCCCGAAAGCGACAATTGCGCAGGCATGTTGCGACCATCGCACCCACCCATCACCACCCACGCACAATCCGCCCGCGCCCGCGCCCGCACCGGCGCGACAGCGGTGCGCGTCGCCGCCGACCCATCTGCCTAGGCCCGACGAGGCGGAGCGCGGGGCGTCCACCGCGTTCCGCCTCGCCCGCCGCACCACGGAGGGGCCTCCCCAAAGGCGTTCCGCGGGGCTATTCAACCCGGCTCGGACCGAACCCCGCCGGACCGACCGGCACGACGCCGCGATCACGTTCGGGGACGGGGAGAGTTGGCGGCACACCGGATCGGACCAGCCACGACGCCGCTTCGAGCCCTGCCACGGTAGCCCCGCCCACACCCCCTCCGACAGACGATTCCCAGACACAAGCCCACACTTCAGCCACGCCAACCCCACCCCCCTCGGCTCACTCCGACGGGAACACCGGAAACCTCACCGGCGCATCGGGCGGGCGCTATGCTCGGGGGTATGCATCGTGTATCGGGTACGAGTTGGTGGCGCTCCGTGTAGGAGCGACCGCCCATTCGGGCCTGACCAGGGTCGTTCGTACGGACGGCCCTTTTTTCGTGTCCCGAAGTGGGAGGCGGGCGGGTGTCGTTCCGGCGGCGGCTCGCCGACCATCCACCGGGAGACGGATCATGAACGACCTGCTCGACACCACCACGGCCGGCACGGCCGCCGGCGCGACCACCCCCACCACCTCGACCGACGCCGTCAATACCTCCGCCGCGCGGCTTCGCAGCGCCGAACTCGAGGAGCGGATCCGACACGAGCCCGGCCGGTTCCGGGTGCTCACCGGCGACCGCCCGACCGGCCCCCTCCACCTCGGCCACTACTTCGGCACCCTGCACAACCGGGTGCGGCTCCAGGACCTCGGCGTCGAGGGATTCCTCATCATCGCCGACTACCAGGTACTGACCGACCGGGACGTCGCCGAGCGCCTGGTCGAATACGTCGAGGGCCTGGTGCTCGACTACCTGGCCATCGGGATCGACCCCGAGCGCACCACCATCTTCACGCACAGCGCGATCCCGGCGCTGAACCAGCTGTTGCTGCCGTTCCTCAGCCTCGTCTCGGTCGCCGAGCTGAACCGCAATCCGACCGTCAAGGACGAGATCGCGCACTCGCGGCAGGCCGCCGTCAGCGGGCTGATGTTCACCTATCCCGCCCATCAGGCCGCCGACATCCTGTTCTGCAAGGGCAATCTCGTCCCCGTCGGCCAGGACCAGTTGCCGCACGTCGAACTCACCCGGTCCATCGCCCGCCGGTTCAACGACCGCTACCCGACGGGCGGCCGGCCGGTCTTCCCCGTGCCCGACGCGCTGCTGTCGGCTGCGCCGCTGCTGCTGGGCACCGACGGCACCAAGATGAGCAAGAGCCGGGGCAACGCGATCCCGCTCGGGGCGAGCGCGGACGAGACGGCCCGGCTGATCCGCGCGGCCCGGACCGACGCCGACCGGCACATCACCTACGACCCCGTCGCCCGGCCCGGCGTGGCCGGCCTGGTGTTGTTGGCCGCGTTGTGCCAGGGGCGCGACCCGCACGAGGTGGCAGAGGAGATCGGCGCCGCCGGAGCCGCCGCGCTGAAGCGGACCGTCACCGAGGCGGTGAACGAGTTCCTGGCCCCGATCCGGGCCCGCCGCGCCGAATTCGCCCGCGATCCCGAGCAGGTGCGGCGCGTGTTGCGGGCCGGCAACGAGCGGGCGAACACGGTGGCCGACGAGACGTTGCGCGAGGTCCGGACGGCGATGCGCGGCATGTACTGAAGGGAGGGCGGCGGCCGAAGCGCCGCCCGGACGGCGGTCGCGGCCCCCGGACACCACCCGCCGCGCCCCCGTCCCGCCTTGCCGCCGCCGCGACCCGTCCCGCCGGTCAGGCCGCCGCCACCCCCGTCCGCTTCGCCGCCGGCCCCCGCGTCCCCGTCTCCACCGGCCGCTCCCGCATCAGGAACGCCACCACCACCGCCGACCCGAGCAGCACCGCGGACCCGGTCCACAGGGCCAGGTGCAGACCGTCGATGAACGCCGTCGAGGCGGCCTCGCGCACGACCGGCGGCGCCGTACCCAGGTGCCCGATGCCCCCGCCGCCACCGGACGTGCTCGCGTCGACCACCTTCCGGGCCTGGTCCGGCGGTACGTTCGCCCGGTCGAGCAGATCGCCCAGCCGGTTCGACATCCGCGCCGTGAGGATCGCGCCGAGCGCGGCGATGCCGACCACGCCGCCCAGTTCGCGCGCGGTGTTGGAGATCGCCGACGCCATGCCGGCCCGGGCCGGTTCGACCCGGGACATCACCGCGATCGAGATCGGCGTGAAGCACAGGCCCATGCCGCCGCCCAGGAACGGCAACACCCAGCAGAACTCCAGGTATGTCACGTCCTTGCCGTAGAAGGACAGCCCGCCCAGCGCGATCCCGCACATCGTCAGCCCGATCACCAACGGCAGACGCGGCCCGATCCGGCCCGCCACCCGCCCGGAGACCGGCGCCGCGACCATGATTGCCAGGGTCGACGGGAACGACGCGAACCCGGCCTCGGTCGGCGTGTACCCGAGCACGTCCTGGAGGTAGAGGCCGAGGAAGAAGAACGCGCCGAACATCCCGAAGCTGACCGCGAATCCGCCCCACACGGCGACGCCGATCACCCGGTCGCGCAGGAAACCGACATCGAGCATCGGTTGGGCGGCCCGCAGTTCGACCCACACGAAGCCGATCAGCGCGACCACGGCCAACGCGCCGGCGCCCAACACGCGAGCCGAGGTCCAGCCCTGGGCCGGGCCCTCGATCAGCGCGAACACCAGCGCGCCGACGGCGGGTACGCCAAGCAGCACGCCCGGCACGTCGAGGCGACCGCGCCGTTCGGCGAACTCCGGGAGTACGAGGGCGCCGATCACGACCCCGGCCACGCCGATCGGCACGTTGATCCAGAACACGCTCGCCCACCCGAACGCGTCCACCAGTGGACCGCCGATCGCCGGTCCGAGCGCCAGCCCCGCACCGGAGACCCCCGACCAGATCCCGATCGCCCGGGCCCGCTCCCGATCGTCGGTGAACACGTGCCGGATGATCGACATGCTGCCCGGCAACAACAGCGCGCCGCCGACGCCCTGGACCGCGCGCCCGGCGATCAGCGTCGCCAACGACCCGGCCAGCGCGCACGCCACCGATCCCGCCGTGAAGACGCCGAGGCCGATCAGGAACACCCGGCGCCGGCCGTACCGGTCGCCCAGCGTGCCGCCGGTGAGCAGCAGCGCGGCGAAGACCAGGCTGTAGCCCTCCATCACCCACTGGAGTCCGCTGACCCCGGCGTCGAGGTCGCGGTCGATGCTCGGCAGCGCGTTGGACACCACGACGTTGTCGAGCATCGCCACGAACAGCGCCACACACAGCGTGGCCAGGATCAGCCCCTTGCGTGGCGCGCCGGCTTGATCCGACCCGGATATCGACCCCGCCCCCGACTCGGAGGACTCGTGCGACATGACTCTCCCTAACAGTGTTAGTCGATCCCTAATGGTGTTAGATTGCATCGCCGCGCCCGCCGACGCAAGAGAATTGATCCGAGCCGCGTCCGAACCGCGTCCGAACCACGTCCCAAGCCGGTTCGCGACACGCCCGAATGCGGAAGGGAATCGACCTGATTCCGAGGAAGACTCGACCGCACGAGGTCGGCGGCAACGCCCTCGGCGGAGTCGACGACGAGGAGTGGGTATGACGGGCAAGGGCCGGGCGCGACCGGACGGCGCGCGCAAGCGGCCGGCGGTGACCCTCGACGCACTGGTCGAGGCGGGCCTGACCGTGCTCGAACGCGACGGCCTCGACGCGCTGTCGATGCGCTCGGTGGCGGCCGAACTGGAAGTACGGGCACCGTCGTTGTACTGGCACGTGCGGGACAAGGAGGAGTTGCTGGACCTGCTCGCCGACGGCCTGCTCGGGCGCGGCGCCCACGAACTGCCGCCGATCCACGGCGACTGGCGCGTCGATCTGCGCGAACTCGCCTGGGCCTTCCGGAAGTTCCTCAAGGACAACCGGGATTCGGTGCGGGTCCTGATGGGTCGTTTCCCGTCCGGTCCCGGGATGGCGCCGGTGATGGAGCATCAACTCGCCATCCTGGACGACGCGGGCTTCGACCGGCAGGACGCGGCCTACATCACCTACGGCCTGGGCCTGCTGGTGAGCGGATTCGTGTACAGCGAACAGCGCCCGATCAGCGCGGCGGTGGCCGCCGGGCTGCCCATCGGCGAGGCGGTGTCCGCGATCGGCGACACCATCGCGGCGTTCCCGGCCGACACCTACCCGCACCTGGTCGCGGCGGCCCGCGAACTCACCGGCCCGGACATCGACGAACGCTTCACCTTCGTCCTGGAACGGTTCCTGGACGGCCTGGTCGCACTGCCCCGCCGACCGAGGACCCAACCGCCGGCGGCCGCCGGCGCATGACCGATCGCGACCCCACCCGTCCGCTGCGTCACGATTCGCCCGCCGATCCGGCCCGGCCGTGCGGTGAGTTCACCAGCTATTAACCCGTCCTGTGCCCAACAGCGCGGTATTCGGTGGACGGTAGGGCAGTCCGTCCAGGACAATCCGCCGTCGGACCGCCGGCAAGCGATGAGTTTCGGGGCGCCGGACGGTCCGAATCTCGGTATGGCACACAGCAACAACAGCACCGCACGGTTGGCTACGCGCGGTGCTGCGGACAGCCTTGGTCGCGTGTTCTCGAACCCGGCACAGAGCTGAATCCGTGAAGTCGATCGACCGCTGCTTCCGTTTGGGAATCAGCTCATCAGCTGGGGGATACATGGACCGGATCAAGGCGCTTGCGGCGTTGCCGTGCGGGCGCCGATCCAAGTGGGTCGTGCTGGCCTTGTGGGTGGTGCTGCTCGTTGCGGCGGCGCCCCTGGCGAGCAAGCTGACCGACGCACAGAACAACGAAGTCTCGTCGTGGCTGCCCGCCGACGCCGAGTCCACGAAGGTGATCAACGAGCAGAAGGACTTCCACCCGGACACCACGGTGCCCGCCGTGGTCGTCTACGAACGTTCGTCGGGCCTGACCCAGGCGGACCAGGACGCGATCCTCGCCGACCGCACGAAGTTCGGCACCGCCAAGGGCGTGACCGGCAAGATCGAGGACACGAGCTTCGACAAGGACCACAAGGCCGCCCAGATCCTGGTTCCGATCAGCATCAAGGACGGCGGCTGGAACGATCTCGGCGACGCGGTCGACCAGCTCAAGGAAGCGCTCAAGGACAACCCGACGGGCCTGAAGTCGTACGTCACCGGCCCCGCCGGGCTCGGCGCCGACCAGGCCGAGTCGTTCGAGGGCATCGACGGCACACTGCTCTACGCCACCCTCGGCGTGGTGGTGCTGATCCTGCTGTTCACCTACCGCAGTCCCGTCCTGTGGCTGCTCCCGGTGATCTCGGCGGTGGTGGCACTGTTCAGCGCCCAGGCCGTGGTGTACCTGTTCACCAAGGCCGGCCTGGTCGTCAACGGGCAGAGCGCGGCCATCCTGACCGTGTTGATCTTCGGTGCCGGAACCGACTACGCGCTGCTGCTGATCGCGCGCTATCGCGAGGAGTTGCACCGGTACGAGGACCGGCACGAGGCCATGGCGGCGGCGATGTTCCGCGCCGGACCGGCGATCGTGGCCAGCGCCGCCACCGTCGGCGTCGGCATGTTGTGCCTGATGGCCGCCGAGATGCAGTCCACCAAGGGCCTGGGCCCGGTGTGCGCGCTCGGTGTCCTGGTCGGCCTGATCGCGATGACCACGCTGCTGCCCGCGCTGCTCGTGATCGTCGGCCGCTGGGTGTTCTGGCCGGTGCGTCCGCAGTTCGAGCCGGACGCGATCACGCACGACGAGAAGGGCGTCTGGGCCCGGGTCGGCCGCAAGATCTCCGGCGGTCCCCGCGTGGTGTGGATCATCACCGCGGTCATCCTCGGCGTGATGACCATCGGCCTGACCAACCTCAACGGCGACGGCATCGCCAACAAGGACTCCTTCACCAACAAGCCGCAGTCGATCCACGGCCAGGAGGTGTCGGAGCGCTACTTCCCCGCGGGCTCCGGCGACCCGATCGTGGTGATCGGCAAGGAGTCCGCCGCGGCGGCGCTGATCCAGGCGATCCAGGGCACTCCCGGGATCGCTCCCGGCCAGGTGCACCAGACCGGTGCGGTGAACGGCCGGGTCCAGATCGAGGCGACGATGATCGCCTCGCCCGACTCCAAGGCGGCCAACGGCACCGTCGATCGGGTACGCGACTCGGTGCACGGGGTTCCGGACGCCGCGGCCAAGGTCGGCGGCGGTACCGCGACCCGCATGGACATCACCTCGGCGTCCGAACACGACGACAAGGTGATCATTCCGCTGATCCTGCTCGTGGTGCTGATCGTGCTCGGCCTGCTGCTGCGGGCGGTGGTGGCGCCGCTGGTGCTGATCGCCACCGTGGTGCTGTCGTTCGCCGCGGCCCTCGGGATCAGCGTGTTCACCTTCGAGCACCTGCTCGGCTTCAAGGGCACGGACGTCGGCTTCCCGCTCTTCGTGTTCGTGTTCCTGGTGGCGCTCGGCATCGACTACAACGTGTTCCTGATGAGCCGGGTCCACGAGGAGTCGAAGCGACACGGCACCCGACGCGGCATGCAGATCGGCCTGGCCGCGACCGGTGGCGTGATCACCTCGGCCGGCCTGGTGCTGGCCAGCACGTTCGCGGTGCTCGGCACGCTGCCGATCGTCGCGTTCGCCGAGATGGGCTTCACCGTCGCGCTCGGCGTGCTCCTGGACACCTTCATCGTGCGCTCGGTCCTGGTCACCGCACTGACCCTGGACATCGGCCGCAAGATCTGGTGGCCGAGCAAGCTGGCCGAACACCCGGAGGAGGACGACCCGGAGCCGGGCGGCGGCGACACCCGCGAGGGCGTACTGGTCGGCTGATCCGGTAGCGCGAGACCGGAGGGTGGTGGGCGGATCTCCCGCGCCCACCACCCTCTTCGCGTTTTTCCCCGGGCGTCGGTTCGGGCCTACGCCCGGGCGCGCAGCGCCTCCGTGAACCACGCGAAGACCGGGGCCGCGCTGGGCCGGGCGGGCCAGCCGTTGATGATGCCGAGCAGGGCCCAGTAGCGTTCCGCGCGCGGGTCGTCGCCCACCTCCATCCGCTCCACCAGCGATGCGACGAAGGCCGTGTCGGCCGGGCGGCCGAAGGCCGTCGCATAGGCCGCGATCAGCTCGGTGACCACCGGCTCGGCCGCGGTCGAGGTCGGCTCGATCCCGGCCGCGCGGGCCGCCTCGACGCGCTCCCGGGTGAGTTCGGACAGCCGCTCGTAGGTGCCCTGGGGCAGCTCGTTGGGGCGGTCGCGCGCCTGGTACTCCGCCATCCGCCGGATCGACGCGCGGAAGTCGGGGTCGGTGACCAGTTCGCCGAGGTCGACCCACGCCTCCAACTGTTCCTGGGTCGGATCGTCCGGCAGACTCGGCAGCCCGCAGCGCATCCGGGCCAGGAAGTCCGGGTCCACGTCCAGGTCGGCGAAGGTCGCGTCGAGGAAGTCGGTGATCAACTTCCGGCGTTCCCCGTCGGACAGTCGGGCGAGTTTGTGCATCAGATTCATCTCCTCGGGACTCGAACCCCGCCCGGCCACCGCGCGCAGCACGGCCCGACGCAACCGCAGCGTCTCGATCTGGGTGTCCAGCGCCCGCGCGTGCGCGTCGGCGACCTCGGCGACGGTGACCTCGCGGACCAACACCCGTTGGATGGTCGCCAGGTCGACGTCGAGGTCGCGCAGCGTGCGCACGAGTTCGAGACGGGCCAGTGCGTCGACGTCGTACAGCCGGTAGCCGGCGGGACTTCGTCGGGTGGGCGGCACGACCCCCGCGTCCGCGTAGAACCGGATCGTGCGGACCGACAGACCGGTCCGTCGAGCCAGGTCGCCGATCGAATACAGGGGCGCGCCGTCCATGTCCCTCACCGTGCCGTCTCCACCCGGTGGAGACTCAAGTCCGAACCCCGAGGGTACGGCCGCCGAGGCCGGGCCGGATCGGCGCCCGTCCTTCGTCCCCCGGCCCCGGACCGGATCAGCCCTTGAGCCCGATCCGGTCCATCAACACCATGCCGTCGTTGCTCAACACCATGCCCACCACCGTCGACCGGTGGAACGCGGTGACCACCGACGACTGGTACGTCCACAGCGGCGCGTCCTGCTTCAGCTGCGCGGCGACCGCGGTGTAGGCGGCCTTGCGCTGCGCCGGGTCGTTGGTCGTCCGGGCCCGGTCCAGGTTCTGGTCGACGGTGGGGTTCGCGTACAGCAGATAGTTGTTCGGGCTGGTGCTGTACAGGTTCACGTACAACCCGGGTTCGGCGTCCGAGAGGTAGTAACTGAACATCGCCGCCTGGTAGTTCTTGTTGATCACGATGTCGGTCTGGAACGCGGCGATCGGCATCGGCGCGATCTTGACCGAGATGTTCCGCAGCGCGCGGAGCGAGGTCATGATGTATTCGGCGGTCCGCTGCGCGTTGGCGTTCTGCGGGATGGAGTAGGTGAAGTCGAGCGGCTTGCCCTCCGCGGCCAACTCGTCGAGCAGCCGCTGCGCCTGCGCACGGTCGGTGCGCTGGACGGTCTCGGTGCCCGCGTCCACGAGCGGGCTCTCCGGCGGGAAGATGCTGTGCGTGGGCGTGCCGTTGCCGCTGAACGAGATCTTGTTCACCTCGTCCGCGTCGAGCGCGAGCTGCACCGCGCGCCGGGCGCGCACGTCGTCGAACGGCGCGCGTTTGTTGTTGAAGTAGATCGACTCGCCGCCGATGATCGTGACGACCTTGGTCTCCAGGCCCTTCTGCCTGGCCTTGACCGGGTCCTCGGCGTTGACCGAGACCTTCATGTCGGCGCCGCCGGAGTAGACCGTCTCCAGGCCCTGGGTGCTGTCCTGGATGACCTTGAACACCACGGTCTCGGCGTACGGCTTGGCGGCGCCCTGCCAGTAGCCGCGGTTCTTGACGAAGGTGATGTGGTCGCCGGTGGTCCACTCCTTGAAGGTGTACGGGCCGGCGCCGACGGGGCTGCGGGCGAAGCCGGCCGGGTCCTTCCGGTACGCGGTGGGGGAGACGATGAACGACAGGTTCGAGGCCACGATGTGGTCGAAGTTGGCGTTCGGGCCGGTCAGGGTGATCTTCAGGGTGGTGGGATCGACCACCTCGGTCGCGTTGACCGCCGCGATCGTGCCCGCCTGATACGACTTGCGCGCCGGCGCGGCGTGCTCGTCCCAGGTGAACTTGACCGCCGCCGCGTCGTACGGGGTGCCGTCGGAGAACTTGACGTTCGGCTTGAGCTTGAGCGTCCAGGACGCGTTGCCCGGGTCCGCGGTCAGGCTCTCGCCGATCTGCGGCATCACCTTGCCGGTCTTGGCCTCGTGCCAGAACAGCGAGTCGTAGACCGCGTTGAGTCGGCTGTTGTCGGTGTACGAATTGCTCAGCGCGCCGAAGGGGTCCATCGAGCGCATGTCGCTCGCCATCGCCACGGTCAGCGTGCCGCCGGGCTTGGGTGCCACCGTGGAGGTGTCCGCTTCCTTGCCCGCCGCGTCGTCACCGCCGCCGCACGCGCCGAGCACCAGACAGGCGGCGACGGCGGGGACCACGGTGCGCACGATTCGCCCGACGGGTACGCCGGCTCGGGCGCCGGGGCGGGTGGGGTCGGGATGCTCACGTGCGTTGTCCATGCGTGCGCCTCGTTTCGCTCGGTGCCTCGACCCCTTAGGGGCGGTCGGAGGCGGAGCGTAATCGAAGCGGCGAACGATCTTTGTCGCGCTTTTTCGGGTAGTGATGGACGTTTCGCCGTATGCATGGGACGAGTTGCCCGCCGAGCGGGAGCCCTCGTCGGCGGACGAGGGCTCCCGTGACGGTGTGTCAGTGAGTGGAACTGACGGTGCGTCAGTACTGGGCTGACGGCGCGTCAGCGGGTCGGGCGCAGGGTCTTGCTCCACAGGACGGTGGACGTGGCGTCGCGCAGATTGACCGTCAGGTTGCCCGACGGGCCGTCGATCTCGACCTCGCCGAAGTGCTGGAAACCCTCCAGCGGCGAGAAGTTCGCGCGCGGCGGGGCGTGCACGAACTCGGCCTTCGGGCCGAAGGTGCCGTCCAGCGCGTTGGGGCCGAACGCGCCCGCGTTCAGCGGGCCCGAGACGAACTCCCAGAACGGGTCGAAGTCCTGGAACGCGGCCCGCGACGGGTCGTAGTGGTGCGCCGCCGTGTAGTGCACGTCGGCGGTCAGGAACACGATGCCCCGAACACCGCGGCGCTGCGCGGTGCGCAGGACCGTGGCGAACTCCATCTCCCGACCCAGCGGCTTGCCCGGGTCGCCCTGCGCGACACCCTCCTGCGCGTTGGCGCCGTCCGGCACCACCAGGCCCAGCGGCAGGTCGTTGGCGATCACCTTCCACGTGGCCCGACTGCGCGACAGACCCTCGATCAGCCACTCGCGCTGCCGGTCGCCGAGCATGCCGCGCTTGGGGTCGGCGTAGCGGTTGTCGTCGTTGCGGTCCTTGTAGGTGCGCATGTCCAGGACGAACACGTCCAGGTGTCGGCCGAAGGACAACTTGCGGTACACCCGGTCGTCGCCGATCGGCACCCACTCGCGAAACGCCTGCCTGGCCCGCGCGGCGAGCACGTCGACGCGCTTCTCGGTGTAGCGCGCGTCGTCGAGGATCTGGCCCGGGTACCAGTTGTTGCGCACCTCGTGGTCGTCCCACTGGTTGATCTGGGCGACCTCGGCGGTGAACGCGCGGTAGTTGCGGTCGAGCAGGTTGTACGCGAACTGGCCGCGATACTCGGTCAGCGACTCGGCGACCTTGGACTTCTCCGGGGTGACCACGTTGCGCCAGATCCGGCCGTCGGGCAGCTTGACGCTCTCCACCAGCGGGCCGTCGGAGTAGACGGTGTCGCCGCTGTGCAGGAAGAAGTCCGGGCGCAGCCGGCGCATCTGCTCGAAAATGGTCATCCCGCCCAGGTCGGGGTTGCTGCCCCAGCCCTGGCCGACACAGTCGCCCGACCACAGGAAGCGCACATCGGAGCGGCTGTGCTCGTGCGGCGCGGTGACCAGCGAGCCGGTGATCGCCTCGCCGGCCGCGCCGCGCTCGCCCTCGACCCGGACCCGGTAGTGGATCCGCTTGCCCGCCGGCAGGTCGCGCAGCCGGACCCGGCCGGTCAGGTCGCCGTCGGGGGTCAGCCACGGGCCGCGCACGCGGCAGGCGTCGCGCAGGTCGGGCCGGGTGCCGTACTCGACGATCAGTCGACCGGGCGAGTCGGCGCGGCCCCACACGATCGCGGAGGACGCGGTGACGTCGCCGCTCTGCACGCCGTGGCTCAGCGCGGGCCGGCCGGACGCGACGAAGGCGGGCGCGTCCGACGTCGAGGCAGAGGCGGAACCGGCGCCCAGGACGGGGGCGATCGCCAGGCCGGCGCCGACGACGGAGCCGGTACGCAGGAGGGTCCTTCTGTCCACTGATGTCATGGATATGTGTGTAGTGGCGTCGGGCGACGCGGGGGCGAACGCCGGCTTGACGGTTCGTCAAGTCTGGTCGGCGGGCCGGGGGTGGATCCGCCCGCCGACCCGCGGTCGAGGAGGCGGACGGTGCGGGGGCGGCGGCCGGCCCGGGTCCTTCCCGGGGGTGATCGTGGTCAAGTCGGTCGGCCGCGCGGCCGATACCTCCGACGACGTGCCCACGTTCCGGAGGAGACCCACCCGTGCCCTCGCTTGCCCGTGTCGCCGCCCCCCTGGCCGCCGCCGGCCTCGTGTTCACCGGGCTCGCCGCGCCCACCGCGCGTGCGGCGCCGGCCGCGCCGACGTCGAGCTACGCGGCGCTGGGGGATTCGTACAGTTCGGGGGTGGGGGCGGGCGACTACCTGCCCGACGGCGGCGACTGCAAGCGCAGCGCCAACGCGTACCCCTCGCTGTGGCACCGGGCGCACCCGGCGGCGGAGTTCGCCTTCGCCGCCTGCTCCGGTGCGACCACCGCGCAGGTGCTGGGCGGGCAGACGTCCGTGTTGAACGCCGACACCACGCTCGTGACGATCAGCGTCGGTGGCAACGACGTCGGCTTCGCCGACACGATCCGCACGTGTGTGCTCGGCGCCGATCGGGACTGCGCGGACGCGGTGGCGACGTCGACGGCGTACACGCGCGACCGGCTGCCGGCCGACCTGGACGCCACCTACGCGCGGATCCGGCTGCTCGCTCCGCGCGCGCGGCTGGTGGTGCTCGGGTATCCGCGCCTGTTCGAGTTGGGCGGTTGCCTGTTCGGGCTGAGCGAGGCCAAGCGGCGGGTGCTGGACGAGGCCGCCGACGTGCTGGACGAGACCACGGCCGGGCGCGCGGCGGCGGCCGGCGCGGACTTCGCGGACGTACGGGACCGGTTCGCCGGCCATGGGGTGTGCGGGGCCGACGAGTGGCTGCACGGGGTGACGTTGCCCCTGGACGAGTCGTACCACCCGACGGCGACGGGGCAGGTGAAGGGCTATCTGCCGGGATTGCTCGCGGTGGCGGGGTGAGCGGTGGGCGGAGCGCGCGTGCTTCAGGGCGGGCCCTCGGTCAACACCTCGCCGAGCGCGGTGCGTTGGTAGCGGACCGAGCGGCCCACGCGCAGACCGGTGATCAGCCGGGCGCGACGCAGTACGGCCAGGTGGTCGCCGACGGTGCCCAGGGGTAGGTTCAGCCGGGCGGCGAGTTGGGTGGTGGTGGCCGGGATGTGCAACGCGCGCAGGATCAGCGCGCGCGTGCCGCCGAGCAGGTCGGCCAGCGCCGCGTCGTCGGAGGGGGCCGGGGCGCCCATGAGTTCGGCCACGCCGCGGGCCGGATAGACGATGGCGTACGGCCACGGCGGCTCCACGTAGACGATGCTCGCGCCGAACGCCGAGGGCACGAACAACAACCCCGCGCCGCCGAGCACGATCGTGCCGTTGTCCTGGTGGCCGGCCACCTCGATCGTGCCCTCGTCGTGCCAGCGCAGCCGGGGCGACAGGTCGCTCAGCGCGGCGCCCCACCCGTAGGTGGTCAACCGCCCGGCGGTGCGCACCAGATCGTGCTGCAACACCGCGCGCAGCGCCGGCCACTGCGGTTCGAGCAGCCTGGACCACGCCGCCTCCATCGCGTCCGCGAGCCGCACGACCACGTCGGGTGCCTCGAACAGCGCGCGCGCCGCCGCCGACGGTGGGCGCAACCCGGCCAGATTGCGCGCCAACTCGCCCCGGGCCCGGTCGAGCGAGGTGGCCCGTACCGCGGTGAGTTCGTCCCCGATGCCGGTCGGTATCCCCGCCGGCGGCGGATGCAGGAAGTCGGCGTTGTAGCCGCCGCGCCGATACAGCGAGGTCATCGCGGCGACCGCCGGCATCTCCCGACGCAGCCGCTCGTACGCGGGCCGCAGCCGTTCGATCCACGGCCGCAGCGGCCCGGCGTGATGACTGCCGGCCAGGGTCCGCAGCACCAACACGGTCTCGCCCAGCGGGGAGATCGCGAACCTGCTGCGCGCCACGTCGGCCGGCCCGACCTCGATCCTGAGCACCCGACACCTCCCGCCCGCAGCCTCCCAGGTTTCGGCCTGTGCCGAAAGTTTGGCCCACGTCCGGCGTGCCTCGGCAGGCTCGCCGCATGATCGGTGACGACGTCAGACCGGCGACCTACCGCGAGATCTTCGCGGTGGGTGCCTTCCGGGTGCTCTTCGGTTCCTACGTACTCCTGCTGGTCGGCGACACCGTGCGGATGCTCGCGCTCGCGGTGCTCGTCTACGAACGCACCGGGTCACCGGCGCTGTCCGCGCTCGCGTATGTGGCGGGCTTCGTGCCGCAGGCGTTCGGCGGGGCGCTGCTGCTCTCGCTGACCGACCGGCTGCCGGTGCGGGCGGCGATGGTGGGCTACGACCTGATCCGCTGCGTCATGGCACTGGTCCTCGCGGTCGACGTGTTGCCCGTGTGGGCGGTGTTGGCGCTGCTCGCGAGCGTCGGCCTGGTCAGCCCGGTCGCGGGCGCGGCCCGGCAGCGCACCCTGCCCGAACTGCTGCACGGTGACGCCTATGTGCTGGCCCGCTCGGTGTTCGGGGTCACGGCCGGGGCGATGCAGGTGCTCGGGTACGCGGTCGGCGGGGTGTTGCTCGCGCTGGTCGGCCCGGGCGGTGCGCTGGTGTTCGCCGCAGTCGCGGCGCTGGTGTCGGCGGTGGTGGTGCGCTTCGGGTTGGCGCGCGAGACGGCGGCGGAGCGGGACGAGGTCGAAGCGGGCGGCGGCGTGGCGGGTGGCGGCGGGCCGGCGCCTCGGTCCGAGGGCACGATACGGGCGACGTGGCGGGTCAATCGGGAACTGCTCGCCGATCCGGTCGTGCGCGGACTGCTGCTGGCGCAGTGGGTGCCGGCGAACCTGATCGTGGCCGCGGAGGGGGTCATCGTGCCGTACGCGCCCGATCACGCGGGGCTGTTGTACGGCTCGGCCGCCGGCGGGATGTTGCTCGGCAATCTGCTGGTGGGGCGCTTCGTCCGGCCGGCCCGACGGGAGCGGCTGGTGCCGTGGCTGGCGCTCCAACTCGGTATCCCGCTGCTGTTCGTCGCCGCGAGCCCGCCGGTGGCGGTGACGGCCGCGCTGTTCGTGCTCTCCAACGCGGGCTTCGCCTACCAACTCGGCCTGCAACGCCGGTTCCTGGCCGCCGTCCCGAAGGCGGGCACCGGGCAGGCGATGGGGCTCGCGATGACCGGGACGATGACCCTCCAGGGCGTGAGTATGGCCGGCGCCGGTGCCCTGGCCGGGGTGTTCGACCCCGGGCATGTGATCGCGCTGTCCGGCGTGGCGACGATCGTCGGGACGGCCATGGTGTGGCGCGTGTTGCGGCCCGGGGACGTGCCGGCGACGGAGGTCGCGGTGGTGTGAGCGGCCGGCGGGGGATTGGTCCGACTTCCGCGCGGCTTCGCGCGGCAAGATCGCCTTCGGGATCTCGATCCGACATTCTGTGCGCCGGGATGTCGAGAACGGCCGGCCGACTCCGACCCGGATACGAGCGGCCCGCAGGGGCCGACGCGGCGCACGCACGAGGAGCGAAGTCATGAAGTTCATGTTGCTGATCTACAACCGCCCCGGTTTCGTGGAGGAGCTGTCCGACGCCGAGCGCGACGAGTTGTTCGGCGAGGTCGGCACGATCATGGCCGAGCTGACCGCGTCCGGTGAACTGCTCGGCGGCGAGGCGCTCGCCGACCCGACGCAGACCAAGACGGTCCGGGTGCGCGACGGGGTGCCGGCGGTCACCGACGGCCCGTTCATGGAGGCCAAGGAGCACTTCGCGGGCTACCTCCTCGTCGAGTGCGAGAGCACCGAGCGGGCCACCGACATCGCCGCCCGCTGGCCGGACGCCAAGCGGTGGGCGATGGAGGTACGGCCGTTGATGTCCGAGTCGGGGACGGAGATGTGAGCATGGACGCGCCCGCCGAGGACCTGCTGCGGGAATTGGCCCCGCAGGTCCTCGGTGTGCTCGTCCGTCGACACGGCCAGTTCGACGCGTGTGAGGACGCCGTACAGGAGGCGCTGCTCGCGGCGACCGTGCAGTGGCCGGTGGACGGGCTGCCCGACCATCCTTTCGGGTGGTTGCTCACCGTGGCCGATCGGCGGCTGATCGACCACTGGCGCAGCGAACGTGCCCGGCGCAACCGCGAGGAGCGGCTGGCCGCCCAGGCGCCGGCCGACGAGCACGTGGCGCCCGCGCCCGACGGGGAGCCGAGCGGTGCCCACGACGACGCGTTGACCCTGTTGTTCCTGTGCTGCCATCCCGCGCTGTCGGGGGCCTCGCAGGTGGCGCTGACGCTGCGCGCGGTCGGCGGGCTGACCACGGCGCAGATCGCCGACGCCTTCCTGGTCCCCGAGGCCACCATGGCGCAGCGGATCAGCCGGGCCAAGCAGCGGATCAAGGCGGCCGGCGGCCGATTCGGCACCCCCGCCGGACCCGAGGCGATCGAGCGGCTCCGGGCGGTGCTGCATGTGCTGTACCTGATCTTCAACGAGGGCTACACCGCCAGCTCGGGCCCCGACCTGCACCGGACCGACCTGACCGCCGAGGCGATCCGGCTCACCCGGGCGATACACGGGCTGCGGCCGGACGACGGCGAGATCGCCGGACTGCTGGCGCTGATGTTGCTCACCGACTCGCGGCGGGCCGCGCGGACCGGCGCCGACGGCGCGCTGATCCCGCTGGCCGAGCAGGATCGGACCCGCTGGCATGCCGAGTCCATCCGCGAGGGCACGGACCTGGTCACCGACGCGCTCACGTGGGGGCCGCCGGGGCCGTACCAGGTCCAGGCCGCGATCGCCGCGGTGCACGCCGAGGCGGCGCGCGCCGAGGACACCGACTGGCCGCAGATCCTCGCGCTGTACCGGCTCCTCGCCCACCTGTCGCCGGGGCCGATGGTCACCCTGAACCAGAGCGTCGCGGCGGCGATGGTGCACGGCCCGCAGGCCGGCCTGGACCTGCTCGACACGCTGGCGGGGGACGAGCGCATGGCCGGCCGGCACCGGGTCTGGGCGGTACGGGGCCACCTGCTCGAACTGGCCGGGGACCGCGAGGCGGCGCGGGAGGCGTACCGCGAGGCGGCCCGCCGCACCACGAGCCTGCCGGAGCGCCGCTATCTGGAGATACGCGCGGCGCGGGTGGGCGAGGGCGCCTGAAGAACTTCCGGGGGGATCTTTCGTCATCGATGTCGAGAACGTGTCGCCGGATCCGACCTCACCGTGAGAACAGCGGAAACGGCCGGAATCCCCCGATCCCCGCCCCGATCCTCCCAGGGAGCACCTCATGCGCAAGATCCTCTACATGGTCCACCAGTCGGTCGACGGCTACATCGAGGGCCCCAACGGTGAGTTCGACTGGCCGACGATGGGTCCGGAGTTGTCCGACTTCGGGCAGACGATCAACGAAGGGGTCGACACGTTCCTGTACGGCCGCGTGGTGTGGGAGATGATGGCCGGCTACTGGCCGATCGTCGAGACCATCTCCACCCATCCGCACGACCTGCGGTTCGCGCCGGTCTGGCGGGCCACCCGCAAGGTCGTGGTCTCGACCACGCTGACGCAGGCGGAGCACGGCGCCGAGGTGATCGGCGCGAACGTGGCCGAGGACGTCGCCGCGCTCAAGGCCGAGCCCGGCAAGGACATCCTGCTGAGCGGCGGCGCGGGACTGGCCAACACGCTCACCGAACTGGGCCTGATCGACGAGTACGCGCTCTTCGTGCACCCGGTGATCCTGGGCGGCGGCAAGCCGGTCTTCCGGAACGACGACGTGCGCCGCGGGCTGCGCCTGGTCGATACGCGAACCTTCGACGCCGGTGTGGTCATGGTGCGCTACGCGCGCGTCGAGAGCTGACGGGGTCGGGCCCGGGATTACGGGGGTGTCCCGGGCTCGCGCCTCAGACCCGGCCGGCCGCCCGGTCGGTGAGCCAGTCGTCGAACGCGGACCGGGCCTCGTCGGCGTCCTGCTTGGTCAAGGGGCGGTTCTGGTGGGTGATTTCGAGGTGTACGCCGTTGGGGTCGAAGCAGTAGACGGAATACCAGACGCCCTCGTGGTCGATCGGGCCGCGCACCTCGACGCCGTGTCGGCGGATCTGCTCGGCCATCGCGTCGACCTCGGCGGTCGAGTCGACGGCGAGCGCGACGTGCCGGGTCCACCACTCCAGGCCGTCGGGGACCGGCTCGTACTCCTTGGCCACGTCGAAGAACGCGATGCACTCGCCGCTCGCGAGCGCGTAGAAGACGTGCAGGAACGGCGGGGTGACCTCGCCGCTGCTGGTGGTCCGGGACTCCTCGCGGACCGCGCCCGCGAGTTCGGCGCCGACCGCCTCGGTCCAGAAGCGGTGCGTCGCGGCCAGGTCCCGGGTCTGGTAGGCGAGGTGGTTCATCGCCACGGGTACTGCCATGGTGTGCTCCCGTCCGGTCGAGCTTTGGGCAACTCCCGTACTTCGCACACCATATCGCTGGTTGTATCGGCTCGGGCCGATCGTCGGCGCGTCAGGGGACGAGGTGGGTGGACGCGCGTCGATCCGGGCGGCGGGAGTGGTGGCCCGAGCGGTCGCCGACCAGGGCGGCCAGGCGGTCCAGGCCGGCGTCGATGCGGGCCGGGTCCAGGGCGCCGCCGGACAGGCGCAGCCGGTGGGCGGGTCCGACACCCGGGTCGTAGAAGTGCGCCATGGGCGTCCACAACACGCCGAACTCCCTTGCGGACAACTCCAGTAGCGCGTCGTCGACCACGAACGGGACGGTCAGCACGGTGAACAGGCCGCCGGCGGGGCTGTGCCAGTGCACTCGGCCGGCCAGTGGGCCGTGGCCGAAGCGGGTGGCGAGACCTTCGAGGAGGTGGCGGGGGTTGTGCAGGTATACGCGTGCGGCCCACGTGGTTCGGTCGGGGGAGTTGGTGGTGTTGGTGTTTGTGGTGGTGGGTGGGGTGTGGGTGCTTCGGGTGAAGGTGTCCACGTGTACGACCCGGCGGCGGGTGTCGAGGGTGTGCAGCCCCGGCGGGCGGTGGGGGTTGGCGGTGGTGGGTACGGGTGCCGGGCCGTAGGGGTCGTCCTCCAGCAGCAGGAGGTCCAAGTCGGCGACGAGATCCAGAAGTTCGTGTCTCGTGGACAGGTCCAGGCCGATTCCGGCCGGGGTGGCGAAGTCCGGGACCAGGTACAGCGCTCGGGGGCGCAGCCCGGCGGCGCGGGCGCCGTGCACCTGGGCGGTGAGGTCGTCGAGGTCGACGCCGCGCGGGCCGTCGGCGACGGGGAGTACCGGCAGTTCGACGAGGCGGGCGGCGCGGGTGAGGCCGATGTAGGTGGGCGCGACGGCAAGGACCACGTCGCGATCCGAACGGCGCAGCGCCCGCAACGCATGGGCCAGCGCCTCCTGACGCCCGTCGGCCGGCTCGGCTCGGGTCGGGTCGACGAGACGTCCGGCGGCCAGGGACACCGCGCGCGGATAGCGGTCGGCGACCTCGTCGAGCAGGGCGGTCGAGCGCAGCACGGGGTCGACGCGTGCCGGGGCGATCCACGTATCGGGTGTCCGACTCGGGCTCATCGCACCTCCGTTGCCGCACTCGCCGGGCGCCGATCCGGTGCGTGGGCCGGGGGATCGCCCGCAGGCGACGAGGCTAGGAGGGTGGCGCGTGGAAGGGGCGGGATCTGAGCAAAACGTGAGGTTCGGTGGGCGGGTGAGGGCACCGGACGAGTCGGCGTGGGTGGCCGAGGTCGCGGGACGGCTCAGGGCGTGGGGCGGGCCGGGCGCCACATGGTGGTGACCACGTGGCCGGTGTCCAGGGTGACCGTGTCGAGGGTGGTGAAGCCCGCCCGTTCGTAGCGCGCGTTGTTGGCCGGGTTGCACGACTCGAGGTAGGCGGGCTCGCCGAGGGCGTCGATCCGGGCCAGGTTCTCGGTCAGCAGGCCCATGCCGAGGCCACGGCCGCGGTGGTCGTCGTGGGTGGCCAACAGGCTCAGGTAGAAGTGCGGTTCGCTCGGTTGCGCGTCGCCGAGCAATTCGAAGATGCGCAGGATTCCGTCGGCGGTGGGGCGGTCGGTGAGCTCGACCAGGAACGTCTCCAGATCGCTCTCCTCCTCCGCCGCCAGTTCGCTCGCGCCCGGCGGGATCCACAGCGCCGCGGCCTCGACGTGCTCGGTGACCAGCGCCCAGGGGTGACGCAGCGCGGAGCAGGCGAGCAACCGCCAGAGCTGGGACGCCTGTTCGGCGCGACGCTCGACGTCGGGGAACGCCGGTCCCCACATGGGGTCGTCGAAGAAAGCGGTGGTCAGGGCGGCGACGATCGCGTCGACATCCGCGCTCGTCGCCGGCCGTGCGGGCACGGGGCGGTACGGGGAAGTGCTCACGCGCCCAGCCTAGGCCGCCCCCGCCGGCGGCCCGCCGCAACCCCGCCGGTCAGCCCGAATGCGCGGGCGTACGGGCCCATTTCCGTCGACCGACGGGCCGAATTCGCGCGATGGGTGGGCCGGCCCCCCGTGCGTCAGCCGCATGGGTGCGGGAGGGCACCCGAGCGACCCGGGCCGGCGAGCCACTTCGCGCCCGGCCAGGCCCCGCCCCGCGCATCCGCGCCGCCCTGCTCGTGCCTGGGTGGAGGCCGACGGCACCTCCATCGGTGTGTCTGACGTCAGCAGTTGCCCAGGAGGCCACCGTCGTTGAACAGGTAGTTCTGGTCCGCATAGCCGGTGACGTTGCCCCTGTGGGTCGTCAGGCGGTACCAGTGGCCCTCGGCGTTGGCCACGGCGCAGTGGGCGGTGAATGTTTCACCGTTGTAGCCCTGGCCCAGGATCGTGTAGCCGAGTCCCGGTCCGCTGCGGATGTTGACGCCGTCGGCGAGGAAGTGTCCCGGGCTGCTCTGCACCGTAGCGGTTCGCGCCGCTGCGGTGCCGGCCGGAATCGTGAGGATTCCGACGAGTGCGGTACCGACGGCCAGGGCGGTGGCCCTCTTCGCCGTCTTGGCCGCGATCCGGGAAGTGCCGAACATGGACATGGGTCCTCCGTGGTGGTGTGGCCTCGGTCGGGGCGCGCGGTCGAGGAGTGAGTGTCCGCGGGAGGGGATCAACAGGAGCCGCGCCACACGATCTTGACGAGGTGGACGCCTTCGCCGGCATTGCCCTTGTAGTGGCCGAAGGGGTTGTGGTCGAGGCAGTCGGTTTCGGTACCGCCCTCGACCGCGTACGTCAGCTCGACGTGATCGGCTCCCGCGTGGGTGGTGCCGTTGTTGAACGCCGATCTGAAGAGCACGTCCCCGGCCCAGTCGACCGCGGTGGACAGTACGAGCGGGCCGGTCTGATCCTCGCCGCCGTAGGCGCACAACGACCCCTTGGCGCAGCCGGGCGGGTCCGGCTCGGCCGAGGCGGTCGACGAGGTGATCAACACGGTGGCCAGTGCCGTGCTCGCGGCGATGACGATGAGCGTGTTGCTGCGCATTGTTTTGTCCCTTTTTGTTGGGTGTGGCGGGCTTCGGTGTGCCCGTCGGCGCGGAGTGCTCCCGGTTCCGCCCCGGTCGGGGTCGGGGGAGGCCGGCGTCGGGCATCCCCGGTGCGACTCCTCGCGGTGCCGGGTTCCTCCGTCGCCGCGCTGCCTCAAAGCCGGGAACAACCATCAGGATGGACACTCGGAGTGAATATTGCAACGCAATAAGTGACGCTCCTCTTTGTTGCCCGAGAACGAAGGGAACTCCCTCACCGGCAGGCCGGCCGGACGCCGGGGCGCGCGGACGCCATCTTCATGGGGTCTCGGCCTCGGTCGTGATGTGGGTGCCGACCCAGGTGATGCCGACGTCGAGCGCGCCGGTGACGCGCATGGCCCGGAAGCCCACGCCACCTCCGCCCGAGCACGAAACCGCCGAGTCGCCGGTCCGGTCTGGCGTGGCGGGGGTCCCGTCGGGTAGATGTCGACCATGACCGCACGAGCAGCCCAGCCACCTCCGAGCCGCAACGCCGGCGGTCACCACCACCTACCCGTCCATCTCAGCCCACTCGCCCGCCGCCTGACCCCGGCCGGCATCGCGCTCCCGGTCCTGATCCTGGCCGCCACCCTGTTCGCGGTGGCCGCCGACACCGACGCGGCAGGCGCCCGAGCCCTGTGGATCCCGGCCGCGATCGGCTCCGTCATCGGAGCCGGAATCGCCTGGACCGACATCCTGATCGTCGTACACCGCCGCCGCCCATCAGGCCGACCCCGCCCGCCCACCATCAACGGGCCCCGCACCACGGATGGTTGACCGCGGCCCGTGACCGGGCCCCGCGCCGCGTCGGGCGGTGTCCTCGCGCCGTCCCGACGTGCGGTCGACGACGTGCGACGTCGCGCTCGGCGGCTTCCGCGAGGTGCCGGGTCCAGGGCCGGTCGAAGCACCGGCCTCAACGGGTGACCAGCCACGCCTACCCGGGAGTCGGCCCGCCGCCGGGCCCGCCCGGCGGCGTCGCCCCGGCCGCGGCCAGCCGCCCGGCCAACTCGCGGCAGCGGGCGCCCAGTTCCGGCGGGGCGATCGCCTCGAAGTCGTGGCCGAGCAGCGCCACGTGCATGAGGACGTAGTCGAGGCTGCCCCCACCGCTGACGACCTCGCAGCGGTCCTCTTCGAGCGGGTGTACGACGGCCGCCGACGGGGGGATCTGCGCGCGTACCGTGTCGGCCGGCGCGTGGACGAGGAGGCGGGCCTGGTGCGCGTACACCCGACTCGCCACACCCTCCTGTACATAAGCCGCCGCGTCCGGCGCGGCGCGCGGCCGGAAGCGCCAGGTCCGCGCCGACACCCCGGTCATGCGGTCGACCCGGAAACTGCGCCAGCCGTCCCGGTCGAGGTCGTACGCGAGGAGGTACCACCGTCGATCGGAGGCGACCAGCCGATACGGCTCGACCCGTCGCCGCCGTACCTCGCCCCCGGACGGGTAGTCGAAGCCCGCCTCGACCTCGTCCCGGCACGCCCCCGCCAGCGTCATCACCACCTCGGGGTCGACGGGCGTACGCCCCCGGCCGAAGAACTCCACCGAACCCGACAGCGCCCGCACCTCGTGCCGCAACCGCGTGGGCAGCACCCGATCGAGCTTGGTCAACGCCCGGAGCGCGGCCTCCCCGGCACCGGCGACCGCGCCGCCCGCACCCGCGAGCAACGACACCGCGGTCGCGATCGCCTCCTCGTCGTCCAGCAGCAGCGGCGGCACCTCCTGCCCCGCCCCGAGCCGGTAGCCCCCGCCGACCCCCTGCTCGGCGTGCACCGGATACCCCAGCACCCGCAGCCGCTCCACGTCGCGCCGCACGGTGCGCGCGGTGACCCGAAGCCGATCGGCCAACTCCGCCCCGGTCCACACCCGCCGCTGCTGCAACAACCCGAGCAACGTGAGCACCCGCTCCGTGGTCCCCAACTCGCCACCGCTCGCCACATCCATGCCGTCCACGGTGCCAGACGGACAGCGGACCGATCCTGTCCGCAATGCGTGCCAGGATCGCCGAGGTGGGAGGAGCAGCAAGAACCCAACGAAGTACACCCCCGAACCCCCACGAAGTCACACCCCCGAACCCCCACGAACGGATCACCCCATGAGCCGCCACATCCAGATCACCTTCGACGCCCACGACCCCAAGGCCCTGTCCACCTTCTGGCGCGACGCCCTCGGCTACGTGCACCCCGCCCCGCCCGGAGTCGACCTGCCCGAGGGCGCCGACCCCCTCGCCGCCTGGGACGACTTCCTCGCCCGGATCGGCGTCCCGGAGGAGCAGCGCAACTCGCGATCGGCCATCGAGGACCCGAACGGCCGGGGCCCACGCGTGTTCTTCCAGCAGGTACCGGAGGGCAAGACCGCCAAGAACCGCGTCCACCTCGACGTCCGCGCGGCCCCCGGCCTCCGGGGCGAAGAACGTATGGCAGCCCTCGAAGCCGAATGCACCCGCCTCGAAGCCCTCGGCGCCGAACGCGTACACCGCCGGAACCCCACCCCACCCCTCGAAGCCGGCCACATCGTCATGACCGACCCGGAAGGCAACGAATTCTGCCTCGACTGACCCCCGACCGGGACCCGCTCCGACACCGACCGCCCCCACGCCGCCGGCCGGCCCTCAGACCAGGTTTGCCTCGTAGGCGGTGATGACCAGGTGGATGCGGTCTCGGGCGGTCAGTTTGGAGAGGAGGCGGGCCACGTGGCTTTTGGTGGTGGCCATCGTGATGTAGAGCTCGGCGGCTATCTCGGCGTTGGAGAGGCCGCGGGCGATCAGGATCAGGACCTCGCGTTCGCGGTCGGTGATGCCCTCGATCGGGCGTCGGGGGCGGGCGGGCGCGGGGGCCCGGTCGGCGAAGTCGCGGATCAGGCGGCGGGTGACCGCCGGGGCGATCAGCGCGTCGCCGGCGGAGACCACCCGGATCGCGGCGATGATGTCCTCCAGCACCATGTCCTTCACCAGGAACCCGGCGGCGCCCGCGCGCAGCGCCCCGTACACGTTCTCGTCCTCGTCGAACGTGGTGAGCACGATCACCCGCGAGGCCGGGGACTTCGCGGTGATGATCCGGGTGGCCTCGATCCCGTCCATCACCGGCATCCGGATGTCCATCACCACCACGTCCGGCCCGAGTTCGTCGACCAGCCGGACCGCGTCGGCGCCGGTGCCCGCCTCGCCGACCACGTCGATGTCCGCGATGTCGGCGATCAACATCCGCAGCCCGGCACGCACCACCGGCTGGTCGTCGACCAAGACGACCCGGATCGTCATATCGGCAACCCCGCGGCCACCCGGAAGCCGCCCTCGGGCCGCGGCCCGGAGCTGAACCACCCGTGCAGCAGGGCGACGCGCTCACGCATCCCGGCGATCCCGTAGCCGCTGCCCGCAAGCCCCGCCCCCCGACCGCCGGCTCCGCCGCCGCCCCCGTCGTCCACGATCTCCAGCGCCAACTCCGCCACCCCGTAGTCCACCGACACCCGGCAGCGGTCGGCCCCCGCGTGCCGCACCACGTTGGTGAGCGATTCCTGGATGATCCGGAACGCCGACAACTCGATCTCCGCCGCCAGCGGCCGAGGTTGCCCCAACCGACGGATCTCCACCCGCACCCCCGCCTCCGCCATGCCCGCCACCAGTCGATCGAGGTCCGCGAGGCCCGCTGCCGGCGCGCCCGGCGCCGAGCCCACCACACCGTCATCCGCCTCGCGCAGCGCGCCGAGCAGATGCCGCAGCCCCGTCAGTGTCTCCCGGCTGGTCGCCTCGATCACCCCGAGCGCGTCGCGCGCCCCCGTCGGCTGGGTCTCGATCACCCGCCGTGCCGCGCCCGCCTGGATCGCGATGGCGCCGATGTTGTGCGCGACCAAGTCGTGCAGCTCCCGGGCGATCCGCAGCCGTTCGGCCTGCACCGCCTGTACCGCGACCTGCGCCCGCAACTCCTCGGCGTGGTCCTGCCGGAGACGGATCCAACTGCCCAGGATCCACGCCGCGACGGCGATCACCGCCAGCCCCGAGGACGGCCCGGTGAGCACGGCGAAGATTCGGCCCGCCGGTACGAAGGCCGAGGCGACCACGGCCCAGCCGGTGAGCACGCCCACCAGACCCACCACCGAGGCCCGGCGCGTACAGCTCACCGCGAGATGGAAGACCAGTACATCCGCCGCCAGGAACAGCGGCCAACACCGCGTTCCGAACACCCGGGCCGCGACCGCCTCGGCCAGCAGCAGCCCCAACACCGGCAGCGGCCGCCGCACCGCCCACCCGATCGGCAGCGCCGTCACCACGGCCACCGCCACCACCACACCCGGCGACGGCGACAGGAAACGATCCCGAGCCAGGAACACCGGATGCATCGGCTGCGGCAGCGTCCCGTACAGCAGCAGCGCGAACGCGGGGACCGCGCACCAGCCGAGCGTCGTCAACGCGCCCGGCGACAACCGGGTCGGCGGGGCGGAGGTCTTCGAGAGTCGTGGCACGTGCCGACCCTAGCCGGCAGCCGCCCCACACCGAATCAGCCCGTGGACCCCATCCCACGGACGGAGCCGCCCGCCCCCGGGGCCGGGCCACGGGCCGATGCGACCCGTACCCGCCCCCCGGCAACCTCGACGGCATGATCGAGATCGAACACCTCACCAAGCGCTACGGCCGCGTCCTGGCCGTCGACGGCCTGACCTTCACCGTGCGACCGGGCATGGTGACCGGATTCCTCGGCCCGAACGGTGCGGGCAAGACCAGCACCCTGCGCATGCTGCTCGGCCTGAACACGCCCACCAGCGGCCGGGCGACCATCGGCGGGCGCCCGTTTCGCGAGTTCGGCACCGGACTGCGCCACGTCGGCGCGCTCCTCGACGCCAACGACGTACACAACGGCCGCACCGCGAACGCCCACCTGGGCGCGCTGGCCCGCAGCAACGGGCTCCCGCGCGGCCGGGTGCGCGAGGTCTTGGCCACCGTCGGCCTGGGCGACGCGGGCCGGCGCCGGATCGGCGGCTTCTCGCTCGGCATGCGGCAGCGCCTCGGCATCGCCACCGCCCTGCTCGGCGACCCGCCCGTGCTGCTCTTCGACGAACCGGTCAACGGCCTCGATCCGGAGGGCATCAGGTGGGCGCGCGGGTTGTTCCGCGAACTGGCGGCGGAGGGCCGCACCGTGCTGGTCTCCAGCCACCTGATGGGCGAGATGGAACACACCGCCGACCACCTGGTCGTGATCGGCGCCGGGCGGTTGCTCGCGGACGAATCGCTCGCCGCCTTCGCGGCCCGCGCGACCACCGGCGGCGTCACCGTGCGAACGCCCGACCCGACCACGTTGGCCGCCGTGCTGGCCGAGGCCGGCGCCACGGTCCGGGCGCACGGCCCCGACACGCTCGCGGTGACCGGCCCGACCGCCGCCGAGGTGAACGAACTGGCCTTCACCCACCGGGTGATGGTCCACGAGGTCACCGCACACGGCGGCACCCTGGAGGACGCCTTCATGCAGCTGACGGCGGACAGCGTGCGGTACCGCGCGGCGGCGACGGCGGCCCGCGCCGAGGGAGGGGCGGGCCGGTGAGCACCACGTGGACCACCCCGGACACCCGCCCCCGATGGCGCGACCTCATCGCCGCCGAGTGGATCAAACTGACCTCGCTGCGCTCGACCCCGATCGTGCTCGCACTGCTCGTCCCGCTCTACCTCTACTTCGCCCACGACGGCGCCGCGACCACCTACGCCGACTGGCCGACCCTGGCCGCCGAGCTGAAGCGGCACCCGGATCCGGCGCACGACGCCTTCCCCTTCCCGAAGTTCCTGCTGCTGATGGCCACCGCCGGCACGCTCGGCGCGATGACCGTGGCGGGGGAGCAGGCGAGCGGCCTGATCCGGACCACGTTCATCGCGGTACCGGCGCGCACCCGGATCCTGGCGGCCAAGGCGGCGGTGCTCGCCGGCACCCTCGCCGTCGTCGGCCTGGTCATCGGCGTCGGCGCCTGGGGCGTCACGCTCGCCACCTACGGCGACCGGATCCCGGGCTTCTCGTACGGCACCCCCGGCGTGGGCCGCGCCATCGCCGGCACCGCCGTGCTGCTTCCGGTCTGCGGCCTGATCGGGATGGCCCTGGCGGCGATCATCCGCAACACCGCCGGAACGGTGTTCGCGGTGCTCGTCTTCTTCCTGGCCGGACCGGTGGCCGGAAAGGGACGCATCCCGCCGCTGGACGCGGAGCGGAGCGCGCACGTGACCAACGCGCTGCCGGGCTACGCGTGGGGGCGGCTGACCGTGATGGACCCGGGCCACACCGTCGAACGGCTCCCGTCCGTGCCGACGGCCTGGATCACGCTCGCCGCCTGGGCGTTCGCCGCACTCGCGGTACTGCTGCCGCTGCTGCGCCGCCGCGACGTCTGACCCGCGCCGCGCCCCGCGGCCGGCCCCACCGCGACAAGGATCCAGGATGCCGACGTCCACGCCCACCACCCCGACGCACTCCCACCCCGCCCGTTTCCCCGACCTCCTCGCCGCGGAGTGGCTGAAACTCTCCTCCCAGCGGCTGCTCCTGCTCCCCCTCCTTCTCGCTCCGCCCGGCACCGCCGCCCTGTCCTGGTTCCTGTGCTCCGGCGTGGACCTCATCGGCACGCGCGGTCGCACCGACTTCGATCGACTCGCCGCCTCCTTCAACCACGGCGTCTGGGGCTTCCTGATGATCGGCGCCGCGGTGATCGGCGCACTGTCCTTCACCGGCGAGTACGCGAGCGGCCTGATCCGCACCACCTTCATCGCCGTTCCGGACCGGCGCCGCGTACTCCTCGCCAAGGCCGCGGTGTCGAGCGCCGTGGCGACCGCGATCGGCGTGCCCACGGCGATCGCCTCGTTCGGGACGTCCCAGGCGGTGTTGTCCGGCAAGGGCCTCGGCCTCGCGCTCGACGACCCCGGCGTGACGCGCGGGTTCCTGGCGGCGTGCGTACTGCTTCCGGTGGCCGCGCTGCTCGGCCTGGCCGCCGGCGTGCTGGTCCGGCACCAGGCGGGCGCGGTGTTCGCGGTCTTCGTCGCGCTCGGTGTGGTGCCCGAACTGATCCCCGAGGGCGGCCGGTTCCTCGCCGAAGCGGCCAACCTCATGCCGCGCAACGCCTGGTCCGCACTGGCGAGTGCGGGCACCGCCGACGACGAACTCGGCCCGTACCCCCCGTCGGCGACCCACTCCTGGCTCGTCATGGCCGGCTGGCCGCTCGCCCTCCTGGTCGCCGCCGCGCTCGTCCTGCGCCGCCGCGACCTCTGAGCGGCGCGACGTGGGCCGCAACGAGGGCAATCCGCCCACTGCGGAGCGTAATCGAACGGCGACGCCCAGGTAAACGGCGTCGGATCACCGGGAAAACCTTGACATGCTCTATTGGTCTGGACCACTTTGGCCTAGACCAATAAGCGCGCAGGGCGGGCTGTCGCGCACGCAAGTCCCATCGCTACCACCCACATCGCTTCTCCACGCACGGAGGCAGTAGTGGCACGCGTTTCGCACGTTCCGCGAGCGAAGTCCCCTCGCCGCGGGCATCCCACCCTCGCCGCCCTCGCGGCGATCACCCTGGCCGGCGCCGGTCTCACCCTCGTGGGCGCCGGCAGTGCCCGGGCCGCCGACAACCTGGTGAGCAACCCCGGCTTCGAGGACGGACTTTCCGGCTGGACCTGTTCGGCCGGCTCCGGCGCGGCGGCGAGCACCCCGGTGCATGCCGGCGCCGGGGCCCTCAAGGCCACCCCGGCGGGCGCGGACAACGCCCGCTGCAGCCAGAACGTCACGGTCCTCCCCAACTCCGCCTACACGCTGAGCGCCTGGGTCCAGGGCAGCTACGTCTACCTGGGCGCGACCGGCACCGGCACCACCGACCCGTCCACGTGGACGCCGGGCGCCGGTACCTACCAGCAGCTCACCACCACGTTCCGGACCGGTCCGTCCACCACGTCCGTCACGGTCTACACCCACGGCTGGTACGGCCAACCCGCCTACTACGTCGACGACATCACCCTGTCCGGACCCGGCGGCGGCACCCAGATCCCGGCCGCCCCCACCGGTCTGGCCGCCGGCGCCCCCACCGACACGAGCGTCCCCCTCTCGTGGAACGCGGTCCCCGGCGCGACCGGCTACAACGTGTACCGCGACGGCACCAAGGTGCAGTCCGTGACCGGCACTTCCGCCACCGTCACCGGCCTGACGCCGTCCACCGCGTACAGCTTCGAGGTCACCGCGACCAACTCCGCTGGCGAGTCCCCCAGGTCGGCGACCGTGAGCGCGAGCACCACCGGCGGCGGCACCCAGATCCCCGCCACCCCGACCGGTCTCGCGGCCGGCGCCCCGACGTCCACGAGCGTTCCCCTCTCGTGGAACGCCGTCCCCGGCGCGACCGGCTACAACCTGTACCAGAACGGCGCCAAGGTGCAGTCCGTGACCGGGACCTCCGCTACCGCCGGCGGCCTGACCCCGTCCACCGCGTACAGCTTCCAGGTCAGCGCCACCAACGCGGCCGGCGAATCGGCCAAGTCCGGCGCGGTGACCGCGACCACCACCAACGGCGGAGGCGGCGGCACGCTGCCCAAGCACGTACTCACCGGCTACTGGCAGAACTTCAACAACGGCGCCACGATCCAGACCATCGCCCAGGTGCCCGCCGAATACGACATCATCGCGGTCTCGTTCGCCGACGCGACCGGCCAACCCGGTGGCGTCTCGTTCACCCTCGACCCGGCGCTGAACTACTCCGAGGCGCAGTTCAAGGCCGACATCGCGGCCAAGAAGGCGGCCGGCAAGAAGGTGATCATCTCGGTCGGCGGGGAGAAGGGCAGCGTCTCGATCAACAGCGCGTCCGCCGCGAGCAACTTCTCCAACACGCTGTACACCCTGTTCCAGACCTACGGGTTCGACGGCGTCGACATCGACCTCGAAAACGGCATCAACTCCACCTACATGTCACAGGCGTTGCGCTCGCTCTCCGCCAAGGTCGGCCCGAGCCTGGTGATCACCATGGCGCCGCAGACCCTCGACATGCAGTCGACCGGAACCGAGTACTTCAAGACCGCGCTGGCGATCAAGGACATCCTCACCGTCGTCAACACCCAGTACTACAACAGCGGTGCGATGCTCGGCTGCGACGGCAAGGTCTACAGCCAGGGCACGGTGGACTTCATGACCGGCCTCGCCTGCATCCAACTCGAAGGCGGCCTGGCGCCCTCGCAGGTCGGCCTCGGCCTGCCCGCCTCGCCGCGCGGCGCCGGTTCGGGCTATGTCTCGCCGACCGTCGTCAACAACGCCCTGGACTGCCTGGCCAAGGGCACGGGTTGCGGCACGTTCAAGCCGAGCAAGACCTACCCGGGTCTGCGCGGCGCGATGACGTGGTCGACCAACTGGGACGCCCTGAACGGCAACCAGTTCTCCAACACCGTCGGCCCGCACCTCGACACGCTGCCGTAGCGCCACCGGGGCCTGTCCGGACCGGCGAGATCCACGGGGATCCCACCGGGATCCACCGGGATCCACCGGACAGGCCCCGCCCGGGCCGGACCACGCGACCGGCCCGGGCTCCCCGCACCGTCCCGTCCCGACCACGCGAGGAATCCCATGCCCGGATCCACCAGCGTTCGTCCCCCCACGCGACCACGCGCCAAGCGGCTGCGCCCCCTCGTCGCCGCGGCGAGCACCGCGTTCCTGACCGCCGCCATGCTCACCGTCGCCGGCGGCGGTGCGGCCGACGCCGCGGGCACCACCGCCGCCGGTGCCGCCGAACTGGTCCAGAACGGCGGCTTCGAGTCCGCCCTGACCGGCTGGACCTGCAGCGCCGGCAGCGGCGTCGCGGTCACCACCCCGGTGCACGCCGGCACCGGAGCCCTCAAGGCCACCCCCGCCGGCAGCGACAACGCGCGCTGTTCGCAGACCGTCACCGTGCAGCCCTCCTCGGACTACGTCATCTCCGGTTGGCTCCGCGGGAGTTACGTCTACCTCGGGGCGACCGGCACCGGCACCACCGATCCGTCCACGTGGACCGGCTCCGCACCGGACTGGACCCGCCTCACGACGAACTTCCGCACCGGGCCGAGCACCACCTCGGTCACCCTGTACACCCACGGTTGGTACGGCACCGGCGCCTACTACGCCGACGACCTCTCCCTGATCGGCCCGGGCGGCACCACCCAAATCCCGGCCACCCCCACCGGATTGGCCGCCGGCGCGCCGACCGCGACCAGCGTGCCGCTGTCCTGGACCGCGGTTCCCGGCGCGACGAGCTACAAGGTCTACCGCGACGGGGCGTTGGCGCAGACCGTCACCGGCACGAGCACCACGGTGACCGGCCTGACCCAGGCCACCGCGTACAGCTTCCAGGTCAGCGCGGCCAACTCGGCGGGGGAGTCGGCCAAGTCGGCCCCCGTCAGCGTGACCACCACCGGAGGAGGCACCCAGATCCCCGCCACCCCGACCGGCCTCGCGGCCGGCACGCCGACCACGACCACCGTGCCCCTGTCGTGGACCGCGGTCTCCGGCGCGAGCGGCTACAACGTCTACCGCGACGGGGTGTTGGCGCAGTCCGTGACCGGCACCACCGCCACCGTGACCGGACTGACCGCCGCCACCGCGTACGGCTTCCAGGTGAGCGCGACCAACGCGGCCGGCGAATCGGCCAAGTCGGCGGTGCTCACCGTCACCACCGCGACCGACGGCGGTGGCGGCCAACTGCCCCCGCACGCCCTGATCGGCTACCTGCACGCGAGCTTCGCCAACGGCTCGGGCTACACCAAGATGGCGGACGTACCAGCGAGTTGGGACGTGATCAACCTGGCCTTCGGCGAGCCGACATCGGTCACCTCCGGCGACATCCGGTTCAACCGCTGCCCGGTGACCGAGTGCCCCGGAGTGGAGAGCGACGCCGACTTCAAGGCCGCCATCCGGGCCAAGCAGGCCGCCGGCAAGAAGGTACTGATCTCGATCGGCGGCCAGAACGGCCAGGTGCAACTGTCCACGACGGCCGCGCGGGACAAGTTCGTCCAGTCCGTCGGCGCGATCATCGACGAATACGGACTCGACGGCCTGGACATCGACTTCGAGGGCCACTCGTTGTCCCTGAACACCGGTGACACCGACTTCAAGAACCCGACCACCCCCGTGATCGTCAACCTGATCTCGGCGGTCAAGACGCTCAAGGCCAAGTACGGCAGCCGGTTCGTGCTCACCATGGCGCCGGAGACGTTCTTCGTGCAACTGGGCTACCAGTACTACGGAGCCGGGCAGTGGGGCGGCCAAGACCCGCGCTGCGGAGCCTACTTGCCGGTGATCTACGCCCTGCGTGACGACCTGACGCTGCTGCACGTGCAGGACTACAACTCGGGCTCGATCATGGGCCTGGACAACCAGTACCACAGCATGGGCGGCGCCGACTTCCACATCGCGATGACGGACATGCTGCTCACCGGCTTCCCGGTCGCGGGCAAGACCGAGAACATGTTCCCCGCGCTGCGCCCGGAGCAGGTCGCGATCGGCATGCCGGCCTCGACCCAGGCGGGCAACGGCTGGGTGTCCACCACCGAGGTGAACAAGGCCCTGGACTGCCTGACCAAGGGCACCAATTGCGGGAGTTACCAGACGCACGGTGTCCGTCCGAACCTGCGGGGTCTGATGACCTGGTCGATCAACTGGGACCGGTTCAACAACCTCGAGTTCTCGCGCAACTTCGACACGTACTTCCGCAGGTAGGCCCCGCCCGGGAAGCACCCCGGGCAGCCCTCCCCGATACGACCCCCGCCGCCGGTACCCACGCGAGACCGGCGGCGGGCCGGTCCATGTTCGGGGACCCGCCGAATCCCGCTACGGATGCAGCCAGTCGCCCTCCCGCAGGAGGGTGCGGCCCTTCAGCTCATTGGCCTCGCGCCACGCCTGGAGGAGCCGTGGACGCAGGTGGAAGTAGTGGTACGGGGCGCCGGCCACGCGCGGGTCGAAGCCGCATACGGCGGCGAACGCGTCCGCCGTCTCGGCCGCCATGTCGGCGACCGCCACGGGTTCGGCGTCGGCCTCGATCATGATCACGTCGCGGGTCGGCCCGATGCCGAGCCGGGCCGAACCGCCCGCCAGCAGGTTGCGCGCGGTCGGGCTCGTGGAGACGGTCGCGATCAGGATCGTCTCCCCATCCCAGCGAAACGACAGCGGTACCAGATACGGCGTTCCGGTCGTCGCGTCGGCGGTGGCCACCCACGCGTCCACGTCGTGCTCGAGGCGGTGCAGGGTGTCCAGGCGGCGCTGTTCGGCGCTGCGGGCGGGCGGTCGCGGCGTGCTCATGGTGCGGGTGCCTCCGGATTCCGTGCGTGCGTTGTCGACCTAGTCTCGCGGACGCGCCGGCCGCCAGAAACGGGGGCCGATCTCCAGCGCGAGCGCCGGCAGGAGCAGACTGCGCACCAGGGCCAACAGATAGACCACGCTGGATGCGACCTGACCGGCCAGTGCCGCCGAGATCAGCGGGATCAGCCACAACACCGGACTGCGGTACGTGATCAGCGGCAACAGCGCCACGATCGCCGGTGTGGTGGCCAGGAGCGCGGCGTCCATGCCGGAGTAGACGTCGATGAAGTCGGCGATGTTGCCCGCCTGACCGGCCCGGGCCAGGTCGGTGCCGCTCAGGTCGGCCGGAACACCAGCACCACCCACTTCGACCGCCGCCCGGCGACGAACGAGGCGTAGCGCCGGAAGTGGGACGGTGGCCGCGGCGGCGTCGGTCGAACTGCCGACCCGACGGGGGCGGCGAATGTGACACTCGACCGGGGTACGCGGTGGGCGCGGCCGGCTCGATGCGCGGGGGCGCATCCGGCCCGGTCCGCGCGGACCCGCCAAATCCGCCGGACAGGGCCTAGCTGACGCGGTGGCCGAACTCGGTTGCGAGCACGTCGAGTTCGGGGGTGCCGAACTCGGCCGACAGGGCCTCGAACGTGACCACCTTGTCGTCACCGAAGCGGCGGATCTTGGCGGCGAACGTGTCCGGGCGCAGGAAGCGGGGCGGGTTCGACTTGCTGTGGAACTTGTCCGCGTACATGACCAGACGCTCCTCGGCCGACTCCGCGACGTAGTCGTCGACCGGAATCGGCAACTGCTGGCTCACCACGTCGGCCCGGGTCACGCCGACGCCGGTGTGACAGGAGCAGAACCGGTGCAGCACCTCGGGCAGGCCCTCCTTGCGCAGGATCTCCGCGCCGAGCAGGCCGTGCCGGACGTAGTTGGCGCCGTCGAGCCGACCGGTTTCGTCGTAGAGCCGGTACACGCCGATGTCGTGCAACAGGCACCCGGCCCGTACCAGGTTACGATCCACGCCCGCGCCGGCGGGGCCGGCCAGGAGCTGCTCCGCGATGCGCCAGACGATGGCGCAGTGGGTGTGCACCTTCTCGAAGACCGCCCGGGTGGGTGCGTACGCCTGGTGCAACGCGGTGATCTCGGCGACCGTCGGAAGTTGTGCCATCCGGGGAGCCTAGCGCGTGTCTTCGAACTCCCGCCGGGCTCCTCGCCGCGCTCACGCCGCGG
>NZ_JBHTVA010000090.1:0-38238 GCF_042793325.1 Embleya sp. NPDC056575
CTCGACCATCGCGCCGGGCCCGGTGTCCCTGCGCTCGATCGCGGTTTCGATGCTCACGATGCGGCCTCCTCGAGGCTCTTCGTCTTCGGAGTGGGGGCGGGCATCAGCGACCTGGTGCGGTCGGTCGCCCTGTTCATGCAGCGGGTCGCCACGCGCACGCCGTTCGGGTCGACGGCCCGGCGGCCGCGGCCGATGGCGGCCAGGACCTCGTTCACGGCGAGCTGTCGGGCCTCGGTCGCCTGCTCCAGGTCGAACTGGGTGGAGCGGAATCGGTCGGCGAGTTCGGCGGAGATCTCGACGTCGGACTGGTCGCAGCCCTCGGTAATGGCCTTCAGGACCTGGTAGGTGCGGGTGTGGCCGTCGAGGTTCGGGCGGATCCCCTCGAGGACCGTGCGGTGGAACTCGGCGCCGGCGTCGCGGACGATCCGGGCCTGCCGCTCGTCCGCCTCCAGGCGGAACACCTTGAAGTCGCAGCCCGCGAAGAAGGCGGCGACGTAGTAGACCCCGAGGCCGAGGGTGTCCATGTAGTGCCGGACCTGGGCCTCGTAGTAGACGGGGATGACGTCCGAGCCGTCCTCGCCCCACTCGTCGGCCTGGTCGTACTTGACGTTCTTCGCCTCGACCCCGTACACGCGGCCGTAGGCGTCGAACGCCAGCCGGTCGGGGTTGGCGATCTGCCACGGGCGGGCGCGGTTGCGCCAGGTGCCGGTGCGCTCCACCTCGAGGTCCGGGAACCGGCGGGTGAACAACGTGTCGCAGATAAACGGTTCGATGAGCTTGCCCATTGACATCTGGTCGGTGACCTCGCGCTCGCCGCCCATGCCTCGCTTGGCGTGCCACAGAGAGAAGCGGGACTCCCACGGCGACAGGCCCAGGACCGCGGCGATGTCGGACCCGCCCAGGCCGTCCGCCCTTGCGGCGTGCCACTCCGGAGAGCCGTCCTCGAACGTGCCCAGGTATTCAGCGACTTGCCCGAGCTGGGGCTCGGGGGCCGCCGCCGCCCTGTGGGGCAGGGCAGCGGCGGCAGTCGAGGCGGTCACGCGGTGGCCTCGTCGGGCTTGTCGTCCAGGCCGGGCCACGTCTGAACGTCCCGGAGCGTCTGCAACTCGACGCCCTGCAGCGGCCGTCCGTCCTCGTCGGTGGACGTGTAGTCGCACAGGACGGGTGAACCGTCCGCCAGGGTGCCGACGACGACCCAGTTGCTGCCGTCCTTGCCGCCGTGCATCGAGCCCATGGCGTAGGGGGACGCAGGCGCCGGGATCGCGCGGTGCAGGTCGTACATCTGGATGCCGCGCACGATCGCGTGGCACACCCAGAGGAACCACGGGTCGAAGCCCCGGAAGCTCCACTCCCACACGTCGGCGAACTCGAAGCCCTTGAACTCGAAGCCCTCAAGCAGCCGGCGGGCCTCGGCTTCGTCGGTGAGGTCCCAGTCCAGGACGTCCCGGCGAAGTGCCCTGCCCAGGCCGCGCGGTGCGTCGCCGTAGCGAACCGCGTCGACGAAGTGCTCGGTCACGACCTGCCGGAACACGGCCTCGTCGTACACCTCGCACGAGAGCCGGCCGCCGCCGGTCTTCGTCGACCAGTAGCACGGGTTGATCCGGCCGCGGTCGGACCGGAACAACTGGAACATGTCCGGCTGCCGCGCGAAGATCCGCTCGCCGTCCATGTCGCCCCGCACCGCGAGGCAACCCGGCCAGGTGACCAACTCCCACCAGAACTCGGAGTTGCGCGGGTTGGCGAACCGCAGGTGCCTGTAAAGGCCGTCGTCGTACAGGATCGTCATCTCGTGCTCGGCCGTCTCGCGCTTGAAGCGGGCGGCGATGTCCTCGGTCGTCATCGGGTCCCCCCGGTCGTGTCGCTGGCGGTGGGAGCCGGCGCGTCGGACCGCTTCGCCATCCAGGAGGCGTACTCGGCCACGTGCTCGTACTCGTCGAACTCCTCGGCGGACCAGCCCTGGACGTCGCCGAACATGTCGTGGCGAACGTCGGTACGCGGGTCGCCGTGCAAAGCCCGGAACTCGGCGGGCGTCATCGCGCACCACCCTCGGCCGGCCCCGAGTCCTCGGCCGCGATCTCCGCGACCGCCCGCTCGGCGCCCTCGCGGATCATCCGCGCGACCTCCGGCGGCATCGGCACGGCGGGCGACTCCAGCAGCCGATCCATCGCCGCCGACATCCACCGCACCGCCAGCCGCATCCCGGCCTGCTGGCCGCCGTCGACCATCTCGTCCGCGACCTTGCCGAGGGCCGCCAGCTCCTGCCGCAGCAACTCGACCGTGGCGATCCGCTCCAGGTCCGCCAGCGACGCCGCCCGCTCCGGCGAGACCAGCATCTGCCGGTCCGCCAGACGCACCGCCGCCTCGCGGTACGGGTCCTGGCCGGCGTTCGACAGGAAGGCGCCGGCGATGATGTTCGCCGCGTTGTCGATCATCGAGACGAAGCCCGTCATCGCGGCACCTGCGATCCGACGCCCAGCGCCAGCAGCTCGTCCGTGGCCTCGCGGACGTAGGTACGGATGTCCGTGTACGCCCCCGACTCCACCGCCTCCTGGACGTGCTCGGCCAGCGACACCAGCGCCGCCTCGACCAACTCGCCCCGCGTCGGCGGCGGAGGCGGCACCGCGGCCCGCAGCTTCAACACGTGGGCCGTGGCCGCGTCGAAGGCCGACTTGTGGTCACGCGTCCACAGCACGACCGCCACCTCGGGGCACGCCGGGATTGCTGCGAGGTTCCAGTCGAAGCCGAAGTACTCGGTCTCGATCACGGCGTACTGCTCGCCGGACGCCCGGGTCGGGCACGACACGATCGCAACCTGGCGCTTGCCGTCGACCCCCCGGCGGTCGTCCACCGAGGCGTACGGGCCCACGGCCATCCAGCCGCGCATCGCGTTGAGGATCGCCGCACTCGCGCGCCGGTTCCGGGCGACGAGTGCCGCCTCGACGTCACGGCACGTCTTCGTCGCGAGCTGTGGCGCCGGTTGCGGTGTTGTCGCCCTGGCTCCGGGGGCTCTGGTAGTAATGCTCATGTCCTGCCACCTCTCTGTGTGCTTCAGGGATCTCGGTGTGGTGGGGCGGCGGGCTGCGTCGGCTAGGGCGCGGCCCGCACCTGCGTTAGAAGGGCTGCGGGTCTGGCGTCGCCCACGGATCCGGCCGCGGCAACGGCTTGGGCGGCTCGTCGTAGGCCGGCTCGGGGCCGTCCGGAACCGACACCGACCGACCCGCGATCCGCAGCAGGTTCTGCGTGATCGCCTTGGTCTCGGCCGCGTCGAAGTGCGTCGGCGCGTCGGCCAGGCGGGCGGCGAGCAACAGCCACGCCTCGTCGGTGCCGACCTCGCGCAGCCACCGCGAGGCGCACGAGCCGTGCCACCACGAGCCGTTGACCTTCGTGATCACGGCGTCGACCCGGGGGATCGTGCGGCATCCGGCGCACGCCGTGCCACGCGGGATCGGATCGAACCCGGCGTTGTGCGGGCCGTTCGAGTACGTCGTCCGCAGGCTGATCTCCGGCGGCCTCACGCGGCACCCGCCTCGTCGAGGCTCAGCGCCGTCTGCGTCGGACCCTCGATCGCCAGCGGCCCGCACTCGTTGTTGTTCGCGAGCAGGCCCTGCGAGATCAGCAGCGCCTTCAGCTCCAGCTCGACCTGGCCCGGCCGCACGCGCGCCGTTTCCCGGCGCTTCCCGCCGAAGACCTTGCCGCCGTGCAGGTAGAAGAAGTGCTTCCCCTTGTACGAGGGGTGCCGGTGCTGCGAGCCGTCGCGGCACGTGCCGTTCTCGCGCTCGGAGCCCTTGCCGCGCTGGTCCAGCAGCAGGTGGTGCGAGTACAGGTGCTCGAAGAAGGTGCGCTCGGACACGTCGGAGAAGTACTTCTTGTGGAACGAGCGGATCGTCAGGCCGTCGCCGCCCTCCAGGGCCGACACGGTCTGTTCGGCGCGGTCCGCTCGGGCCTCGGCCGCACGCTTCTCCCGGATGAGCTGTACCTGGCGCTCGGCCAGCTCCAACTCGTCCATCGGGCGAACGTCGGCGAGTTCGGCGGCGCGGGTCTGGATGGCGAAGTACGTCTGGGCGGCGGCAACCTCGGCCTTCTTCGGGTCGCCGTTCATTGCGATCAGGTACGCCGCCATGCGGCACAGCCGGTAGTCCGTGCCGGGCCGGCCACCCGAGGACTTCTTGAGGCTGGCCTCAAAAAGTGCGCTGACACCGGTGTTCGCCGCAGCGGCCATCGCCCGCTCGATCACGGCCTCGAACTGGCGCCAGTTCGTGTACGCCATGAGCGGCTGGAGCTGGCGCGCGGCCCAGTGCTCACCGCGCTCGTCCTCCTGGCGGATGGCGTCGAACGGCGAAGTGCCGCTCGACTGGGGGATGATGGTGCTCAAGACCGCTCCTAGGTAGAGGGGTTGGTCTCGGCCGGTCCTTCGGGGCCGGCCGTTGTGCGTCAGGCGGCGCCGGCCGCTTCGAGCTCGGCGAACCAGGCGTGGACGTACTCGGCCCGCACGAGGCGCTTGCGGCCGACGGGGATCCACGGCCCGGGGCCGTACTTGCGGTGTCGCCAGCCGCGGACGGTGGACGGGTGAACTCGAAAGATGCGAGCCACCTGGTCGGTGTCGTAGTACTCGGCCGGTTCGGCGGGGGCTTCCACGGCGACCGCCTTGGTCGTCTTCACGGAGTGCTCCTCTACTGACGGCGTCCCGCGAATGTGGACGCTGAGGGCGTGAATGTGGTCAGGAATCGTCGAACAGTGCGTGGAGGGGCTTGTCGAGCGCCGCCGAGATGAGGGCTGCCGATCGGGGTCGACATTCATCTCGGGCAGAGGATCCGCGAGATACGAGCGCGCCCACCAAGGACTTGGAGACGCCGTATTCGTGCGGGTCAACGTGCTTGGTCTTCTCGGCGAGCCGCAGGATGGAGAGGCCCGCCTCGTGCATGGCTGCTCGGAGAGGCTGGCCCGCGTCCCGTCTGCGCATCGCGTTCCTTCCGGGGAAATCGGTGTTCGCTTCGGCTCTGATCGGAAGGGTCGAGGTCTTTGTGTGCGTCCACATTCGCGTGAATGTGGACGCGTGTCAAGGCGTTGACTCGCGTTTTCCCGGGGAATGTTCGCGATGATCGGCGTCCACACGGTTGTGAATGTGGATGATTAGTTTCGGTCAAGTTCCGCCCGCCTGCTTGAGTGCATGTGGGCCGTGAGGCATGCTTCCCGTTGTGGACGCACTCGCGCGTATGATTCGCACGCGCCTGGACGAACTCGGCATGACCCAGGCCGAGCTCGCCAGGCAGTCCGGCGTGAGCAAATCCGCCATCAGTGCCTGGATCACGGGCGAGCGGGCGACGGGCAATCGCGGTCCCACGCCCGAGAAGGTCACGGCGGTGGGCCGAGTACTCGGCTACACCCGCGCGGAGATGTTGGAGGCCATCGGGCGCACCCCGCCCGAGGACTTCAACCCCGAACAGCAGGGTGAACTCCACGAGCTATGGAGCGCGCTGAACGAGGACGGCCGGGAGATGACGCTGGCGTCCATGCGAGCACTCGTGGAGCGCCGCCGTCGCGCCGGTTGATATGCGGCTGGCCGGTATTCACTCTTTGTACTGCCGTACATACTCGGGGCAAGCGGTCCGATGATCACTGGGTGTGATGCGGTGTGTTCATTTCTGCGATGTTTCGTGTCGTTGCCCGACGGCACTTGATCAGTCGGGCGATCTGAGTATGTTGGCCTGACCGTGTCCTGCGTCGCGGCGTTATGAGCTCTTCCCGTGCATGCCCTTGGGGGGACCTGTGTGCGCCCTTGTCACGATCTGCGACGACGCTCCGGTGGGGGAGCTTCCGATCGGATTCAGCCACGACGCCGGAGAGATTCGGATCCCCGGTGGTATCCCCACCCGCCTTGCCCTTCGCTTGATCCAGGCCGTCCTGCTCGTTGCCGGTGTGCCCCAGGCAGCCGACGACGAGGCCGTTTGCTGGTGCGGCGAGGTTCTGCAAGTGCCCACGCTCGCATAGTCCGATTGGGCTAACGTGCCGGTTATCGGTACAACTTGTCGGCCGGCGCGGCTACAGTGCCCGGACCGACATCGGTGCGCGCAGGCGCTGGGTCGGAAGTGCGTCCCCCGTCGGTGTTAACGACGGGGGGCGCTGCTTACTCGCGCTGGCGTGAACATACAGTGCCCGTACGGCTTTTGGGGACTGCTGTGACCCAAGTGACCGTGCGTCTTCCGTATCTGGTCTAGGACGGGTGGACATGTCCGGTGGCTACATCGAGGACCGCTGGCTGAAGAAGCGGCCGAACCCCAAGACGGACAAGCGGGAGCGAACCGCACTATGGGGTAAAGGAAAGCGCTACCGGGTGAAAGGGATCCCGGGCGTTGCGGACAGATCGTTTCACCAATCCGGCGAAGCGAAGGACTGGCTCGCCAGGGCGAAAGCCGATGTTCGCCGCGGCGAGTTCATCGATCCGCGCGACGGAGCGATCTCTCTGACCGACTACGTCGAGAACCACTGGCTGCCCACCCACCCGACGCGCGGAACCTCGCGGCACCACATGACCAACCGCATCCGCAGCCACATCCTTCCCCACCTCGGACGCTACCCCTTGATGAGCATTGGCGACGAACGGCTCCGAGCCTGGATCGCCGCCATGTCCAAAGACCTCGATACCGGTACCACCGAGGTGATCTGGACCCACCTGTCCTCGATCCTCAAGAGCGCGCACAACGCTGGCCGCATCTCCCGCAACCCCTGCGTGCAGTTCGTTGACCTCAAGCCGCGCAAGAAGCTGCGCAAGAAACCACGGGCCTGGCCCCGCGAGACTGTCGACGCCGTTCGGGCCGCCATCCCGGAGAGGCACCGGATTCTCGTCGACGAGGGGCTGGGTGCCGGGCTGCGTCAAGGTGAAGCATTCGGACTGAGTCCTGACGACATCGTCAACGGCCTTCTTCTGGTGCGGCGTCAGGTCGTCCTGATGGACGGCCACCTCTACTTCGCTCCCCCGAAGGGTGCGAAGGAGCGCGATGTCCCAGCCCCTCCGGGTCTCGTGACTCGCATGGCCGACTACGGGCGGCGGTTCCCTCCGGTGGAGGTGACGTTGCCGTGGCTGGACCCGGACGAGGCCGAGGTCCCGCGGGAGGAACGCAGGCTCGTGACGGTGAAGTTGGTGGTAACCACTCGGCACGGCAATGCCTTGCGGAACAACGATTGGAACGTTCGGGTCTGGAAGCCCGCGCTCGGCTGCGCCGGCCTGATCAAGGCGAAGCCGGAGCCGGAGGGTCCGCCGCGCACCATGCCGAGCGGTCAGCGGGCGTACACGCGATGGGAGCCGTCACGGGAGTGGGGCTACCACTCCCTGCGGCACACGTTTGCCTCGGTACAGTTGGAGGCGGGTGAGTCGCCCGTGACCCTGGCGAGATGGCTGGGCCATGCATCGCCGAAGATCACGTTCGACTACTACGCGCACTTCATGCCCGAGGCCGGGGTGCGGGGCCTGGCAGCCATGGACGGCTGGCTCACGGATGAGACCGAAGAAATCGTCCCTGTGGAGTCCCTGGCTCCCGGCCTTCGATCCAAATATCCGCTTCCGCAGCAGGTCAGAGGCGAAGCGGCCGCTTGATGCAGAGAGTACCTGCACTACATCATGCATTGAGCCGCCCGCTCAGCGTGTGGCGGTGGCCTCCCCGCGCAGGGGCAGGCCGGCCGCGCGGTAGATCGCGTCCATGACGCGCAGGGTGGGCACCGCGTCGGCCGCGGGTGTCAGGGTCGGCCGGCCGAGTCGGATCGCGTCGGCGAACGCCTGGAGTTGCAGGCGGTAGGTCGGCGTCCTCGCGGCCTCGCCCAGGTGTTCGTGCCGCCGGCGCTCGCCCACGCTCACGGTGAACCGGTGCGGCAGGTGCGGCATCAGGTAGTTGAACACGCGCATCTCGCCGCGCGTGCCCACCACGTGCGCGCGCATGTCGAGCAGGCGTCGCGACCACATCGACGCGTGCACCGTGCCCAGGACAGCGCCCGGCAGTCGCAGCCGGGCCGACATCGCGCGGTCCACCCGGCGGTCGCGGGGTACGGTGAGCGCCCGCGCGCCCAGGACCTCGATCGGGTCGCCGTCGTCGTCGCCCGCCAGCACCCGCATCAGGTGTACGGCGTAACATCCGGCGTCCATCAGCGCTCCGCCCGCGAGGTCGTAGCGGTAGCGGATGTCGCCCGGCAGCGGCAGCGGGAAGCACATCGAGGTGTCGATCCGGCGGATCTCGCCCAGTTCGCCGTCGTCGACGATCTCCCGCATCCGCCCCGCGAGCGGGTGGTAGCGGTAGTGGAACGCCTCCATCGCGACCAGGCCCGCACGCTCCGCCGCATCGGCGATCTCCCGCGCCTCGGCCTCGTTGGCGGCCATCGGCTTCTCGCACAGCACGTGCTTGCCGGCCGCCAGCGCCCGCGTCGTCCAGTGCGCGTGCAGGCCGTTGGGCAACGGGATGTAGACCGCGTCCAGTTCGGGATCCGCGATCAGATCGGCGTAGGTCGCGTGCACGCGCGGGATGCCCTGGCGCCGGGCGAAGGTGTCGGCGCGGGCCGGGTCGCGCGCGGCGATCGCGGCGACCCGCACCTCCGGGATCAGCCGCGCGGGCTTGACCAGCGCGGCCGGTGCGATGCGAGCCGCGCCCAGTATCCCGATCCGGATCCGCTTCATGGCGTCATTCCCCTCGTCGCCATCCCACCCGATGCGCCCATGCCCCGGGCGTGTTCCCGAGGCCACGCTCCGGACCACACGGTGGGCCGTACCGGACTCGCTGTCCCGCATGTTAGGGGCGCACGCGCGTGCGTGGGAGAGATCGTCGGGACGAATCCCGACCGACCTTTCGGCGCGCCGGAGGCGGGTACCCGCACGGGGGAGTCGGCGCCTGGGCTAGACTTGTCTTGACATCAAGATATCTGCGGGGCGCAGACCCCGGCATCCCCTACTTAGGGTCACCTTGCTTGGCGAAGGTCGAGTGGGTGTCGGCAGGATGCGGGAGAAACGCACAAGATCAAGGGAGACCGTCGTGTCCGCGAACAGCTTCGACGCTCGCTCCACCCTGAACGTGGGTGACGAGTCGTACGAAATCTTCCGGCTGGACAAGGTGGAGGGCAGCAAGCGCCTCCCCTACAGCCTGAAGGTCCTGCTGGAGAACCTGCTCCGCACGGAGGACGGCGCGAACATCACCGCCGATCACATCCGCGCCCTGGGCGGCTGGGACGCGAAGGCCGAGCCGAGCGAGGAGATCCAGTTCACGCCGGCGCGCGTGATCATGCAGGACTTCACCGGCGTGCCGTGTGTGGTGGACCTCGCCACGATGCGCGAGGCCGTGAAGGCCCTCGGCGGCGACGCCTCCCGGATCAACCCGCTCGCGCCCGCCGAGATGGTCATCGACCACTCGGTCATCGCCGACGTGTTCAACCGTCCGGACGCGTTCGAGATCAACACCGACATCGAGTACGGCCGCAACAAGGAGCGCTACCAGTTCCTGCGCTGGGGTCAGACCGCGTTCGACGAGTTCAAGGTCGTACCCCCCGGCACCGGCATCGTGCACCAGGTCAACATCGAGCACCTGGCCCGCACGATCATGGTCCGCAACGGGCAGGCCTACCCCGACACCTGTGTCGGTACCGACTCGCACACCACCATGGTCAACGGCCTGGGCGTGCTCGGCTGGGGCGTCGGCGGCATCGAGGCCGAGGCCGCCATGCTCGGCCAGCCGGTCAGCATGCTGATCCCGCGCGTGGTCGGCTTCAAGCTCTCGGGCAAGGCGCAGCCGGGCGTCACCGCCACCGACGTGGTGCTGACCATCACCGACATGCTGCGCAAGCACGGCGTGGTGGGCAAGTTCGTCGAGTTCTACGGCGAGGGCGTCGGCGCGGTGCCGCTGGCCAACCGCGCCACCATCGGCAACATGTCGCCGGAGTTCGGCTCGACCTGCGCGATCTTCCCGATCGACGCCGAGACGATCACCTACCTGCGCCTGACCGGCCGCGACGACAAGCAGCTCGCGCTGGTCGAGGCGTACGCCAAGGCCCAGGGGCTGTGGCACGACCCGAGCCACGAGCCGGAGTACTCGGAGTACATCGAGCTCGACGTCTCCACCGTGGTGCCCTCCATCTCCGGCCCCAAGCGCCCGCAGGACCGGGTCGTGCTGGCCGAGGCCAAGTCTCGCTTCCGCGGCGCGCTGCCGGACTACGTCACCAACGGCGACGAGTCGGGCAAGGAGTCCTTCCCGGCCTCGGACGCCCCCACCGGTTCGAACGGTCGCGTGCACAACCCGACCAAGGTGGTCGGCGCTGACGGCGTCGAGTACGAGATCGACCACGGCGCGGTCGTGATCGCCTCGATCACCTCCTGCACCAACACCTCGAACCCGTCGGTGATGCTCGGTGCCGCGCTGCTCGCGAAGAAGGCCGTCGAGAAGGGCCTCACCCGCAAGCCGTGGGTCAAGACCACGCTCGCGCCGGGGTCCAAGGTCGTCATGGACTACTACGAGAAGGCGGGCCTGATCCCGTACCTGGAGAAGGTCGGCTTCTCGCTCGTCGGCTACGGGTGCGTGACCTGCATCGGCAACTCCGGCCCGCTGCCGGAGGAGGTCTCCAAGGCGGTCAACGACGCCGACCTCGCGGTCGTCTCGGTGCTCTCGGGCAACCGCAACTTCGAGGGTCGGATCAACCCCGACGTCAAGATGAACTACCTGGCCTCGCCGCCGCTGGTGATCGCGTACGCGCTCGCGGGTTCGATGGACATCGACATCACCACCGAGCCGCTGGGCCTGGACCCCGAGGGCAAGCCGGTCTACCTCGCGGACATCTGGCCGAGCGACGAGGAGATCGCCGAGGTCGTGGCCTCCTCGATCGACCAGGACATGTTCATCGACCGCTACGCCGACGTCTTCGCGGGCGACTCGCGCTGGCAGTCGCTGGAGATCCCGACGGGCGCCACCTTCGAGTGGGACCCGCAGTCCACCTACGTGCGCAAGCCCCCGTACTTCGAGGGCATGCAGATGCAGCCGGCGCCGGTTTCCGACATCGCGGGCGCGCGGGTGCTGGCCAAGCTCGGCGACTCGGTCACCACCGACCACATCTCGCCGGCGGGTTCGATCAAGGGCGACAGCCCGGCGGGCAAGTACCTGGCCGAGAACGGTGTCGAGCGCAAGGACTTCAACTCGTACGGCTCGCGTCGGGGCAACCACGAGGTGATGATCCGCGGCACGTTCGCGAACATCCGCCTCCGCAACCAGATCGCGCCGGGTACCGAGGGCGGCTTCACGCGTGACTTCACGCAGGACGGCGCTCCGGTCTCGACGATCTACGACGCGTCGGTGAACTACCAGGCCGCGGGCATCCCGCTGGTGGTGCTGGCGGGCAAGGAGTACGGCTCGGGCTCGTCCCGCGACTGGGCCGCCAAGGGCACCTCGCTGCTGGGTGTGCGTGCGGTGATCGCCGAGTCGTACGAGCGCATCCACCGTTCGAACCTGATCGGCATGGGCGTCATCCCGCTGCAGTTCCCGGCGGGCCACAGCGCCGCGTCGCTGGGGCTCACCGGCGAGGAGACCTTCGCGTTCGAGGGCATCACCGAGCTGAACGAGGGCCGTACGCCCAAGACGGTCAAGGTCACCACCGACACCGGTGTCTCGTTCGACGCGGTCGTGCGCATCGACACCCCCGGTGAGGCGGACTACTACCGCAACGGCGGCATCATGCAGTACGTGCTGCGTTCGCTGGTGAACAAGGGCTGATCGCACGCCGATCGAGGGCCGGGCACCGTTTCGCGGTCGCGGCCTCGCGGTGGTCACGCACCGGGCCGGGCTCCCTCGGGAGCCCGGCCCGGTGTTCGTGTTCCGCCGCGGGTTTTGCCGGCGCTGTTCGGCGTGTCATCGGGGTCGCCCCGCATGTGTGATCGGCCCTCGCACCGAGACCGCCCCGTCGCCGGCGGGCGGTCTCGGCGCGGGTCCCCTGGCGGGTGCGCCCGCGTGAGCCTGCGCCGGCGGGCGCACCGACCTCGTAGGCGCAGGCGTACGAGCGCGGCCGGGCTCACCGGCCTCGCAGGCCCGGGTGCACGAGCGCAGGCGCACCGGCACGAGCGTCAGGTGCCTGGACGCAGGCAACGGTGCGGCCGGTTGGTTTCCCAACCGGCCGCACGGTCAGTGTTGCGTTCGGCCCATGTGGGCGGCAGGGCTACCGGGTCGGTTCACTCAAACGAGGGAAAGCGCGGATCGCGCCGACGACCTCGCCGGCGCCGTACACCGGCGACTGCGTGAACGGGGCGAGGGTTTGCTCGTCCGCGCCCATGCGCCACAGCAGGGCCGCGATCGCGACGATGTGCGCCCGCGTCGCCCCGTCCGCGATCTTGACCGCGGCGCCGCGGCCGTCCGGCAGGCCCACCGCGTACACCGCCTCCGCGCCGTCCTTGGCGAGCAGTCCCGGGATCGCCCGCATCAGGTCCGTCACGTCGCGACCGGTGCCCGCGACCCACTGCGGGTGCGCCCGCATCGCGTCCGCGATCCGCCGTTCGGGGGTGCCCTCGGCCGCCCCCGCGAAGCGCCCGAACGAGCGGGCCAGGCCGGCCAGCGAGATGGCGAACAGCGGCGCGCCGCACCCGTCCACGCCGACCGCCGCGACCGGCTCGCCGGCGACGTCCTCCACCGCTCGGCGGACGGCCTTTTGCAGCGGGTGCTCCGGCGCCAGGTAGTCCTCGGTCGACCAGCCGTTGCGCACGCACGTGAGCAACATCGCCGCGTGCTTGCCCGAGCAGTTCATCGCGATCCGCTCGGGACCGCGACCGCCCGCCAGCCACGCGTCGCGTTGCGCCGCGCCCAGGGGCAGGTCCGGTACACACCGCAGCGCGCTCTCCGGCAGGCCCGCCCGGGCCAGGATGCGCCGGGTCCCCTCCAGGTGGAACGCCTCGCCGGAATGGCTCGCGCACGCGAGGGCGAGCAGTTCGCCGTCCAGGTCGAGTCCGTTGCGCAGCATCGCGAGGCCCTGGAACGGTTTGTTGGCCGAGCGCGGGAACATCGGCGCGTCGACCGCGCCGTGCCCCTCGACCACCGACCCGTCGGTGCCGGTCAGTACGGCCGTGCCGTGGTGTACCGATTCCAGGAAGCCGTTGCGCCACACGCCGACCAGCGGTATGTGGGCGAAGGCGGCCTCGTCGCCGGAGCGGGCGGCCTGAATCACGGGTCCTCCGTAGGTTGGCGGGCGGCCCGAAGGGGCCGGGGTGCGGCGGTGTCGGTCGAACGTGGGTGCGGGATGTACCCCTCCATGATCCACATGTGCATTCTCGGTCGACCACCGCGCATAATCGAACATATGTACGGCAATGGCGATCGAGACACCCCGGCATGGGAGCGGCCGGGTCGTTTCGCGCGTGCGGCGACGGAGGACGAGGCGCAGGCCAGGCCGCGTGGGAAGGACGGAATCGCGCCGGCGGGTTGGCCGCGGGGTGTTCGACCGCCCGGGGCGCCGGGGTGGGAGGACACCGCCGTCGCATGGCTGTACGACCTGTGTCCGCCCGGTTATCGAAGCCACGAGGTGCTGCGCAAGTACCCGGTGATCCTGGCCCGGATGGCCCGCCAGCACGTGGAGGCGGCGCTGGCCGCGGCCCGGCACGGCTACGGCACGGCGCGCGTCGACCTCAAGGAGGCGGTGCCCGTGCACGCACTGGAGGCGACGTTGCGGATGTACGAGTACGAGGGCTCGCGCGCGGCGGCCACCGAGCGCGCGGTCCGCCTCGTCGAGGAGGCGCTGGGCGGCGAGCGGTGGGAACCGAGGCTGTGACGCCGGCGACCACCCGGGGCGGCCGGCGCCCGGGCGGCCCGGCGAGGCGGAGCGGCCGCCGGGGGCGAAAGGGGTTCGCCGCCTTCCCCGCACCGCGTGTGCGCGGAGTGGCGAATAGAGGCCCGATCGTGACGCCTGTGTTCAGGTTTGACTCTTCTGTGTAAGCAGAGGGCGCATTAGAGTTCAGAACTTGCACACAGCACGTACTGCAGATGCACCGGGGCGAGGGGAACGCAGATGTCCGACGGCATGACGGGAGCCCGCTTTCCGGAGGCCCAGTCGCCGGGGTCGCACTCGTCGGGGTCCCAGTCCTCGCTGCATCGGGGCAATCTCGACCGGGTCCTGCACGCGGTGCGGATGGCGGGGGCGCTCACCCAGGCCGAGATCGCCAGGGGCACCGGCCTGTCCGCCGCGACGGTGTCGAACATCGTACGGGAGTTGAAGGCCCTCGACATGGTCGAGGTCACCCCCACCTCCTCCGGCGGGCGGCGCGCCCGCGCCGTCTCGCTCAGCCGGGCGTCGGGCGTGGTCGTCGGCATCGACTTCGGACACCGCCACCTGCGGGTCGCGATCGGCGACTTCGCGCACCGTGTGCTCGCCGAGGAGCATGTCCCGATCGACGTCGACTCCTCCGCCGACGAGGGCTTTGCCCTGGCCGACCGGCTGCTCGGGGTGCTTTTGGACCGCGCCGGTGTGGTCCGCTCCGAGGTCACCGGGGTCGGCCTCGGCGTACCCGGCCCGATCGACATCGACACCGGCGCGCTCGGCTCGACCACGATCCTGCCGGGCTGGGTGGGCTGCCACCCGCGCGAGGCGATGGGCGAGCGCCTGGGCCTGCCGGTGCTGGTCGACAACGACGCCAACCTCGGCGCGCTCGGCGAGCTGGTGTGGGGCGCCGGCGTGGGATGTACCGAGATGGCCTATCTCAAGGTGTCCGGCGGCGTGGGCGCGGGGCTGGTGATCGGCGGCCGGCTCTACCGCGGCCCCGGCGGCACGGCGGGCGAGATAGGTCACATAACGCTGGACGAGTCCGGACCGGTGTGCCGCTGCGGCAACCGGGGCTGCCTGGAGACCTTCACCAACGCCTCCTACCTCCTGGACCTGCTGCGCGGCAGCCACGGCGCCGACCTGACCATCCAGCGCATGATCGAGCTGGCCAGGGACGGCGACGCGGGGTGCCGGCGCGTGGTCGCGGACGCCGGCCGGCACGTCGGGGTGGGCGTGGCCAGCCTGACGAACCTGCTCAATCCGCAACGGATCATCCTCGGCGGCGACCTCGCGGGCGCCGGCGACCTGCTGATCGCGCCGATCGTCGAATCGGTCGGCCGCTACGCCATCCCCAGCGCTTCGCGCCGATTGTCCGTGGTCACCGGCTCACTCGGCGAGCGCGCCGAGGTGCTGGGGGCGATGGCGATGGTGATGAGCGAGATGGCCCCCTTCGCGATCGAACGCGCGCCCGAGTCGCAGATCGCGGGCGCCGCGATGTGAGCCGTCCCGCACGGATGGCGCGGCGTGGTGGGTCGATGCGAACCATCCGTCGCCACCGCCGCGTCTAGACTCGATGGACGCCTCTCCCGCACGCACACCCGTGGGGGCGGTGACGGATCCGATGAAGGAGGAACGGGTGGCCCTGCTGGACGGCATTCGAGGACCCCGTGATCTCAAAGCCCTCTCGCCCGAGCAACTCGCACAGCTCGCGGACGAGATCCGCACCTTCCTGGTGGAGTCCGTCGCCAAGACCGGCGGACACCTGGGTCCCAACCTCGGTGTGGTCGAGTTGACCATCGCGATGCACCGGGTGTTCGAGTCCCCGCGCGACAAGATCCTCTTCGACACCGGACACCAGAGCTACGTGCACAAGATCGTGACCGGTCGCAAGGACGGGTTCGATCGGCTCCGCCAGGCCGACGGCCTGTCGGGCTACCCCAGCCGCGCCGAGTCCGAGCACGACGTGATCGAGAACTCGCACGCCTCCACGGTGCTGTCCTGGGCCGACGGCCTGGCCAAGGCCTACCAGGTGCGCGGCCAGAGCGACCGGCACGTGGTCGCGGTGATCGGCGACGGCGCGCTCACCGGCGGCATGGCGTGGGAGGCGCTGAACAACATCGCCGCGGCCAAGGACCGCCCGGTGATCATCGTCGTCAACGACAACGAGCGCTCCTACGGTCCCACCCAGGGCGGCCTCGCCGACCACCTCGCGACGCTGCGCACCACGCGCGGCTACGAGCGGTTCCTGGAGTGGGGCAAGGGCGTCCTGGGCCGCACCCCGGTCGTCGGCGGCCCCGTCTACGACATGCTGCACGGCGCCAAGAAGGGCCTCAAGGACGCGGTCGCGCCGCAGGGCCTGTTCGAGGACCTGGGCCTTAAGTACATCGGCCCGATCGACGGGCACGACGTCGAGGCCGTGGAGAACGCGCTGCGCCGGGCCCGCGGCTTCGGCGGGCCGGTGATCGTGCACGCGATCACCCAGAAGGGCAAGGGCTACGCGCACGCGGTCAACGACGCGGCGGACCAGTTCCACGCGGTGGGTGTGATCAACCCCGAGACCGGCCTGCCGGTGAAGAAGTCGGGCGCGTCGTGGACGTCGGTGTTCGCCGACGAGATCGTCGCCGTCGCCGACGAGCGGGAGGACGTCGTGGGCATCACCGCCGCGATGCTGATCCCGGTCGGGCTGCACAAGTTCGCCGCGAAGTATCCCGAGCGGGTGTTCGACGTCGGGATCGCCGAGCAGCACGCGGTCACCTCGGCGGCGGGCCTGGCCACCGGCGGTCTGCACCCGGTGGTCGCGGTGTACGCGACCTTCCTCAACCGCGCCTTCGACCAGGTCCTGATGGACGTCGCGCTGCACCGGTGCGGGGTGACGTTCGTGCTCGACCGGGCCGGGGTGACCGGGCCGGACGGGGCCAGCCACAACGGCATGTGGGACATGTCGATCCTCCAGGTCGTCCCGGGACTGCGGCTGGCCGCGCCGCGTGACGCCGCGCAGGTGCGTGCCCAGCTGCGCGAGGCGACGGACGTCGACGACGCGCCGACCGTGGTGCGCTTCGGCAAGGGCGCGGTGGGCCCCGACATCGAGGCGATCGGCCGGATCGACGGCATGGACGTACTGCGCCGCACCGGCCCCGAGCGCAACGGCGGCGGCGAGGGCGGCGACGTGCTGATCGTGACCGTCGGGCAGATGGCCGAGACCGGGATCGAGGTCGCCGACCGGCTCGCCGACCAGGGCATCGCGGCGACCGTGGTCGACCCGCGCTGGGTCAAGCCGGTACCGGCCGGCCTCGCGCCGCTCGCGGCCCGGCACCGGCTCGTGGTCACCATCGAGGACAACGGCCGCGCCGGCGGTGTCGGTGCGGCGATCGCCCAGTCGATGCGCGACGCCCGGGTGGACGTACCGCTGCGCGACTTCGGCATCCCGCAGGAGTTCCTCGACCACGCCGAGCGGGACGAGGTACTGGTGCGGATCGGGCTGAACGCCCAGGACATCTCGCGCCAGGTGGTCGAGGAGATCGCGTCCAAGACCGCTGACGCCGACGCGGAGCAGCACGAGACGACGGCCTGACCGAGGGCTCGCGCCACGACGGCCCCGGGGCGCGGGACGGGAGGGGTACACCTTCCCGTTCCGCGCCCCGGGGCCGTTTTGCGTGCCCGGGCGCGAGTGAGGGTGACTTCGAGGTGCGAGCGCAGGCGACGCCTTCGGGGCGCGAGTGTGACGGCGACGAGTGGCAAGATCACCCTGACGCGCCGAAGATCGGTCCCCCATAAACAGGAGTGAAAGCCCCGATCATGGCAACGGTCTCCGCCACCAGGAGGTGTTGCCATGGCCAACGCTTTGTTTCGGACCAAGAACATCGAACAGTCCATCCAGGACACCGACGAACCCGAAGGGCACGGCCTGCGCCGGGAGTTGTCCGCCCTGGACCTGATGGTCTTCGGGGTCGGTGTGGTGGTCGGCACGGGCATCTTCGTGCTCACCGGCACGGCGGCGAAGGACTACGCCGGCCCCGCGGTCGCGCTGTCCTTCGTGCTGGCGGGGTTCGTCTGCGGGCTCGCCGCGCTGTGCTACGCCGAGTTCGCGTCCACGGTCCCGGTGGCGGGTTCCGCGTACACGTTCTCCTACACCACGCTCGGCGAATTACCCGCGTGGATCATCGGCTGGGACCTGATCCTCGAACTCGCGCTCGGCGTCGGAGTGGTCTCGATCGGCTGGTCGGGGTATCTGAACTCGCTGCTCTCCCAGGCGGGTCTCGAACTCCCGGAGGCGATCACCGCCGCGCCGGGCGACGGGGGCAAGGTCAACCTGCCGGCGCTGCTGCTGGTGCTCGGCGTCGCGGTGATCCTCGTGTTCGGGGTCAAGTTGTCGGCGCGGTTCAACCTCGTGATGGTCACCATCAAGATCGCGATCGTGCTGCTCGTGATCTTCGCCGGGCTGTTCTTCGTCAAGTCCGGCAACTACAACCCGTTCGTGCCCGATTCGCGGCCGCCGGCGTCGGGCCACGGCGGGCTCAAGGCACCGCTGGTGCAGACCCTGTTCGGGTTCGAGCCGCAGATCTACGGTGCGATGGGGATCTTCTCCGGCGCGGCGCTGGTGTTCTTCGCGTACATCGGCTTCGACGTGGTCGCCACCGCCGCCGAGGAGACCCGCAAGCCGCAGCGCGACATGCCGGTCGGGATCCTCGGCTCGCTGGTGATCTGCACGATCCTCTACGTCTCGGTATCGCTGGTCGTGGTGGGGATGCAGCGCTACGACATGTTGTCCTCCGCCGCGCCGTTGGCGGAGGCGTTCCGCTCGGTCGACAAGGGCTGGATCGCGACGATCATCAGCATCGGCGCGGTGGCCGGGCTGACCACCGTGTGCATGATCCTGATGATGGGGCAGAGCCGGGTCTTCTTCGCGATGAGCCGGGACGGGCTGCTGCCGCCGTTGTTCGCCAGGGTGCATCCCAAGTACGGCACGCCGCACATCAGTACGATGCTGATCGCGGTGGTGGTCGCGGCGATCGCCGGGTTCACCCCGATCCACGAGATCGACGTGATGGTCAACATCGGGACGCTGTTCGCGTTTTTGGTGGTCGCGGCGAGCGTATTGATCCTGCGCCGGACCAGGCCGGAGTTGCCCCGTGCGTTCCGGGTGCCGTTCGTGCCGTGGTTGCCGATCCTGTCGATACTGGCCACGTTGTGGTTGATGATCAACCTCAGCGGCGAGACGTGGCTGCGGTTCGTGGTGTGGATGGTGGTCGGGTTCGCCGTCTACTTCTTCTACGGGACCAGGCACAGCCGACTGCGTTGACGTGTGGGTTGGTCGCCGTGCCGTCGACGGGTCGGATCCGGGTTCGGGTTCGGGTGGATCCGAGCCCGCCGACGGCGTGGTGACCGGGGCCGGTCAGTCCCAGAGTCGGTCGGTGTACGTGTCGGTGCCGACCACGGTGGGGATCCACGGGGCGCAGTAGGTGACCCGGCCGATGCCGGAGGCGTCGATGCGCGCGGCCCACTCGCGGAAGGTGTCCCAGCTTTCGCGGGGGTCGCCCTCGAGGAAGTAGAGCTGCATGCTGCGCGTGGCGGCGTTCGGGTCGCGCGGGACGAAGGCGGGCGCGTCGTCCTTGAGCGGGACCGCGGTCCAGGCGGCGACCGAGGCGATCGGGGACTCGCGGAGGAATTCCGGCAGGTGGGTGGAGAACCACTTCTCCAGGTCCTCCTGCGAGACGCCCTCCTCGCGCTGCACGGCGAGCGAGACCAGGCCCTGGTAGTTGCGGTCGAGCGCGAGTTCCAGCGGGACCGGGTCCTCGTCGCGGTACCAGCGGTTGTCGTGCAGGTACATGGCGGTGTGCGCGTGCACCCGGTGCTGGAAGCCGCGATCGTTGCCGTAGAGCCAGTTGACCTGGTCGACGGCCCACGCGTTCCACTCGTCGAATTGGCCGTCGTTGATCCAGTAGATCGCGACGTAGGAGCCGGCGCCGATGGCGGGTACGACGTCGCTGTCGGCCGGGAAGCGCAGCGCCTTGAGGTCGGCGGTGGCCACCCAGCGGCTGCCCGCGAGCAGACCGGGGCCGATCATGCAACCGGCGTAGTAGTGGTCGCGCTCGTACCAGCGGTTGTAGCTCACCTCGTGGCCGCGCTCGGGGTCCACGGCGGTGAACAGCATGCTGCCCACCCGGATCGGGTATTCGGCGAAGCTCATGACGTGACTGCCTTTCGGGTCGTGCGGTGACTCGTGTCGGGGACGGGGTGGGTCGGTCGGGGGACCCGGGGTGGGTGGGTCGGGCCGGTGGTCGGCGTAGGGGTCGCGGTGGTGGCCGGGGCCGCCGGCGGTCAGGCTTGCCGGCGGAAGCGGGTGGTGCGGTGTTCGGGGTCGGTGTCGAGCTTGGGAATGACGTGCCGGCCGAACAGTTCGATGGTCTTGAGGGTGTTCTCGCGGTCGTCGCAGCCGAGGCCGAGGACGAGTTGGTCGACGCCGACCGATTCGTACGCGCGCACCGCGTCCAGGACGCCGTCCGGGTCGCCGCAGATCAGCGCGCCGGCGTCGGCGGCGAACTCGACCAGCTCGGGGGTCAGGTCGGGCATCGTCTCGGGCCAGTAGGGGATGCCCTCGGGGTGCGGGAAGGTGTCGTGGTAGCGGAAGACGTTGCTGGTGAGGTACATCGGCCGGGCGGCGACCGCGTTGGCGATGGCGCGTTCCTTCGTTTCCGCGACGAAGCCGGTGCTGACCGCGAGTACGTTGTCGTTGACGAAGTCGGCGATCGGTTCGGCCTTGACGATCTCGCGCTTGTAGCCGGCGACCAGCTGCTCGGCGCTCGCCGGGTCGCCGATCGAGAAGCCGAGGACGCCCAGGCCCATGCGCGCGGCCATCACGTATGAGGGCGGGCTGCCGGCGGCGTACCACATGGCCGGGTGCGACGTGCCGTACGGCTTGGGCAGGATCCGGCGCGGCGGGAGTTGCCAGTAGGTGCCCTGGTAGCCCTCGTAGACGTCCTGGAGGAACATCTTCGGGAACTCGCGGATCACGTCCTCCCAGATCGCCTTCGTCTCGGACATGTCCTCGATGCCGGGGAGGAAGCCGAGGATCTCGTGGCTGCCGGCGCCGCGCCCGGTGCCGAACTCGAAGCGGCCGCGGGTGAGGTGGTCGAGCATCGCGACGCGTTCGGCGACCTTGGCCGGGTGGTTGACCTGGGGGAGCGGGTTGAAGATGCCGGAGCCTATGTGGATGCGCTCGGTCGCGTGTGCGAGGTAGCCGCACATGACGTCGTTGGCGGACAGGTGCGAGTACTCGTCGAGGAAGTGGTGCTCGCTCAGCCACGCGTACTTGAATCCGGCCCGGTCGGCGGCGATCGCGAAGTCCATGTCGTTCATCAGGGCTTCGTGTTCGGCGTTCGGGTTTCCCTCGCGTCGGAACGCCGGGTTGTAGCCCTGGAGAAAGATGCCGAATTCCATTGCACTCCCAGTTCCGCGGTCGGGGCGGGTGGTCGGTCGGTGCGCTCGGGTGGTTCGGGGCGGGGCGGCGGTCGCGAGGGGTCGCCGGCGGGCTCTGGCGGGCGCCGGCGGGCGCCGGCGGGTGCGGGCGGGTGCGGGCGGTGGGGCGGGGTCAGGGGGTGAAGGTGCCGTCCGGGCGGCGGACCCAGCCGGAGGCGGCCATGGTGCCGCCGTCTACGTGCAGGGTGGTGCCGGTGACGAAGCGGGCGAGGTCGCCGGCGAGGAAGACGATCGGGGCGGCGCAGTCGTCGGCCTCGCCGAGGCCCAGGGGCACTTTGGCGCCGTAGTCGTACGCGCCCTCGGCTGTTTCGAACGTCTCCGCGAGATCGGCGTCGCCGGGGGTGGGGATGGCGTCGGGGGCGACGCAGTTGACCCGGATGCGGCGGTGCGAGAGTTCGAGCGCGAGCGACTTGGTGAGCTGTTCGACGGCGGCCTTCATCGCGGCGTACACCGCGAAACCGGGCGCGGCGCGGAACGCCTCGATGCTGGTGACGTTGACGATCGAACCGCCGTCGCGCATGAGCGGGGCGCCGTGTCGGATCACGTGCGTGACGGAGGTGAAGTTCTCGTCGACCAGTGCGCTCTGGCCCTTGGGGCGGACATCCAGGAACGGTGACCAGAAGCCGCCGCCGGCGTTGTTGACGAGGATGTCGAGCGGGCCGAGGGCCGTGTGGGCGTCGTGGAGGAAGCGCTCGACGCCGTCGCCGTCGCGGACGTCGAGTTCCATCGCGAAGGCGCGGCGGCCGGTGGCCTCGATCGCCTTGGCGGTCTCCCGGAGGCCGGTGGGCTCGCGGTCGCAGACGGCGACGTCGGCGCCGAACCTGGCGAGTGCGAGGGCCGTCGCCGCGCCGATGCCCCGGGCCGCGCCCGTGACCACGGCCACTCGATCGGTGAGCAGGGCGGCGGAAGGGTCGAGCAGCACGGGGGCACCTCACTGTGGATCGCGTACGTTGTCGCCTCGGCGCGGGCCGCCCATCGCGGACGGTGCTCTGCGCTGGGGTCACCATGCCACCTGACGACCCGTCACCTGAAGGGAGACAGGCGTCTTTTTCCGTTCCGGGGCACCGGTGTCGCCGCAGGCCCGCAGGTGATCTGACGGTGCGTCAGTCAAAAGTGGCGGACATCACCGGCAGGAACCACCCCGACGACCCCAGCCGCAACGCCCCGATACCGGCACCCGCGCCCATGCCCGGGGCCGGAGCCCGAGGCCGCCCTCACAGCCTCCCCGCGCCCGCAAGCGCAGTCGCGAACCGCCCGACGCCACCCGTGCCGGAGCAAGTGCCGTGTGTCGGCGAGCGCAGGCGGCAGCGCCGGCGAGTGTGTTGCTGCTCGGCCGAGGTCGACCGTGGGGGCGCAGGCACCAATGGTGGCCTGTGGTTGTCCCTGCGGGGGTGCGTGCCGCTCGCCGGCGAGCGCAGGCGGCAGCGCCCGCGAGTGCGTTGTCGCTCGGCCGGCGCCTGCCCCCGCAGGCGCAGGCGCCGGCGGTCCGAGGCCGTTCCTGCGGGCGCAGCTGCCCCGGCCTGTGATGCAGTCGCGACCTGCTTGTGGGCGTCCCGCAGGTGTTATCCGCCTCCGGGCGCCGGTCGCCTGAGGTTGCTTCCGTGGCGCAGGCGCAGGCGCAGGCGCGGGTGCCACCGCCACCGCCCGCAGGCATCGGTGCCGACTGCCTGGGGGTGCCACCGGCGGGTGCGGCGGTACCCGCCCGCGTGATGGTCCCCCGTGGGCGCCGGCGGTCCGAGGTCGTCCTCACACGCGGCGTGCGCATCCATGCGCCGGCGGTCCGAGGCCGCGTTCGCAGGCGGGTGCCCGTCCTGCCGTTCGCGGGTGTCGACGTTGGCCGGCCGACTCGGCCCCTGCATGTGCGTGTGGCCGACACCTGCTTGCGGTTGTACCCGTGTGCGCCGTTCGCCTCCGGATGTCAGTGGCCCGAGGTCTTCGCCGCAGGCGCAGGTGCCGCCTGCCTGCGAGGCAACCACAAGGCGCGCGAGGTTGCCTTCGCAGGTGCCACCTGCCGGCGAGCGCGGTCACCACCCGTGCGGGGTAGCTCGACAAGCCGGGTTGTCGCCCGTCCGAGGTTGTTCCGCAGGCGTACGGGTCTTCCGTTCGGCACGTGCCGGCGGTGCTGCCCGAAGTCACTGCCGCATGGGTGATCCGTTCGTGAGTGTCGGCATCGGCTGTCCGAGGTCGCCCCCGTCTGGGGTTGTCCTGCGGGTGCATGTGTCTTTCGTTCGGCACGTGTCGGGGCCGGCTCTGTCCGAGGTCGCCCCCGCAGGCTCACGGCGGCTGGTTGAGGGTGCTCGGTGTTTGGGGGCGCCTTTGTTGCTTGTTGCCGGTGGGGGCGGGGGCTGCGTCGGTGGTTCGCATGGATTGTCCGAAATCCATGCGGGCCGGGGATGGTGCTCACTACGCTCTGCGACGTGGCGCTATCTCCCGATTCCTGCGGCATCGTGGCCGACTTCGGAGCGTGGCTCGCGCGGGTCGGTCGGCCTGCCCGGGATGTCGAGCGGATGGTCGATGTCCTCGGCACCCTGCTCGATCTGCGGGTCGCGTGCCTGCGGCTCGACGACCACACCCGCTGGCGGGCCGGCGATCTGAACGCGCTGCTCGAGACGTTGGTGCCAGCGCATGTCGCGCTGCCCCGCGAGGACACGGTGGCGCTGGTGGTGCCCGCGCTGCGGTTGTTCCTGGAGTTTTTGCGCGAGCAGGGTCCGCTGCACCCGGACAGCGACCGGCTCGTCCCGTTGTTCGAGGTGCTGGACCGGCACGAGGACGAACTGCCCGCGAGGATGGCCGACTCGCGGCGGTGGGGCTCGGCGAAGAAGTTGTTCGTGGCGGGCTATGCGACCGGGCCCGGGCGAGGGCGGGCGTTGCCGGCGGTGCGGTTGCCGGACGAGCGGGAGTTGGCTCGGGCCGCCTCGGCCGCGCCGTCGTTCGCCGCCGCCCTCACCCTCGCCCGCTGGGTCGGTCGCGGGCGTCCGGTAACCGCGACCGGGGTCCTGCGACTGGCGCCTGCGGCCGAGGCGGTGCGGCTGCTCGGTATCGACGAACCCGTCGCCGGCGTTCGCAGTGCGCGTGACGTGGAGCCGTTGCACCAGGTGTGGTCGATCGCGTGTACGGCCGGCCTGATCGAGGTCGGGCGTACGGTCGCGACCGCCGGCGAGCTTGCCCGGGCGCTGGCGGTCGGGCGACCCGGCGACGTCCTGCGGGTGTGGTCGAGCCTGTGGGAGGGTGTCGCGGTCGGCGAGGCCACCGGGCGACCCGAGGTGCGGCGGGCCGCGTATGTGCTGCGCGGCGGTGATGTGATCCGTGAGTTGTTGCGGGAGTTGTACGACCACGCGGGTCGGTGGGTGCCGATGGGTGGGCTGTTCGAATTGCTCTCGTACACGCCCGACGGGCGGCCCCGGTCGCCCTCGGTCGCCGACCCGGCGCTGTTCACCGGTTTGTCGTTGGCGCATCAGATGGACGACCTGCGGGCGTTCGGCGTGCTCGAGATTCGTGAGCTTGTGGGTGGTGGGGCGCCGTTCATGGCGGTGCGGCTGACGCCGCTGGGGATGTACGGGCTGCGCACCCGCTTCCTGGAACTGGGTGTGCCCGCCCCGCTCACCGGTCCGGGCGGATGCGACGAACCCGCGCTGCCGCCGCTGTACGTGCCGCCCCGATCCGAGTGCGCGTTGGCCGCGCGGATGTCGCCGCTGATGGCGCAGGCGGCGGCGCTCGCGGAGTACGTCGAGCGGCACGGGCCGTTGCCGATCACCCACGAGGGGGTACTGGCGACCGCGGTCGCCGAATGCGTCATGGCCGAACTCGGCATCCCCCGGCAGCCGTCGCGGGCCGAGGGGCCGCCCCGTACCGCCCGGGACGAGCATGCGCTGCACCGGCGGTGGACGCTCGCGATCGGTACCGGGCTGCTGGTGCCGAACGACGGTGCGGTGCGGGTGGCCGACGGCCTGCGGGTGTGGCGTGAGGGGGACGACGGGGAGCTGATTGCGCTCGCCGCGCGCGCGATGGTGGTGGTCGCCGAGGACAACGCGACGTTCGGGGAGGCGCACGACGAGCGTTGGGACGTCCCCGAGGGGCTGGCCGCTTCGCTGTTCACCGGGCTGGTACAACTCGGCGGGCCGCTCCCGGTGTCGCTCTTCGTCGGCCTCGCGGTGCGCCGCGACCTCGACCACGTGGTGCGGATGTTGCCGCCCGAGCCGCCCGCCGACGACGAGGCGTTCGCGCTGGGACGGATCCTGGACGCACCCGACCTGGTCCGCGAGATGGGTCGCCTGTGCGGGACGGATGGCCCCGGCACCGCGCCGACCCCACCGTCGCACTCGCACTCGCCGCCGCAGCCGACGGTGTCCGGGTCTGCGCCTGCGACCGGGGCGCCTTCGCATCCGCCGGTGTCGGGGTGTGCGCCCGAGACCGGGTTGCCCCCGCATCCGCCGCTGTCGGGCTCTGCGCCTGCGACCGGGTCGCCTCCGCATCCGCCGGCGACTGTGCCCGCGACCGCGTCCCCGTCACCCGCGCATCCGCCGGCGCCTGCGACCGCGCCCGGCTCCCCGCCGGCGTCACCCCCGCACCTGCACCCGCACTCGCCCGTGCCGGAGGTGTCCGCCTTCTCCGGCGAGTGGTCCGGGGAGGTGTTGGCCCGGGTGCGGGCGGGGGTGATCCTGCTCGCCGATCGCCTGGCCGCGCTCGGCATCGTTCGGCGTACCGCCGAGGGCATCACCCTCACCGGCCTGGGCGGCACCCTCGTGCACCGGATGTTTCGCGAGCAGGGCCTGCCGGTCGCCACCGTCGACGACTACACCGCCGCCTCGGGCGCCCGCCTGCTCGGCGCGATGGGGGCGTGGCCACGACCGATCGCCACGCGTACGTTCGCGAGCTGGATCGGCTGCCGCCCGATCGACGCCGCGCTGTCCGAGCTGTGTGCGGTCGCGGGCGCCGCCGGCCCGACCGAGCGGCTGATGCTCTTCGCCCACGTGGGTGACGCCGATCTGCCCGAGGCCGCCGTCGAACAGGCCCTCGCCGACGCCGGCGCCGACCCCACGCTGGCCCCGCACGTGTGGAACTGGCGACTGACCCACGACCGCGACGTACCGCCCGCGACGCTGCGCACGCTCGCCTGGCTGACCGCCGACAACGCCGCCGCGGCGCTGCTCGGCCGACACGAGGCGGCGGTGCTGGGCCTGCTCACGGAGGTGACGGGCAGTCAGGGCCCGGGTGCCGACGTGGTCTTCGGCGAGCTGGCGACGATGGGCCACCCCTGCGCGGAGGACGTCCTGCGGTTCGCCGAGACCACCCACCCCGACCCCGCGGTCGCCGGCGCCGCCCGCCGCGCCCTGCGCCGTCTGCGCTGAGCGTTCACGGTCGCCAGAGTTCGCCGGGAGCGGGCTCCGGCCACGGGATGTCGGCGCGGACGGCCGCGAACAACTCCCGGCAACGTTTGTCGTCGAGCAGGACCACGCTCTGCCCGCCACCACGCTCCGCGAAGCCGGCCACGGGCGCCGTGCGAAAGGCCAGGTCGGACTCGTCGATGCCCTTGAGGTCGGTGGCCAGGTCGAGCAGCGCCCTGAAGTTCAGATTGTCGTCGACGGTCAGCGACCTGGTCAGCGACTGCAACAGGTTCTCGGTGCGCAGCGGACTGCCGAGCACCCCCTCCGCGGTGATCTGCTTCGCGATCGCGCCCAGGAGTTGCTGCTGGTGTGCCACCCGGTCGAGGTCGCCGCGCTGCAACCCGTAGCGCTGCCGGACGAACTCCAGCGCCTTGGTGCCGTCCAGCCTGGTCCGGCCCTGGTCGGCGTCCACCGACACGCCGCCGAGCGCGTCGACCATGCCCTTGAAGCCGCCGAAGTCCACCGCCGCGTAGTGGTCGATCCGCACTCCGGTCAGATTCTCGATCGTGGCCACCAGCAGTGCCGGCCCGCCCCACGAGAAGGCCGCGTTCAGCTTGGCCTCGCCGTGTCCCGGGATGGACACCCACGCGTCGCGCGGCAGTGAGATCGCCGAGATGGACGCCCGGCCCGCGGGCAGGTGCAGGATCATCATGGTGTCGCTGCGCCGCCCCTGCAGCGCCTCTGGATCGGTGCCGGCGGCCGCCGCGTCCATGCCCACGAGCAGGATGTTCAGTGCCCGGTCGGCGGCGGGATCGGCCGGCGGACGCGGTCCCGCGGCGGGGATGCCCGACCGGTCGAACACGCCGTCGATGCGCTTGATGTTGGAGTTCAGCGAGTAGAGCAGCCAGGCCGTACACCCGCCGACCACCAGCAACGACAGGGTCAGCAGACCGACCAGGGCGACGGCCGCCTTGCGCCGGCGCGACCACGGCTTGCGCGCCGGTGTCGGGGCCGGCTCGAAGTGAGCCTCGGCCCCCTCGGCCCCCTCGGCCGAATCGTTCGTTCTGTCCGCCTCGTCGGCGTCGGCCGACTCACTCGCTCTGTCTGCTTCGTCGTCGGCCTCGGCCGACTCGCCCGTCGCATCCGGCGCATCCTTCATGCGCAGAAGTTAGCGGACCAACTGTCGGAAATGGCAGGGGATTCGCGGATCAGTGCTGATCCGAGATCGGCCGGCGCATGCACACCCGGGGCCAACGATCGAGTCCGAGCGCCGCCTCGTGTACCCGGATCGCCGCCAAACCCGGCGTCACTTCGGCCGGGTCGAGCGTGCGGAACCCGATCCGCGCGTAGTACGGGGCATTCCAGGCCACATCCCGGAACGTGGTCAACGTCAACGCCAGCCCGGTGTCCGCCTGCACGCGATCGATCATCGCCCGGCCCAGTCCGCGCCGCGCGCCCTCGGGATGTACCGAGACCTGCTCGATGTGCGCGGCGCCGTCCACGAGGTCCCAGATCACGTAGGCCAGCGCCGGCTCGCCGACCACCAGGCAGCGTCCGCCGGTGCGATACGCGTCCAACTCCTCGACGGACAACGGCTCGTCCGCCGCGATCTCCGGCATCCCCACATCCAGGAAGCGCACCCCGGCCGCGACCTCGATCTCCCGCAACCGCTCCAGGTCGCGCACCGAGGCCCCACGCATCACATCACTCATGATCACCATTGTGGCCGCTGCCGACGCGCCGCCGCCCGAGCCGGGGACGGTGCGGGCCGGCGACCGCGGACCCCCCGAACCCCCGGCCAACCGATTCCTTGACGGTGTTCGCGCGCTCGCTTAACGTGACCCGATCGGCGTCGAGGCCCATCTCCGAAGCGTGGGCCGATCGCCGGCGGCCTCACGGGGGTGGGCACCATGACCGATTTCGTCATCGATCTCGCCTGGCTCGAAGGCGTGTCCGGCCGATTGGCCGAGGCCGCGTCCGTCTCCAGGACCACGCTGGACGCCCTGGAGGAGATCGGTCCCAAACGTATGGGGCACAAGGATCTCGACAAGGCGTGCTCGGAGTTCCACGAGAAGTGGGACGAACGTATCCGCGGCTTTACGCAGGGCGTGGACCACATGCGTCAGGGGGTGGCCGCGGCGAAGGCGAGCTACGGAGCGACCGAGACCGCCGTCGGCGCGTCCTTCACCGCGCCGGGCGCCTCCGGCGTGCCGGGCGTGCCCGCTGTGCCGGCTACGACGACGACCGTCCCCGCCGCGCCCGCCGACGCGACCGCCCCGACCGCGCCTGCCGCCCCCGCCGCCCCCGCCGCTCCGGCCAAGAGCCGCATCGAGCAGGTGATGGGCTGATGTCGGACGCGAAGGACTTCCCGGGGCTCGGCTTCGATCCCGCACCGGGCATCGTGCCGGCCGTGGACGGGCTGCTCGGTCAGGTGCGCGACGCGGTCAACCGCCTGGGGCAGGTGGAACAGGAACTGGACTCGGTCCTGAAGGACCCCGCCGGGTGGCGCGGACGCAGCGCCACCGAGTTCTACACGGTCGTCCGCCGGATGGCGGCAAACGCCGGCGTGACGAAGGGTTGTCTGTTCGGCGTGCAGGCCGCGTTGAGCGGATGGTCCGCGCTGTTGGCCGAGTATCAGCGCAACGGACAATCCCTGGAGCAGCAGGCCCGGCAGGCGCGGGATCGATTACATCGGGCGAAGAACTCCCCGGATCTGCACCTGGATTCGCTGTCGATCGGCATGACGGGCGGGGACGCCACGGGTCACCCGGATCGGGTACAGCGAAATCTTGCCGCCAAGGCCGAGTTGGAGGCCGCGGGCAACGAACTGGACGGCATCCTCCGGGCGGGCCGGAACGTGAAACACATGCACGACGAATCCGCGAAATCCTCCGCCGGCGAGATCAAGCGCGCGATCAAGGCACTCACCGGCGACGAGTGGCGCGGCGGCCACATTTATCCCCATCCGACGGTGGTTTACCCGGGCGCGATCCCCGGGGCGCCGGCGTTCATGGGCGACCCCAACTGGGACTACAAGATGGCGGGCGACGTCTACTTCAGCGATGGTCCGCCGCAGCCCGGCCACTCACGGGTCGAACTCTCGGGGCCCGTTGTACCGGGCAACGGGATCACGGTGCTGCGCTTTTTCATCCCCGGCGATCAGGCGGCGTTCAGCCTGCTGGAGGGGGACGCCCGCGGCTTCGATACGACGCCCGGGGCTCCCTCCCGGATGACCCTGGCGTGGGATTCCGACACCGGTCGTGTGGTATTCGACGTGGCGCCGTCCACCACCACCGGTCTGGTCGTCGACCAGGGGAAGATCGATGCGCACGAGGTGAAATCCGGCGGAGCCAACGACATCAGGCTCCGTCCGAACAACGCGGGTACGGGGTTCAGCGCGGACATCACCGGCCTCAACGCACTACTCCCGTATTTCGCGGTGAACGAAAAGGTCGGGCTGGAATTCAACGGTCCGCCGGGCAGTCCTCCGCATATCTCGCTCAAGGGCGACGACTACCCGAACTTCGAGGCCATCCAATACCTCCCGAACCGTGGGGCGGTGAGTCACGCGCAAGACAGGATGTACGACCCCCAACTGCCGTTGGTCGACCCCGGAGTCGCCGCGGCCCCGTTCACCGGAAAGACGCGGGATCTGGAATGGGATGGCGGGCGGCAGGTGGATCCGCATCGGTACGAGGTCGATCTGGCTCCGAAGAGCCTCCCGGACCGGATACCCGTGGACCTGCGCGAGGTCGTCACCCCGCCCAAGCAGCCCGCCGATCCGTGATGAGCGGTGTTCGGCGTTGTGTGTCGGGTGTAGCCGCGGGCATCGTTCTGGTCGCCGGGTGCGGCGGGTCGCCCGAGCGGCCACCCGATCCTGCGGTGGTTTCGGAGGCGAAGAGCGCGGCCCTCACCTGGTTCACCGCGACGTGGCGCAACGACTTCGAGGCCGCGTGTCCCAACGTCAAGGCGGGGAACGTCGCGACTCCACCCTTCGGTGGTTGTGGCATGGCGGCCACGAATTTGTGGAGATCGATGAATCCGGATGCCGAGACGCTGATCTCGGTGGACATCGCCAAGCTCGAACTCCGCGACAACCGGGCCAGGTTCGATTCGGATCACGTGAGCGTGAACGGTCGGCCGTTGGCGGATTCCGTGAATCGTGCCGCCGGCGGCCAGGCGCACGTCCGCTATACGTATACGTTCCGGCGTATTCAGAACCTGTGGTACTTCCAGAAGGCCGACTCCGAGGCCACGTTCTGATCCCGTCGGACACGAACGCCGACGGGCGGCCCATTCATCGGGCCGCCCGTCGGATGTTCTCGACTACCGCTATCGCGGAACCGAGGCTACTGCGGAACCGAAGCCGTGCCCGCCGGCAGGAAGCGTTTGCCGAGGGTTTTCTCGGTGACGCCCGCGCGGTCCAGGTACGGGGTGATGCCGCCCAGGTGGAAGGGCCAGCCGGCGCCGGTGATCATGCACAGGTCGATGTCCTGCGGGGCGGCGACGACGCCCTCCTGGAGCATGCGGTCGATCTCGTCGGCCAGGGCCGCCAGCGCGCGGTCGCGGACCTGCTCTTCCGTGGACGGCGAGTCGCCCACCTCCAGGAGCGCGACCACCTCCGGGTCGACCTCCTGCGCGCCCGAGGCCCAGGTCAGGAACGAGCGCTTGCCCGCCTTGACCACCCGCTCCAGGTTCGCCGATACGCCGAACCGGTCCGGGAAGGCGTCGTGCAGGGTGCCGCCCACGTGGGCCGCGATCGCCGGGCCGACCAGTTCGAGCAGCACCATCGGCGACATCGGCAGGCCCAGCGGGGCCAGCGCGTTGTCGGCGACCTCGATCGGGGTGCCCTCGTCCACCGCGGCCAGCACCTCGCCCAGGAAGCGGGTCAGCACACGGTTGACCACGAACGCCGGGGCGTCCTTGACCAGGACCGAGGTCTTCTTCAACTGCTTGGAGACGGCGAACGCGGTGGCGAGCGCCCCGTCGTCGGTCTGCTCCGCGCGCACGATCTCCAGCAGCGGCAGGACCGCGACCGGGTTGAAGAAGTGGAAGCCGACGACCCGCTCGGGGTGGGCCAGCTTCGAGGCCATCTCGGTGATCGACAACGACGAGGTGTTCGTGGCCAGGACGCAGGTCGGCGAGACCACCGCCTCCACCTCGGCGAACACCTGCTGCTTGACCGCCATCTCCTCGAACACGGCCTCGATCACGAAGTCGGCGTCGGCGAACGCGTCCTTCGTCAGCGAGCCGGTCACCAGCGCCTTGAGCCGGTTCGCGGCGTCCGGCGAGACGCGCTTTCGCAGCAGCAGCTTGTCGACCTCGTCGTGCACGTAGCCGACGCCCTTGTCCACCCGCTCCTGGTCGATGTCGGTCAGCACGACCGGCACCCGCAGGCGGCGCGCGAACAGCAGCGCGAGCTGGGAGGCCATCAGTCCGGCGCCGACCACGCCGACCTTGGTGACCGGGCGGGCGAGCCCCCGGTCGGGGGCACCCACCGGTCGCTTGGCGCGCTTTTGCACCAGGTTGAACGAGTACAGCCCGGCGCGCAGCTCGTCGCCCATGATCAGGTCGGCGAGCGCGTCGTCCTCGGCGTCGAAGCCGGCCTGCACGTCACCGTCGCGGGCCGCGTCGATGATCTCCAGCGCGCGGTACGGCGCGGGGGAGGCGCCGTGCACCTTGGAGTCGGCGATCGCCCGACCCCGCGCGACGGCCGCGTCCCAGCCGGCGCCGCGGTCGATCTCCGGGCGCTCGACCACGATCTCGCCGGAGACGACCTTGCCGGCCCACACCAGCGACTGGGCCAGGAAGTCGGCCGAGTCCACCAGCGCGTCCGCGATCCCGAGCTTGAAGGCCTTGGGGCCGTTGAGCTGACGGTTCTGGTTCAGCGCGTTCTCGATGATCACCGTGACCGCGTTGTCCGCACCGATCAGGTTCGGCAGCAGCACACAGCCGCCCCAGCCGGGGACCAGGCCCAGGAAACACTCGGGCAGCGAGAAGGCGGGCACCGCGGTGGAGATGGTGCGGTACGTGCAGGCCAGGCCGATCTCGACGCCGCCGCCCATCGCCGCGCCGTTGTAGAACGCGAAGGTGGGCACGGACAGCGCGGTCAACCGCTTGAACGTGTCGTGGCCGGCCTTGCCGATGGCGTGCGCGTGCTCGCGGTCGGTGACCTTCTCGACGCCCTTGAGGTCGGCGCCGACCGCGAAGATGAACGGCTTGCCGGTCACCCCGGCCGCGACGATGTCGCCCGCCGCGGCCAACGCCTCGATCGTGTCGATCGCGGTGCCGAGCTCGGCCAGGCCCGCCGGGCCGAAGGTGTTCGGCTTGGTGTGGTCGAAGCCGTTGTCGATGGTGATCAGCGCGAACTTTCCGGCGCCGTTCGGGAGGTCGAGTACCCGCACCGGGAAGTGCGAGACCAGCTCGTCCGGGAAGACCTCGGCGGCCAGTCGCGTCAGGTCGCTCACTTGTCGTTCCCCTCGGAGTTCGCGCCGGCGGTCGTGGTGTCCGCGTCGGCCCCGGTCCAGTTCGGGTTCTCCCAGATGACGGTCCCGCCCATGCCGAGCCCGATGCACATCGAGGTCAGGCCGTAGCGGACCTCGGGGTGCGCCTCGAACTGGCGCGCGAGCTGGGTCATCAGCCGTACGCCGGAGGAGGCGAGCGGGTGGCCGAAGGCGATCGCGCCGCCGTACTTGTTCACGCGCGGGTCGTCGTCGGCGATCTTGTAGTGGTCCAGGAAGGACAACACCTGGACCGCGAAAGCCTCGTTCAGCTCGAACAGGCCGATGTCGTCGATGCTCAGCCCGGCGCGCTCCAGCGCCTTCTCGGTGGCCGGGACGGGGCCGATGCCCATCACCTCGGGCTCGACGCCGGCGAACGCGAACTGCACCAGGCGCATCTTGATCGGCAGGCCCAGCTCGCGCGCGGTGTCCTCGGCGGCGAGCAGACACGCGGTCGCGCCGTCGTTGAGGCCGGCCGCGTTGCCCGCGGTGACCCGGCCGTGCGGGCGGAACGGGGTCTTGAGCGCGGCCAGGCCCTCGAGGGTGGTGCCCGGGCGCATCGGCTCGTCCGCCGTGGCCAGGCCCCAGCCCTGCTCCACCGAGCGGGCCGCGACCGGCACCAGGTCGGGCTGGATCAGGTTGTCGGCGTACGCCTTGGCGGCCTTCTCCTGGCTGCCCACGGCGAACCGGTCCGCGCGCTCCTTGGTGAGCTGCGGGAAGCGGTCGTGGATGTTCTCCGCGGTGTTGCCCATGACCAGCGCGGAGGGGTCCACCAACTGCTCGGAGATGATCCGCGGGTTCGGGTCGGCGCCCTCGCCCATGGGGTGTCGGCCCATGTGCTCGACACCGCCGGCGACCACCACGTCGTAGGCGCCGAAGGCGATGCCGCCGGCGGCCGTGGTGACCGCGGTCATCGCGCCCGCGCACATGCGGTCGATCGCGTAGCCGGGCACCTCGCGAGGCAGCCCGGCCAGCAGCGCCGCGGTGCGGCCGATGGTCAGGCCCTGGTCGCCGATCTGCGTGGTGGCCGCGATCGCGACCTCGTCCACGCGCGCCGGCGGCAGCGACGGGTTGCGGCGCATCAGCTCACGGATACACGCGATGACGAGGTCGTCGGCTCGCGTCTCGTGGTAGATGCCCTTGGGGCCGGCCTTGCCGAAGGGGGTACGGACGCCGTCTACGAAGACGACGTCCCGGACGTTACGAGGCACGAGCGCACACTCCTCCACCGATGGGTACGGGCCCCATGCTACTCATGGGTAACCACGTGGCCTAGCCCTCGGTCCCCATCGGCCCGTCGGCGCGTCCCGACCGCGGTCGCCGACGGGTCAGCCACAGGTACACCGGACCACCGGCCGCGAGCAGTACCGCGCCCTGCCGGATCGCCGTCAAGCCGGACCCGACCACCGCCCGGATCGAGTACGCCGCGGCGAGCACCGCGATCACCCCGTACCCGACCAGTGCGGAGGTGTCGAACGCGGCCCGGTCGGTGCGCAGCAGTCGCAGCAGCGCGATCGCGGTCAGGCCGTAGGGGACGAGCGAGATGGACGTGGCGATCAGGATGATCCGCTCGAACCGATCCCCCGGGCCGCCGCCGGCGGTGGTCAGGATCAGGACGGTGACCAGCACATTCGAGGCGATCAGGCCGAAGGCCGGGGTGCCGCCCGCGTCCAGGCGCGCGAAGGGGCGGGATGGTCCGGCGCGGGTCGCGCACGTTGTCCGCCGGGACGGTGGCGGACTCCATGCCGATGAACGCCCACGGGGTGAGCGTGGCCGCGCCGGTGACCCCGGCCAGGGGCGAGCCGCCGCTCGGATCGAACTCCGGCACGCTGCCCCGGTCCAGGAAGAACAGGCCGACCACGGCGATGCCCACCAGCGGGATCAGCGCCCGACTCCTTGGGCGCGGCCCGTCGGGGCGAGGGCGAGGCGGACGTTCGAGCGCCCGTCGCGGGTGCGGGTACGGATCCCGACACGGTCGCGACGTCGGGGTCGGCGACGGTCGAGGCGGCGGTCGCGGTGGCGGAGCGAGCCCCGGACGATGCGGCGGAGAGGAGGTCCTCCGAGGTGGTCACGAGTGCTCCAGGTTGAACGGACTTGGCACGACCCTACGTATATATCGGGCTTGCCACCTTTTGCCGCGCCCAAGGTTCCGAGCGGGACGTGATGTGATCCACGTTCGCCACGCCGGGCCTTTACTTCGCCTTGACTGTATGGGGTCATTCGGCTGACAAAATAAGCCAAGCCTAGGCTTGGTTAGCCTTGCCTAATAATTGCTTTTCGTCCGTTTTGCACAGCCCTGCCGCACCCTTCCGCGTGTCCCGCGCATCCCGTACGTCCTGTTTTTGCTCGTCTGCCGGGCTTCGACCCGTCTTCCGCCTGTCTCGTCCCCGGGAGAGTTCATGTCTGTCGTCCGTCGTCGCCGCACCGCCACCCGCGCGCTGGGTGCCGGGTTGTTGCTGGCCTTGCCGCTCGCGTTGACCGCGTGCAACAGCGACGACTCCTCCGGCGACGCGGTCAAGGTGACCGCCAAGGACAAGTCGTGCGACGTCGCCAAGAAGGACTGGCCCGCGGGCAAGAACAGCATCAAGGTGACCAACAAGGGCAGCCAGGTCACCGAGCTCTACGTGTACGCGCAGGGCGACCGGATCGTCACCGAGCGGGAGAACATCGGCCCCGGCACCTCGGCCACGCTGAACTTCGAGATCAAGGCCGGCGCCTACGAGGTCGCCTGCAAGCCCGGCATGAAGGGCGACGGCATCCGGCAGAAGGTCACCGTCGCCGGTACCCCCGTCGAGAAGCCGATCGACCCCAGGCTCGCCCAGGCCGTGGCGCACTACCGAACCTTCACCAACGACACGGTCGCGCAGATGATGCCGATCGCGACCGAGTTCGTGAAGGCGGTCAAGGCCGGCGACGTGGCCAAGGCCAAGGAGCTCTACCCCAAGTCGCGCCTGGGCTGGGAGACCATCGAGCCGGTCGCGGAGAGCTTCGGCGACCTCGACCCGCAGATGGACGCGCGCGAGGCGGACCTGGAGCCCGGTCAGGAGTGGTCCGGCTGGCACCGGATCGAGAAGGCGCTGTGGACCACCGGGCAGATCACCGATGTCGAGAAGGGCTACGCCGACCGCCTGATGGCCGACCTGAACACGCTCCAGTCCAAGGTCGGCACCGTCGACATCACCCCGACCTCGATCGCCAACGGCGCCAAGGGCCTGCTCGACGAGGTGGCCACCGGCAAGGTCACCGGCGAGGAGGAGGCGTTCAGCCACACCGACCTGTGGGACTTCGCGGGCAACGTGGACGGCGCGAAGAAGGCCTTCGAATTGCTCAAGCCGTACGTGGCGGAGAAGGACGCGACGCTGACCGGCACCCTCGACGCCGAGTTCGCCAAGATCCAGGGCCTGCTGTTCAAGTACAAGCAGGGCGAGGGCTACGTCTCCTACGACACCGTCGACGAGGCCAAGCGCAAGGAGCTCTCGGACGCGGTCAACGCGCTCGGTGAGCCGCTGTCGAAGCTTGCCGGCGTCGTCGCCCAGTGACGTCGCCCGCCGCCGCGAAGCACGAACAGACCGAGCCGACCGAGCAGGCCGAGCCGACCGAACCCCACGAGCCGACCGCACCGCACGAGCCTAGGGAGGGCCCATGACCGAGACCGAACGTGTCGCCGAGGCGGTCGAACCGCCGTCGGGCGATGGATTCAGTCGGCGGGCGCTGCTGGGCTGGACCGGTGGCGCGCTCGTGGTCGGCGCCGCCGCGGCGGGCGGGGTGGCCACCGCGGTCACCGGGAGCGAGGACAAGTCGTCCACGCCGACCCCGGGCGCGGTGGACTTCCACGGCGTGAACCAGGCCGGCATCGCCACCCCGGTCCAGGACCGGCTGCACTTTTGCGTGTTCGACGTGATCACCGACGACCGCGCCAAGCTGGTGCGCATGCTCCAGCAGTGGACCGCCGCCGCGGCCGCGATGACCGCGGGCAAGCAGATCGGGACCGGCGCCGACAGCGGTGTGCCCGAGTCGCCGCCCGACGACACGGGCGAGGCGGTCGGGCTGCCGCCGAACAACCTCACGCTCACCATCGGATTCGGCCCCACGCTGTTCACCAAGGACGGCCGGGACCGCTTCGGGATCGCCGCGAAGAAGCCGGAGGCGCTGGCCGAACTGCCCGCGTTCCCCGGAGACAAGCTCGATCCGCAGCGCTCCGGCGGCGACATTGCCGTCCAGGCCTGCTCCGACGACCCCCAGGTCGCGGTGCACGCGATCCGCAACCTGGCCCGGATCGGCTTCGGCGTGGTCTCGGTGCGCTGGTCACAGCTGGGCTTCGGCAAGACGTCCTCGACCACGCCCGAGGCGATGACCCCGCGCAACCTGTTCGGCTTCAAGGACGGCACGCGCAACATCGCCGGCACCGAGACCGATCGGCTGCGTGAGCACGTGTGGGTGCCGGCCGGTGAGGGCCCGGCGTGGATGACCGGTGGCTCCTACCTGGTCGCGCGCCGGATCCGGATGCACATCGAGACCTGGGATCGCACCTCGCTGCAGGAGCAGGAGGACGTGATCGGCCGCAACAAGGGTGTGGGCGCGCCGCAGGGCGCGACCGGCGAACACGACGTGGTGCCGCTCAAGGCGCTGCCGGAGAAGTCGCATGTGCGGCTGTCGCACCCGGACACCAACAACGGCGCGACCATCCTGCGTCGCGGCTACTCGTTCGTGGACGGCTCGGACGGCCTCGGCCGGCTGGAGGCGGGCCTGTTCTTCCTGGCCTACCAGCGCGACCCGCGCAAGGGCTTCATCCCGGTCCAGCAGCGGCTGGCGTCGAACGACGCGATGAACGAGTACATCCAGCACGTGGGCTCGGCCCTGTTCGCGTGTCCGGGCGGCGTGCGCGGCGCGGACGACTACTGGGGCAAGGCACTGTTCGCCTGAGCGACCCGGCGGCCCCGCGGCCCACGGACCGGAGGCCACGGACACCGAGGGGCCCGACCCGAAGCACCGCTTCGGATCGGGCCCCTCGCCCGTCCCGTCCCGTCCCGCCGCGCCGTCCCCGAATCAGGCGGCGGCCGTCGTCTCCCGAGGCGCCGCCGACGGAGCCTTCTTCGGGCCGCCCTTGGGGAGCAGGAAGAACAGTGCCATGACGGGGATGAGGTAGAGGAGCCAGACGGTGGTCTGGAGGACGGTGGGGTCGG
>NZ_JBHTVA010000091.1:0-27613 GCF_042793325.1 Embleya sp. NPDC056575
ACCGGGGCGCAACCGCCGCCCCGGTCCCGCGCGTTCCCGGCGTACGCTCAGGAACTCTTCTCCAGGAACCCCAGCATGTCGTCGGCGTGCTCCTCCTCGACCGAGAGAATGTCCTCGATCACCCGCCGCGTGGTCGGATCCCCGTCGCCGAGCCAGCCGATGATCTCCGTGTACGCCTGGATCGCGATGCGCTCGGCGACCAGGTTCTCCCGAATCATCTCGGTCAGATCCGACGACGTCGTGTACTGCGAATGGGCGCGCCCGACGGCCGTGGACGGGTCGAAGTCCGGTACACCACCCAGCTGCGTGATCCGCGCGGCGAGCTTGTCCGCGTGCTCCTGCTCCTCGTTCGAGTGGACCAGGAACTCCTCCGCGACCGTCTCCCCGTGCACACCCTTCGCCGCGAAGTGGTGTTGGCGATAGCGCAGCACGCACACGATCTCGGTGGCCAGGGCGGTATTGAGCACCTCCACCACCCGCTCCAGGTCCGCCCCGTACGCGGCGGTCACCGGGCCCTTGTCCATCTGCTGCCGAGCCTTGGCCCGCAGGGTCTCCACGTCACTCAGGAATTCCGACATCGTTCCTCATCTCGCTCGCTCGACTCCACGCCGTTACCCCGGGCTCCTCCGCGCAATCGCACGAAGGCCACGCCCGGATCCGTGGGGGCGACCCCCGGACATCGAACGGTGTCCGTCCGGCTGCCCCGGTTCGGCCGATCAATGCACGGGTCGCCGGCACATCCGACCGAAAGACCATTGGAAGCGATGAACTCGCCTACCATCAGCGCCCGTTCGTACAACACGTCACCTCGCACCCCATCCCCGCACCGCTTCCGACGGCGCCGTCACCCATGCGGCCGACCGCACCGGAAGGCAGCACTCGCGGGCCCCCGGCGCACAAGGTTGTGATGGGGCCATCCGGGTACCCGCTCCCGCCAGGAGAGACCGACCGCATCCTCGCCCGGAGGGCACCCGTGACCGACAAGCCGAAGGCCCATGCGCGACACCGTGCCACCGTGCGGACCCTGCTCGCCGAAGCCGGCACGACCTACGCCGAGGAAGCCGACGTGCGGCTCGCGGACAAGCCGGCGCCGCTGTGGCGACTGCTGGTCCTGAGCAATCTCGGCGCCACCCGGATCAAGGCCTCGATCGCCGTCGCCGCCGCCCGAGAACTCTTCGCGGCCGGCGGCGGCACACCCACCGGCCTGGCCGAACTCACCTGGCAACAACGCGTCGACGCGCTCGGCCGCGCCCACTACGTCCGCTACGACGAGGGCACCGCGACCCGGCTGGGGGACTGCGCCGACCTGATCCACCGTCGCTACGGCGGAGACCTGCGCCGGCTCGCCCGCGACGCCGACGAACGGCCCGAACGGATCCGGGAACTGCTCTGCGAATTCCCCGGCATCGGGCCGACCGGCGCGGGGATGTTCTGCCGGGAGGCGCAGGCCGTCTGGCCGTTCCTGCGCCCGACCCTGGACGATCGGGCCCTGCACGGCGCCGCCCGGCTCGACCTGCCCACCACCGCGAAGGCCCTCGCCGCCCTGGTGGCCGCCGACGACCTGGCCCGACTCGCCGCCGCACTGGTTCGCGTCGACCTGGACAAGGACCTGGCCGACCACATCACCACCGCGACTCCACCACCCGAGTGAACGCGCACACCAACGCGCGCACCCACACGGACGTGTCATCGACCACGACCCGGGTAGCCGCCCGACAGGAAGACGCACAGGACATACAGGCAGTCACGCCCGAACCGCAGGAAGCGAGACGACAACCATGGGCACCCGCCACGAACCCCGCGCCGGAACCAAGGCCCGCATCGTGACCCCGACCCCAGACGCCGTCAAGGACCGCGCGGCCGATCACGGCGCCACCTCCGGGCGTCGCGCCAAGCGAGGCGCACCCGTGCTCGGCGCGGCGGCCGGAGTCGCCCTCCTGCTCTGGAAGCGCAGCAGGAGCAGGTCCCGGCGACCCGGCAAGTAGCCGAGTCCGCACACGACCGTCGTACGCACGCACACCGAAGGAGGGCGGAATGTCGACGGAATCGGTGCTGCGCCTGCGCATCGCGGCGATCGTGCTGATCGCCGTCGTCATCCTGCTGGTCGTGCTGACCACCCGATGGCTGGCCAGACGCCACAACGGCCACCGCAGGCACTGACGCTCCGACCTACCTCCGTGCCCGAGGCGCGCCCCGGCCGCCGTGTACGTGCGCCCGCGTGCCCTGCAGGTCGAACAGGACCAGAAGCTCCACCGCCCCGCCGTCCGCGCTGCCCAGCCAGTGGGGGAGCGAGGTGTCGAACTCGACGGCGTTGTCCGCCTGCACCGAGACGTCCCGCTCGCCGACCACCAGACGCAACGTGCCGCCGAGCACGTACAGCCACTCGAACCCCTCGTGGGTCTGCAGCGTCGGTTCGAGCGGTTCCGACCGCGCCGGAATGATCATCTTGAACGCCTGTGTGCCACCCGGCCGTCGGGACAGCGGCACGAACGTCATCCCGAACCGCCGGATCGGCTTCAGATGGATCCGCGGATCGCCGGCGCGCGGGGCGCCCACCAGATCGTCCAGCGGGACGTCGTAGGCGTCCGACAGGAGCAGCAGCAGTTCGAGGGTCGCCCGGCGCCGACCGCTCTCCAGCCGGGACAGGGTGCTTTCGGACACCCCGGTGGTCGCGGAGAGATCGGCGAGGGTGATGCCACGCGCCTGCCGCAGCGCCCGCAGCCGCGGTCCCACCGCGTCGAGCACGTCTTCCAGTGCAGAGTCCATGGGGCCAGCTTGCCGAAACGGCAAGGAAAAGCGCCACCCGGTGGTACGTCGGCCGAAACTGGCCGCACCGACACCGAGGGGAAGGAACCCCATGGAACACTCCGACGCCGCACCGCACCCGAACGACGCGACACCGCACCCCACCGACGCGCACCCCTCCGGGGACGACGCCGCCCGCTACTGGGACTCCGTCTACGCCGGGCGCCCCGCGCCCACCGACCCTCGGCCGAACACCCGCCTCGTCGAGACGGTCACCGCACTGCCCCCGGGCGACGCGCTGGACCTCGGCTGCGGTGGCGGCGGCGACGCGCTGTGGCTCGCGGACCGCGGCTGGCGGGTCACCGCCCTGGACGTCTCGGCCGTGGCCACCTCCCGGCTCGCCCGGTTGGCCCGCGCCCGCGGCCTGGGCGATCGCATCACCGCCACGCCGCAGGACATCCGCGCCGCGCTGCCCGACCTGCGCTTCGACCTGGTCAACGCGCACTACTTCCACACCCCGTACGCCCAGGACCGCACCGCCGTCCTGCGCTCCGCCGCCGACCTGCTGCGCCCGGGCGGACGACTGCTGGTCGTCGACCACGGTTCGACGGCGCCGTGGTCGTGGAACCAGGACCCGGACGTGCGGTATCCGACGCCCCGGGAGGTCGTGGCGCCGCTGCGCCTGTCCCCCACCCGGTGGCGGGTCGAACGCGCGGACATGCCGCATCGGATCGCGGTCGGCCCCGACGGCCGCACCGCCGAGGTGATCGACCACGTTCTGCTCGTCCGCCGCACCGCGTGACACCGCTCCGGCCGAACCAAGCCCTCCGCACCACGAGCCCCCACCACGCACCAGGAGAACCCCGTGCCCACCCGCCGCCGCGACACCCCGCCGCCCCGCACCGCGAACACCGAAGTCGACGTCCTGCGCGGATTCCTCGACTACCTGCGCACCTCGATCGCCGCGAAGGTCGACGGAGCCCCGGAACCCGCGGTGCGCACCGCGGCGGTGCCCTCGGGTACGAACCTGCTCGGCCTGCTCACCCATCTGACCGCCGTCGAGGGCGCGATGTTCCTCGGTGAGAAGGTCACCGACTGGCAGGCGACATTCCGCCCCGCCGCCGCGGACGGTGTGGCCGACGTCGTCGCCCGCTACCGGGAGACCGTCGACCGCGCGAACACGATCCTCGACACCTGCACCGACCTCGGCGCCCCGCTCCCCCGGCCGGGACGCCCCGGCTCGGCGCCGAGCGTGCGCTGGGCGCTCACCCACATGATCGAGGAAACCGGTCGCCACGCCGGCCACGCGGACATCCTCCGCGAACTCGTCGACGGCACCACCGGCCGCTGAACCCGCCGGGCCGGACCCGACTACGAGGCCGTCGGGGCCGCCGGTCCGGGACCGTCCGGGACGAGGTTGTCGATGATCAAGCCGAGGGCGAAGTCGAACCGGTCGTGCCCCTCCCCCGAGGTCAGTTCGGCCGCATGCCGCCTGATCCGCGGAAACCGGTCGGCCGGAAGTGCCTCGAACCGGCCGACCAGTTCGTCCCGACTGAGCACCCACGCGAAGTCCGGGTGCTTCCGGCGCTGCCCGAGCAGCGAGCGCTCCAGCGCGTAGGCGCAGACGTAGAGGGAGAGGTTGTCGATCGCCCACGCGGCCGTCCGCGGTGCGACGCCCCCCGCGAGCAGGATCGCGAGCAGCCCCTCGTTCACCCGCAACGTCTCCAGGTTGGTCGGGACCATGGCGAGCGCGGCGCGCGAGATGCCCGGGTACATCAGGAACTGGTCGCGCAGCTGCCCGCACACGTCGCGGGTCTGGGCCCGCCAGGTCGCCGGGTCGGGCTCCGGCAGCACGATCCGGGAGCAGAGGCGGCCGATGATCAGGTCGTCGATGTCGTCCTTGTTGACGATGTGCGCGTACAGCGAGGACGGCCCGGTGCCGAGCACGTGGGTGATCCTGCGCACGGTGAGCGAGTCGTACCCCTCGGTGGCGACCACGTGCAACGCGGCGTCGGTGATGCGTTCGAGGGTGATCGGCTCCCGGCGCGGGGGCCTCGGCGCGGGGCCAGCGGGCTGCGGTGCGTGGCGGGCGGCGCGGTCCCGCCTCGGCTGGTCGGAGGGCATGGGCACATCCTAGCCTGATGAGAACTAAGTTCGTTATGTAGAACTTAGTTCACACCACTGGACCGAGTTCGTTGACGGCTCCGCGGGCGCGCCACCCTTCCCGGGGATCGGGGGCCATTTTTCGGCCATACGGCCCGCCACATGACGGAAAGTCATCGCCAAGCAACCAGATGTAACGCACATCACGTCCCCGGTCACTGCTCGATGTCGCTCGGTGGCTCAGGGTTGTGCGAGTATATGTCATGTGAGATGTGAAATGTCACACCTCATCAGCGATGTACGTCCGTCCCGGGCGTCATAAAACGGAGGTATTCCCATGAAGAAGGTCATCACCACCGCGGCGGCGATAGGCGTGGCCGGTCTGAGCATCCTCGCCACGGCGCCGGTCGCGTCCGCCGACGACACGCAGCCGACCACGCCGACGTCGGTCACCTGCGGTACCTACGGCCTGCAGTCGGGCCTGTCGACCAAGGTGTGCGCGGAGGTCACCGGCGAGAACGTCCAGCTCTTCGGCCAGGTCGGGCTCGCCGGTCCCCCGTCCCCGGGCGGCCCGTACCCCCAGCCGCTCCCGGTGACGCTGCGCCTGACCGGCAACGTGTCCGGCGTGTCCCTCGGCGCGGTCAGCCGCAACGACGTCTTCAACTTCACCACGATCAAGGTCTACGGCGTCGGCGGCGCGATCAAGTGCGGCTCGATCATCCACGGCAGCTTCGAGGTGGAGTCCTACCAGTGGCCCGCCCGCCCGGTGACCCTCGACCTGCCCGTGCCCTGCTGACCCCACATCACGCGACGACGGTCCCCGGGAAGCGAGTTCCCGGGGACCGTCGGCACATGTCTACTTGGATTCGACACGACCCATGGGGTGCGGGTCGGACGTCAGTGCGTGGCACGCGGATTGCCAGGCCGATTGCCATGCGGGGTCGTCGGGGTGGAGTCGGGCGCGCAGGTAGGCCCCGGTGAGGTGTTGGATCGCGGTCACCCGCTCGGGGTTCTCGTCCGTGGTTTCGGCGACGTCGTAGCCGGAGATCCCGCCGAGTCCGTGTTCGGCGTCGAACAGGGTGAGCAGGGACTTGGGGCCGGGAGCGAGGAAGTACGGGTCGGTGTGCCACTGCGGGCCGGCGACCGTCAGATGGGCGGAGGCGTCCTTGTCGCCGGCGACCACGAGGGTGGGCGTGGTCATCCGGGAGAAGTCCGGGGTGGCGAGGAAGGGGAAGTGCTCGGCCATGGGCGCCGTGAGGGCGTCGCCGCCTCGGCCGGGCGCGGCGAACAGTACGCCCGCCTTGATCCGCGGGTCGGCCATACGCACCTCGCTCCCGTCGTCCGGGTCGGTGAGCCGGGCGCCCAGCAGCAGGCTCGCGGTGTGGCCGCCCATCGAGTGTCCGGCGACGGCGACCCGGCTCGGGTCCAGGCGCCCGAGGAGTTGTGGCACGGCGGCCTCGATCACGTCGAGCGCGTCGAGGACGGCGGTCATGTCCTCGACGCGCGATCGCCAGTACATCGGCGCCCCGGGGGTGTCGGGGGCGAGCTTCAGCGTCGTCGAACTCAGGTGGGTGGGCTGGACGACCACGAAGCCGTGGCTCGCCCAGAAGTCCACGAGGGGCGCGTAACCGTCCAGCGAGGAGAGGTGGTTCGAGTGCCCCTGCCCGTGCGAGAGCAGGAGGATCGGCAACTCGCTCCCGGTCACGGGCGCGGTGACGCGCACCTGGAGGTCCACGGCGCGACCGGGCGCGGGAATCACCACCGGTCGGACGGACAACACGGGGGTGGGCGGGCCGAGGAGGTCGCCGATTCGGGTCGATGTACTCATGGCAAATCCCCTGAAGAGAAGCGGAGCGTTGTTCCGTTTAATATACGGAACACAGTTCCGGTTAGTCAATCGCCCGCCGACCCCGGTGCGCGGCCACCCGGACCCGGGTGGCGCAGCGGGGGGTGCAGTAGCGCTGTGGGGTTCGGCGACCGGTGTCGATGAAGAAGTGGTCGCAGTCGGGCGCGGCGCACCGCCCCCAGGCGCAGCGGCCGCGCTCGCCGAGCCACAGTCCGAGGGCCAGGGCACAGGTGGCCAGGAGCCAGTGGGCGGGGTCGGCGCCCCGGGGCGCCTTCGCGTGCATCGACCAGGGGCGCCCGGGGAGACGGACCAGGTAGGGCTGCGCGGGGTGTTCGTCCAGGAGGGCGTTGATCGCCTCGGCCGCCCGGTCCTCGTCGTCGGTCTCCAGGATGCGGATCAGCCGGGCGGCGGCCTCGCGCAGTTGCCGGGCGTCGTCCTCGGCGAGCGTGAACGACGGGCCGCCGTGGTGCGCCAGGAGGGCCCGGAGGGCCGGCGCGCCGACCCCGGGGTCGTCCTGGACGGCGTTCGCCAGGTCGGCGATGAAGTAGAGGCCGCGGGGGTTGTCCGCACCGAGGTCCTCGGGCATGCGCTTCGTCCTTTCCGACCGGCTCCGTCGCGGGGTTCTTCCCCGCGACCAGACGATGGTAACGTCTAAACAATCTGCCGAGCGTTACGATTTCGATGATCGTCCACTCCACCGCTCGCGATCCGCCCCCGAGGAGAGCCATGCACGCACCACCACCGACGACTCCCGTGCTCATCGTGGGCGGCGGGCCGATCGGCCTGACCCTGTCGATCCTGCTGTCCCGGTACGGCGTGGACCACCTGCTGGTCGAAGCCCGCCCGGGTCCCTCCCGCCACCCCAAGGCCCGTGGCGTCGCGGCCCGTTCGATGGAGATCCTGCGGCGCTGCGGGCTCGAGGACGCGGTGCGCGACGCGGGTCTCCCGGCTTCGCAGGTCTTCTTCTACCGGGGCCGGGACCTGGTCGATCCGGACTTCGTCCGCACCGGCGTCGCCCACGACACGTCCGCCGGGGATGAGCACACCCCCTCACCCGGGGTGATCTGCTCCCAGGACGCGCTGGAACCGGTGCTGCTGCGCCGGGCGCGTGAATCGGCACCCGACCGCGTTCGCTTCGGCATGAGACTGCTGTCCTTCACCGAGGCGGAAGCCGAGGCAGGAGTCGCACGCACACCCGAAACCGGGGCCGGCGCCGGCCTCGATGTCGTCCTCGAAGACCGCGACACCGGCCGTCGGCATACCGTGCGCGCCGCGTGGCTCGTCGGTTGCGACGGGGCCGCCGGCACGGTCCGGCCCCGCGCGGGCATCGCCATGGAGGGTCCCACCGGCCTCGCCCACTACCTCAGCGTCCGCTTCGAGGCGCCGCTCGGCGCCGTCGTGGCCGACCGGGCCAGTGCCGCCTACTTCCTGACCCCGCCCGCACTCGGCGGCTTCATGGCCGTGGACAACGACCGCAACTGGATCTACCAGTACCCCTTCGATCCCGAGCACCCGCGCGCGGGCGAAGACCTCGACGACCCGCACCGGCTCGCGGCCCTCGTCCGCACCGCCGCCGGCATCCCCGACCTCGACGTGACCATCCGCGACACCATGTGCTGGCGGATGGACGCCCGACTGGCGGCCGGCTACCGCGGCGGGCGCGTGCTCCTGGCCGGCGACGCGGCCCACGTGGTCCCGCCCACCGGCGGACACGGGATGAACACCGGGATCGGCGACGCGGACAACCTCGCCTGGAAACTCGCCGCCGTCGTGGCCGGCCGCGCCGACCCGACCCTCCTGGACAGCTACGACGCGGAGCGCCGCCCGGTCGCCCGCCACGTCATCGACGTATCCGACGGCAACGCCCGCTCCCGGACCGGCTATCGCATCGACGACGAACTCCTCCTCACCGCCGCCTACCGCTCCACCGCCGTCGCCCCCGACCCCGACACCCCGGTCCCGCCGCCCCTGGACGTCACCGGCTACCACCCGAGCGGCGCCCCCGGACACCGTGCCCCGCACATCCGCCTCGCCGGTTCGCCCGAAGTCGCCTCCACCCTCGACCTCGTCGGCCCGGACTTCACCCTGATCACCGCCGCCGACACCCCCGCCTGGCACCGACAGGCCGACGCCGCCGCGGCGGCCGGGATCCCCGTCACCGTCCACCCGCTCGACGGCGTCCGACTGCGCGAGGAACGCCCGGGCTCCTTCCGGCGGTTGTACGCCCTGCCCGCGAGCGGCGCCGCCCTGATCCGCCCCGACGGCCACATCGCCTGGCGCGCCGCCGCCCCGCCCGCGGGCCCCGAACTCCGCGAGGTGCTGAGGCGCATCCTCACCGGAGCCCGATGACCCCGCCGACTCGTTACCGCGCCCCCGTGGAGCGCGCCACGTCGGCCCCGAGCGATCCGGCCGGCTGCGGTCCCATCAAGCGCAGTTGCAGCGTCATCGCGAACCGCGCCGCCGGGTCCTGGAGGTCGACCCGGCCCACCTTGGCCATGCGACGCATGCGATAGCGGAACGTGTTCGGGTGCACGAACATGCTCGCCGACGCGGAGGCCACGTCGCCGAAGGCGTCCAACCACGCCCGCAGCGTCTCGACCAGGTTCGACTGGTGCTTGGCGTCGTAGGCGACCAATCGGGCCAGCGGGCCCACCAGTTCGTCACCGTTGACGGCGGCGAGGTCGCGCATCTCCAGGAGCAGCGCGTCGATGTGCACGTCGGCGATCGAGGCGACCCGCAGCTTCACCTCACCGCTTGACAACACCCGCAGCGCACGGTCGGCGTTTCTACGCGAGCGGCGCAGCGCGGTGGGCTCCTCCGCGATCGATCCGACGCCGACCAGCGCCTTGACCCGATCGCCGGTGCGTTCCAGGAAGTTGTCGGCGATCTGTACGGCCCGCTCGCGCGCGGCGCTCGGATCGCCCGGCGCGGGCAGCACGGCGTAGGCGACGTCGCCCAGGAGCGCGACGGCCGAGCGGGGTTGCACGGCGTGGAGGTGTACCGCGAAGGCCGAGGTGAGTCGTTGCCGTTCGGCGGTGAGTCGGGTGTCGTCCTCGGGCCCGTCCGGGACCACGCCCAGAGCGAGCACCACCGTCGGCTCGTGCACCAGCCCCAGGCGGGCCAGTGCGTCGGTCGCGCCGGCACCGCCCTCCAGGACCGTGGTAACCAGGTCGGCCCGCAGCCGGTGCTCGGCGTCGGTGCCGGCCCGGTGGCGCAGTAGGTGCAGGGCCACGAGCTGGGCGGCGTCCCGGAACGCGGCGGTGCGCTCCGGGCTGAGCGGTTCGCGGACCGCGGCCCACACCGAGCCGAGGATCTCGTCGCCCGCCCGGACCACGACCGCCGTGCGCCAGAGCGCGGGCTCGTTCGGGTCGTCGACCGCCGGGGCGATGAGCAGCGGCTCACCGGTGCGGTACAGCTCCTTGAACACGCCCCGGCTCTCGAAGACGCGCAGGTACTTCTCCGGGACGCGGCGGGCGAGGATGGTCTCCACGCGTGACGGGTCGGCCTCGTCCTGTCGGCCGGAGAAGGCGAGGATGTGCGAGCGGCGGTCCTCGATGGTTATCGGGGCGTCCAGCAGCGTGGCCACGGCGTTGGCCAGCGCGAACAGGTCCCCCGAGGGCACCCCGCCCAGGGTCTGCCCGCCGGCGTCGCCGAAGTCGCCTTCGGTGAGCAACGTGCGGAGCATGGCCGCGAGCTGGGCCCAGGACGCGCCCCGGGTCAGCGCCAGCACGGCGATGCCCGTCTCGGCGGCGACGCGCGCGACCTCCTCGTCAGGCTCGACGGGTCCGCGCACGATCAGGGCGGTGACGCCGTGCGCCCCGAGCGTGTCCAGGAGCCGGGCGATCTCGACGGGTCCGTGCACGGCCGGTCCCAGCACCACGGCGTGCCGAGGGTAGGCCGGTTCGTCGTACGGGTCGTGAATGACCACCCCGCCGATCTCCTCCACGGTGTCCGCGTCGCCGTGGACCAGATCGAGGAAGGTGCGGCCGAAATCCTCGACCACACGGGCAAGGCTTCGGCGGTGGTGGTTCGTCACGTGGGTGTCACCTCGGTGCGGCAAAACGATACGGTCCCACGATGTCGTACCCGACAATCACTGTCCAAGGAAAGATCACCGGGGACCGAACCACCCGGCGCAACCCGCCGGAACCGGGACGAATCGCCGACCCGCATGCGGGCGGGGCACCGTTGACGACCGGCGCACCAACCGACGGCCGACTCGCGTCGACGACCTTGGGGCCGTGCCCCTCGTCCCGGTTCGTCGTCGACGTCCTCGACGGCCCGATCCCGGTCGGCGACGCGGGTTCCGTCAGGCCGTGGCGTGGTCGGGAAGCAGGCGGGCGCGGAGGAATGCGAGGACTTCGTCGCGGGCTCGCACGGTGGGATGGCCTTCCTCGTCGACGAGGTGCGCGGTGACCACGCTGTGCGGGGTCCGGATCATGTCGCGGAAGAACGGCGGTGGTTCGGGGTTGGCGTACTCGCCGGGGAGGACGCGGCCGTCGAAGCGGTCGCCGAGGAGTTGTGCGTAGGCGGCGAAGCGTTGGCCGGTACACCACTTGTCGTTGTCGAAGCGCAGGCCGAGTGCGGTGAGTTCGTCACGCTCGAAGCGCTCGCGGATGGCGGCCGCGTCCTCGGGCGACAACTCCAAGGCGGCCGGATCGTCCAGTGGTAGTGAAGGTTGGCCGAGGACCGGGGCGATGACGGCCGGTTCCAGTGTCATGCTCAGCGCGAAGTTGCCGGTGAAGCACATCCCCACCGCGCCGACGCCCGGCCCGCCGCACTCGTCGTGCGCGGCCTTGGCCAGCGCGCGCAGCCACACCGCCACCGGGCTCGTGCCACCGCCCGCGAACGCCCTGAACTCCCTGCTGACGCACGCCCGTCGGAGGATCGGCTCGGCGAGCTCGACGGTGGGATACGCCCCGTCGACACCGAAGAGCGACGGCAGGTAGACGGTGAATCCCGCATCGCGTACCCACCCGGCGAAGCGCACCACGTCGGGACTGATACCCGGCATCTCGGGCATCACGACCACCGCGGGCCCGCTCCCGGCCACGTGGACGGTCTTCTCGTCCCCGGACAGCGAGAGCACACGTTTCGCGAAGCCGTCCAGCCCGGCGCCGCCGTCGACACCCATGATCCACACCCCCACTATGCGATCGATCGGTCGTAATGATCGGCCCACGCTACACGACCGATCGATCGCATACAATCGGCGCATGGCCCCGGACACCCGTGACTCCGCCGCGAATTCCCCCGCGCCGCGCACCGACGGCCGCCGCGCCCGAGGCGACCGGACCCGGCACGAAGTCGCCCGGCAGGCCGCCATGTCGGCGACCGTGCACGGGCTGGACGCCATCACCGTCGGCACGCTCGCCGCCCGGACCGGACACAGCAAGAGCGGGATTCTCACGGTGTTCGCCAACCGGGAAGCGATCCAGATCGCCGCCGTCGCCGAGGCCCGCGCCCTGTACCTGCGGCACATCGTCGAGCCCTCGTGGCCCGCCGCCCCGGGGCGGCCCCGACTCCGGGCCATGCTCGACAACTGGGTCGCCTACGTGCGCGACGGCGTCTTCCCCGGCGGGTGCTTCATCACCACGACCTCGGTCGAATACGGCCACCGCCAGGGCCCCGTCGCCGACGCCGTCCGCGACCTCGCCCGCGAGTGGCTCCACCTGCTCGAATCGGAACTGTCCGCCGCCGGCAGCCACTTCCCCGCCGACGACGCCTTCCGCATCGACGCCTATCTGCGCGCCGCCATCACCCGCCACCAACTCTTCGGCGACGACACCGAGTTGGACCGCGCCAAACGCCTGTCCCTGGACGTGCTCGGCGCCTGACGCCGACACGCGAAGGCGTTGTCGCCGAGCCGGCCCCGTTCGATGCGTCACACCGTCACCAATACGTTGACCGTGACCGCCACCACCACGAGGGCCAGAACCACCCACGGCCAGAGCGGGCGTTCCTTCGGCGGTTGCCATTCGGGTCGATCATTCATCGGAATGCACGTCCTTTCCGCAGTGAAGTGATGTGAATCGAGTCGATGCGGTGCCCACCGCACTCACCCCCGTGCCTTGATCGCGTCGATCGGCCGATGCCGCAGCGTGATCCGCGCCGGGATCACCAGGGCCGCCACGCCGATCGTGGTCGCCGTGCCGACGATGGCCAGGTACAGGGACACCGGAACCGCCGGCACCGCCGAGCCGGTCAGCCCGTACGCGATGGTGACCAGCGGCAGCAGCGGTACGAGCGTGCCGACCACGATCGCGGTCGTGACCACCACCGCCGTCTCCGCGGCCACCATGCCCAACACCTGCCGCGGGGACGCCCCGACCAACCGCAGCAGCGCGAACTCCCGCACCCGGCCGTGGATCGTGTCCACGAGGGTGTTGGTGACCGCGATCGCCAGGTAGCCGAAAACCAACACGAGCGGCAACGCCCCGGTGAACAGCGCCAGGCTGAACCGCGCCCGACTCGCCGCCGTGAACCGGTCCCCGCCGACCACGCGCAGATCGGGACGGCCGGCCGCGATGCGATCCAGTGCCCGCCGTACCGTCCCCGCGTCCGCGCCCGGCGCCGACCGGATCAGGATGCGTTGGGTGACCCCCGCGGTGGTGTGTGCCGCCACCTGCTCGTAGGGCAGCACGACGTCGCCGAACCCAAGCCCCCGGTCGTACACGGCGACCACCCTCGGCCGCATCGCCGACCCGTCCCCCAGCCGAATCGGCACCCGGTCCCCGACCCCGACCCGCAACGTCCCGGCCGCGGTCCGACCGAGCGCCACCGTGTCCCCACCCAGGGTGCCCAAACCCGCCAAGTCCCCGGAGCGCACGCCCAGATCGATGGTGTCCCCCACCCCTGCCGCGTCCAGACCGAGCGCCGGATAGTCGAACACCTGTGGATCCCCCAGCAGTTGCACCGACGCGTACACCCGGGTCCCGGCGATCCGGGTGACCGTGCGCACCCCCGGCACCCGCCCGGCCTGCTCGACCACCGCCGCCGGAACTCCCGTGGCACCGGCGGTGATCGCAAAGTCGGCCCGGATCCCGACCTCGACATCGCGCGTGCCCCCGGCCGCCATCGTCGCCGGAATGAACATCTGCACACAGGAGAAGCCGACCGCCAGGAACAACGGTCCGATCGCCGTGGCCAACCGCCGCGAGCCCGCGACCGCGTTCGCCGCGGCCAGATACCCTTCCGCGCCCAGGAAACGGCGCAGCGGAACGGCCAGTACCCGAGCGGCGATTCGCACGATCGCCGGGCTCAGCAGCACGGCCGCGACCACCATCAGCAGGCCCCCGGTACCGGCGATCGCCACCGGCAGGATCCCGTCCAGGATCAGCGGCACCACCGCGCCCGCCGCGCCCAGGACCAGCAGTCCGCCGCCGAGCACCCCGCGGCCCGCACCGAGTCGGGCCGCGTCGTCCGCCGCCGCGGTCAGCGCCGCGACGGGGCGAAGGCGGTGGGTCTCGCGTCTCCCGAACCAGGCCGCGATCTGCGCCAGGAGCAGACAGCCGGCAAACGCCACCACCGGCGGCAACGGGCCCACGGTGAACGCGAAGTCGGCCGGAATCACCCCGACCCGGGCCAGCACCGCCCGGAGCGCGAACGCCACCGGAATACCCAGCGGCGCGCCCACCGCGCCCGCGACGGCGGACACCACCAGCGTCTCGCCGGCCACGATCCGAGTGATCTGCCGCGGCGTGGCCGCCACCGCCCGCAACATCGCGAACTCGCGCCGACGTGCGTGCAGACTCGCCGCGAGGGTGCTCGCCACGACCATGATCGCGACCAGGACGGCGGCGGCACCGAGCGCGCCCGCGAGTTCCCGGAGTTCGCCCCGCGCGCGGCGCACGTCGGGGAACTCCACCCGCCCCCGGTCGTCGCCCGTGTACACCACCGCGCCGGTCCCGGCGAGCGCCCGCCGAAGGCGCCCGGTCAGCCCGGCCCCGGCCGGGCCGTCCTCCGCGAGCACGCCGATCGCGCGCACCCGGCCCGGCACCGCGCCCAGTCGGTCGGCCCGGGCATCGTCGAAGTACAGGGCCGCCTCGCGCGGGGCCGACCGGGCAGCGCCGGCGGCGGAGCGGGCGATCCCCACCACGCGATACGCCGCGTCCCGCCCAGGCGTCACCACACGTACCGTGTCCCCGGGCCGCACCCGGACCCGCCGCGCGAAGTCGGCGTCGACGACGACCTCGTCGGCCCCGGTCGGCGCCCGCCCGGCCTGCGGCACCACCGGCGTCAGTGCCGCCGAGGACCAGCCGTGCCCGAACACCGGGCGCCCGTCCCGGCGCGCGGCCGGCACGCCGTCCGGCCCGACCACCGAGGCCGGGAACGACCGATCGCCGAGCGCCGCCCGCACCCCGGGCACGGCGGCGACCCGTTCGACCAGCGCGGCCGGCAGCCCCGGGTCCTCCGTGGTCGGCTCGGTCCGCGTCCGGCCACCGGCGTCGGTGTCGCGGATCGCGATGTCGTGCTTCGGACCCACGACCACGCTCGCCCCGGCGTAGCGCTGCGGCGCGACCCCGACGGCGAGCCCCGAACCCAACACGATCCCGAACGCGGTGATCAGCGAACAGGCGCCGAGCAGTGCCACGAACGGTGCGACCAGGCCCCCGGTGTGGGCGCGCAGCGTACGGCGAATCAGGTACCACACGCGCTTCCCTCCCCCAGTCGGGTCATGTGCCCCGCGATCTCCCGCTCGGTCGGCGCCACCGCCTCGCCCGTGACCCGCCCGTCGGCCAGGAAGACCACCCGACTCGCGTGGGTCGCCGCCGCCGCGTCGTGCGTGACCATCACCACGGTCTGCCCGTGCGTGTGCACGATCTCCCGCAGCAGCGCCAGTACTTGGCGGCCGGTGTGCAGGTCGAGCGCCCCGGTGGGTTCGTCGGCGAAGACCACGTCGGGCCGGGTGATCAGCGCCCGGGCGATCGCGACGCGCTGTTGTTGCCCGCCGGACAGCCGGCCGGGCCGCTCGTCGAGCCGCCCGGTCAGGCCGACCCGGGCGGCCACCTCCCGTACCCACGCGGGATCGATCGGCACGGCGCCCAGGCGCAGCGGCAGGGTGATGTTGTCGGCCACGTTCAGCGCCGGGATCAGGTTGTACGCCTGGAAGACGAACCCGACCCGTTCGCGGCGCAGCGCGGTCGCGGCGGCCTCGTCGAGTGTGCCCACCTCGACGCCGCCGATGCGTACCGATCCGGAGGTGGGCCGGTCGAGGCCGGCCGCGCAGTGCAGCAGGGTGCTCTTGCCCGAGCCCGAGGGGCCCATCACGGCGGTGAAGGTGCCGACGGCGAAGCCGATGTCGGTCGGGTGCAGCGCGGTGACCGGTCCGCCGGCGGTCCGGTAGGTCTTGCCGACCGCGTCCAGTACGACCGCGAAGTCGGCCTCCCTGTCCGGGGGTTCGTGGTCGAAGCGGGGGTGGTTCACGCGTACTCCGGGCGTCGCGGCGTCGATTCCGTGGGCCGGCGGATCGCGGATCCGCCGACTGCCTCGAATCTAGGTTTCGCCGCCGGCGCGCCCCATCCCGCGCACGGGCATATCCGGGGAGGTCGCCACGGGTGTGCCGATGGTGGTGCGGGCACCACCATCGGGCCGCGCGGCTACACCCGATCGAGCGGGATGCCCGGGTCGGCCAGCCGTTCCGGGTCCACGGCGCGGCCGGAGCGCACGAGTTGCCCGATGGTTTCGGTGACGTCCCAGACGTTGACGTTCATCCCGGCCAGCACGCGGCCCTCGGCCAGCCAGAAGGCGACGAACTCCCCGCCGGCCGGGTCGCCCCGGAACAGCACCCGGTCGTACTCCCCCGGTTCGGCGTAGCCGGTGTACTCCATGCCGAGTTCGTATTGGTCGGTGAAGAAGTAGGGGATCCGGTCGTACGACACGTCCCGGTCGAGCATCGAACGCGCGGCGGCGGGCGCCTGGTTGAGCGCGTTGGCCCAGTGCTCGACGCGGATGCCCCGGCCCAGGACGGGATGCAGCGCGTTGGCGACGTCGCCGGCCGCGTACACGTCGGCGGCCGAGGTGCGCAGCGCGGCGTCGGTGCGGATGCCGTTGTCCACGGTGAGCCCGGCGGCTTCGGCGAGCGCGGTGTTCGGGGTGACGCCGATCCCGACGACGACCACGTCCGCGGCCACCTCGGTGCCGTCGCCGAGCCGGACCCCGGTGACCTTGCCGCCGTCGCCGGTGATCTCCGCGACGTCGGCGCGCAACCGGAACTCGACGCCGTGCGCGGCGTGGAGGTCGAGGAAGATCCGGGCGACCTCGTCGCCGAGCACCCGCAGCAGCGGCAGCGGGGCCGCCTCGACCACGGTCACCGGGCACCCGTGCTCGCGCGCCGCGGCGGCGGTCTCCAGGCCGATCCAGCCACCGCCGATCACCACGACCCGGCGGCCGGCGCGGAAGTCCGCCAGCAGCCGGTCGCTGTCGGCCAGGCGACGCAGATAGCGCACGCCGTCCAGGTCGGCGCCGGGCACGGGCAACCGGCGCGGCGTGGCACCGGTGGTCAACAACAGCTTGGCGTAGTCGATGCGCTCACCGTCGTCCAGCACGACGGCCGACGCCGCGAGGTCGATCGCGGTGACCGTACGCCCCAGGCGCAGTTCCACGTCGTGGTCGGCGTACCAGGACTCCTCGTGTACGTAGGCGTCGTCGCGGGGGTTCTTGCCGAGCAGGTAGCCCTTCGACAGCGGCGGGCGTTCGTAGGGGTACTCCCCTTCGTCGCCGATCAGCACGATCCGGCCCGCGTACCCCTCGGCGCGCAGGGTCTCCGCCGCCTTGGCGCCGGCGAGGGACGCGCCGACGATCACGTATGGGGAGCCTGTCGAAGTCGTACTCATGGCCGACCCTTTCGTCACACTGCACGGCAACCTCCAGGCAGCGTAGCGATCACACAGTGCTCATGACACATCACGCCACGTGTCGAGCGCGAACGGAAGCCGGCGTGGCGCTCACGATTTCCTCACGGTGGGCGGCACACGATGGGCCCGTTCCGCGCACCCGCGCTCGTACCGCCTCGCCGATCCTTCCGGAGTCCCGACCATGCGCCCACCGGCCCGCCGTCGCCGCACCCTCCTCCTCACGCTCGTCGGGGTGGTGACGGCGACCCTGCTCACCGGGTGCGCGTCGGAGGGCATCGAGATCGCGCCGCATCCGCCGGCGCCCGCGTCGATCGCCCCGCCCGCTCCGGGCGTGGTGCGCCCCGAGCCGCACGCCCGGTTCGACTACCAAATCGGCGGCGCCTACGCCCCGCCGCCCGGCGTACGCGTGTTGTCCCGCGACCGCACCGCCCGCCCCGAACCGGGCCGGTACAACATCTGCTACATCAACGCCTTCCAGGTCCAACCCGACGCCCTCGACCGATGGCAGCGCGAACACCCGGACCTGCTGCTGCGCGACGGCGGCACCATCGTGATGGACACCGAGTGGAACGAGGCCCTGCTCGACATCTCCACCGACGCCAAACGCACGGCCCTCGCCGCGATCGTCGGCGACTGGATCGACGAGTGCGCCCGGTCGGGTTTCCAGGCCGTCGAGCCGGACAACTTCGAGTCCTACACCCGCTCCCACCGCCTCCTCACCCCGGCCGACGACATCGCCTTCGCCCGCCTGCTCGCCGCCCGGGCGCACGCCGCCCATCTGGCCATCGCCCAGAAGAACGGCGCCGAACTGATCGACCGCGGTACCGATATCGGCTTCGACTTCGCGGTGGCCGAGGAGTGCGGCCGATACGACGAATGCGGTGCGTACGCTTCGGCCTACGCGAACCGCGTCTTCGTCGTCGAGTACGCCAAGCCCCACTTCACCGCGACCTGCCGGGTCTGGGGCGGGACGTTGTCGGTGGTCCTGCGCGACCGGAATGTGACGCCGGCGGGCAACCGCGAGTATCGCTACGAAACCTGCTGAGCCTCGGGACCTGCCGGGCGTCGCCCGCCGGGCACCGGCGGCTTCCCCCACCCGGATCAACCCTCGCCGATCCTTGCACCCGTGCCCGATCAAGCCGCTACGGTTCCGGTCAAAGCCTACCCATCCGGACCGGAGAGCACGTGAGCAACGACGAACCCCTGGAAGACTGGGCGGCCCGACGCGAGCAGCGGCTGCGTCCCGTCGGCGAACGCAAGGCCGTACACCTCACCGGCCCGCCCCGCGCGTCCCACGTCGATCGTGAGGCACCGCGCGTCGTCCTGGAATGGGACGGCTACCAGTGGGTCACCCTGGCCGTCGCCGCGAACTACCTCGAAGCGGCAAGGCTGTTGTATCCGTCGTCGCGGGAAGGAGCCGGCGAGGACGGTACGACGGCCACCCACCGCACGCGACCGGGCCCGTATCTGGGCGAGGGCACCGGCCGCCACCGCAGGACCACATAACGCGAGTGCGTCAACTCCGCCGCACCACAGGCGGGTTCGACCTCCGATCCCTCGCCTCCGTCAGCACCCGGGCAGTCGTGACAGGCCCGTGACGGCGGTGACCAGGGAGTACAGGGCGTTGTTGGCGGCGATGAACATGCGGTTGCGCTTGGCCCCGCCGAAGGTGATGTTGGCGACGGGTTCGGGGGTGCGGATGCGGCCGATGAGGGTGCCGTCGGGGGCGTAGCAGTGCACCCCGTCGGCCATCGCCGCCACCCACAACCGACCCCCGTCGTCGAAGCGGATGTTGTCGAACCGTCCGTCGCCGGCCCGGCATTCGACGAACACCTCGCCTTCCGAGAGGGTCCCGTCCGCGCGGACGTCGAACACGCGCACATGGTTGGCGCGGGTGTCGGAGACGTACAGCCGGCGTTCGTCGGCGGACAACACCAGGCCATTGGGCCCGGCGAACCCGTCGGCGACCAGCCGCACATCCGCGGTGACCGGGTCGATCCGGTACACGTTCGGCGCACCGATCTCGCTCTCGCCGCGATGCCCCTCGTAGTCGGTGGTGATGCCGAAGTCGGGGTCGGAGAAGTAGATCGATCCATCCGAGTGCACGACCGCGTCATTGGGGCTGTTCAGCCGCTTGCCCCCGAAACGATCGGCCAACACGGTGACGGAGCCGTCGTGTTCGGTGCGGGTGACCCGACGATTGCCCTGTTCGCAGGTGATCAGTCGACCCTGCGCGTCGAGGGTGTTGCCGTTGGGATGCCCGGCCGGCGAACGGAAGACGCTCACCACCCCGTTGGTCTCGTCCCAGCGCATCATGCGGTCGTTGGGAATGTCGCTCCAGATCAGGTAGCGCCCGGCCGGGAAGTACAGCGGCCCCTCCGACCAACGCCCCCCGTCGTACAGCGTCTCCAGTCGATCGTCGCCGTAGATGCACCGCTCGGTGCGGAACCGTTCGTCGATCACATCGTAGATCGGAGTTCGTGCGTCGGACATCGTCTCGCAGCTCCTCGTCATCACAGAACAGCATCTCGTGCTTTGCAATGATTACCGAATATGATTCGACCACGTCAACATCGAGCCGAACGCGCCACACCTCTCCCCGGCACCGCCGACCCCGCCCGCTACCATCGAGCCCCCGCGATCGGCACGACCCCCACGGAGGACCCATGGACGACGTCGATCGGGGCCTGCTCGCGCTGCTCCAAGCCGACGCGACGCGCACCTACGCCGACCTCGGCCGGGAGATCGGCCTGTCGGCCGGCGCCACCCACGAGCGGGTCCGCAAGCTCCGCGCCGCCGGCGTCGTCCGCCGCACCACCGTCGACGTCGACCCGGCCGCCGTGGGCCTCGACGTGCTCGCCTTCGTCACGGTCGACTCGGTCGCCTGGATCGGCGACTCCGGACCGGCCTTCGCCGCGATCACCGAGATCCAGGAGGCGCACGTCGTCGCCGGCACGGCCTCCGTCCTGCTCAAGGTCCGCACCGCGTCGACCGGCGCGCTTCAGGACGTACTGCGCCGCATCCACGCCATCGCCGGGGTGAGCAGCACCCAGGCCACGATCGCCCTGGACACCTTCTTCGAACGCCCCGCCCCCACCACGCCGGCACCGGTCGGGGCCGCGCCCGACGAACGTTGACCCGGTCCGGGCCCGCGCCCGTCGGGCCGCACGCCACCCCGCCGCGCCCTACGAACCGCCGGACGTCGCCCCGACCGCGTCGCCGGCCGATCGGGTCGCGCGTCTGCCGCGCCACCACGCGTCCGGATCCCACCTCGGCCACCCGCGCGCGAAGCGGTGGCAGCACAGTCCGATCAACGCCGCGCACAGATGCCCGGTCGCGGTGACGTCCCGCTGCGAGAGCAGCGGCAGGCCCACGTACAGGGCCAGGCCCACCGCGTAGGCCCAGCGCCAACGGCCGGCGATGCCGTGGAAAAGCAGCCCGGCGACCGCCATGTAGCCGTAGCTGGGCCCGACATCCACCTGCAGGCGCGCACTCTCCGCCAGCGTGCCCTCGTGGATCCGGACCAGGACCAGCGCCTGGCTGATGCACGTGGCGCCCACATGCCCGAGCGCGGCGACCGTGAGCATGCGCCGCGTGCCCACCCACCGTTCGGCGACCGCGCACAGCGCGGTGAGTATCACGACGAACCTGATCACGTGCCAGCCCTCGGCCCACACCGCGCTGGCCGGTATCACCCACAGCGGCCTGGTGTCGAGATTGTGCAGGTTCGTACTCTGCCGGCGCAGAAAGGCCACCCGCTCGTCGGCGGTCAGCCGCACATACATGTCGAGCGTCGTGACGTGAATGATCAACAGCCAGAGGTACGTGGCCGGCGCCGACACGACCCAGGCGCGCATCGCGCCGACGGCACGCCGCGTCGACTTGAGGGTTGGCGCGAGCAATGGTTCCCCCATCGGGAGGCGGACGTCCGTACCGATCCAACCGCGCGGATCCCCAACCGAACTCCCGGCCCGACGCGCACAAACGCACACGGCCGCAGGACGCGAGGTCGCACGGCGCGTACGGACAACAGGGTATGCCGGCGACCCGCGCGCCCCGGCCCGTCGCACCGGCCACCGGCGGGAGACGACGGCGGGGCCGCCCGGCGGAAACCGGCGTAGCGGCGGACCCGTGTCGCTATCGTTACTCACCGTCCGCGCCCGTTCGGGGTGCGCCACGGAAAGGCCCACGGTGTTCACGAGCGTCCTGATGGTCGAGCAGCCGCTGTCCGCGGCGGACGTCGACCTCGTCACCACTCTCCACGACGACACGATGTCCTTCGTCGTACTGCTCCAGCCGCGCGGCGCCGAGGACCGTCTGCTGCGCGCCATCGACGACGTCGCCCTGGGCGAACTCCAGCAGGCCGTCCACGAATCCGACGAGCCCGAGGGCGAGGAGGCGCTTCGGCCCGCCGCCCTCGCCCTTCAGCACTCGCTCCGCAGCCTGCGGGACGCGGGCAGCGAGGCCGTCGGACAACTGGTCGAGGGTCATCCGCTGGATCTGCTCCGGTCCGTGGTCGAGCAGACGAATGCCGACGAGGTCATCGTCCTGACCGCCCCGCACCTGGTCGAGGAGTTCTTCCACCGGGACTGGGCCAGCCGCGCCCGGCACAAGGTGGGTGTGCCGGTGCTGAAGCTGTACGCCCACAGCGACGAGGAGTGATGCGCGTCGCCGCGCCTCGCCCGGGTCGGCGCGGGTCGGTGGCCGTCGGCGGGGAGCCGACGGCCACCTGATCACACCGGGTCGAGGGGTCGACGGGTTATCGGAGGACGCCTCGAACGGCCTCGGGGTCGGTGGGCGCGAGGGGCGGGGCCACGCCCGCGTCCTTGGCGGTGAGCCCGGGCGGCGGGGTCACGTACACGGGGGTGGGATCGGCCCCGGGGGCGCAGGTCTTGGCGATCCGGCCGCCACCCCTGGGGAGGCTGCCGTCGCGCAGGTAGGCGGTGAAAGTGTCGTCCAGGCAGGCGTTGCCGTGGAACAGGATCTCGTGGAAACTGCCGCCGGTCTGGACGACCAGCTTGGAGTTCGGCAGCGCGTCGCGCATCGCGAGGCCGCCCTCGTACGGCGTGGCGGCGTCCTCGGTGGCCTGGAAGAGCAGGACGGGTGGCAGGCCCTTGCCGGTGATCTTCAGCCGGCCCGCCTGATTGCCCTGGTAGGGCCAGAACATGCAGGCCGCGTTGTACCACATGTTGTTATAGGTGTAGAAGGGCGCGGTCGCGTCGACCCGGGCCTGGTCCTTCTTCCAGAACTCCCAGTCGCGCGGCCAGGCGTTCTCCGTGCACTGCGCCGCGTTGTACGCCGGGAAGGTGGCGTCGTCGGTGCCCGGCGCGGCGTAGCGGTTGTAGGCGATGTTCAGCGGCCTGGTGTCGTGTTGGGTGACATACGCGGAGAGCACCGTGGCCATCCGCGGCCAGCGCAGGAAGTTGTAGCCGCCGCCGTAGAAGGTGTCCTCGAACTCGGCGGGGCCGATCCTGCCGGGCGCGGGCGCGGCGTCGACGGGGTCGGTCCGCAGCGCGGACTCGACCCGGTCGTACGCCCGCCGGACGGCGGCGGCGTCGGTGCCGAGGTGGTAGACCGGGTCGGCCTTGGCGGTCCACTCGGCGAACGCGTCGAAGCGGCGCTGGTGTTCCCGGTCCTGGAGGATGTTGTGGTCGTACCAGCTGATGGTCGGGCCGACGATGCTGTCCAGCACCATGCGGCGCACGCGTGACGGGAAGAGTTGGCCGTAGGTGGAGCCCAGCGAGGTACCCCAGGATCCGCCGTAGAAGTTGATCTTCGACGCGCCCAGCGCGCGCCGGATGCTGTCCATGTCGCGCGCGTTGTCGACGGTGGTCATGTGCGGCATCAGCCAGGACCAGTCGGCCGCACAGTCGGCGGCGTATCCGGCGGCCTTCGCCAGCCACGCCTTCGAAGTGCCCTGGCTGATCCGGTAGTCGGGCCGTTCGCCGTGGAAGTAGGTCGCGTCGCACACGACATGCGGTTCGCTGCCGTTGGTGCCGCGCGGGTCGAAGCCGATCCAGTCGTAGGTCGAGGCGACGTCCTGGGGGATCTGCCCGGAGATGAACGCGGGCATCCACAACCCCGAGTCCCCGGGGCCGCCCGGGTTGAGCAGGATCGGTCCCTGCCGCTTGTCCCCGGGCGCCGTGGCGGGCAGTCGGTTCACCTTGATCTTGATCTTGCGGCCGCGCGGGTCCGCGTAGTCCACCGGCACGTCGAGCATCGCGCATTCGAGCGCGGGCGTGGTGGCGTCGTTGCAGGAACTCCAGACGAGTTTTCCCTGCCCGGTGTCCTCGGCGGCGGGATCGTCGGGCGCGGCACCGACCGACGCTCCCCCGAGAGCCACGATCGCGGCGACCGCCGAGCACAGGGCGATGACTTTTTTCATGCTGAGCATGATGTGATATGTGAAATTGCATAACCAGCCCACCGTTCACCACGTTGCCAAGCTTTTACTCACCGCGGTCGGTGTTTTCGACGCGACCGGCGGTCGGCGGTGGTCACCGGCCACCCGAATCGGCCGCCTGTTCCCGCTGCGGGGCGGTGGCCGGAGCGGATGCGGCGGGGGTGGCGGGGGTGGCGGGGGTGGCGGACTTCGGGGCCGGGGTGGGAAGTTGGCCCGCGACGATGGCGGCCAGGGCGAGGGCGAAGCCGGCGAGTTGGATCGGGCCCAGCGTCTGGTCGAGGACGACGGCACCCAGCGTCGCGGCGACCAGGGGGGAGAGCAGGCTGAGAACCGCGACGGAGGTGACGGGCAGCAGGCCGATGCCCTGGAACCACAGGACGTAGGTGATCAGACCGCCGACCACGCCCAGCCAGAGGTAGCCGACGGCGGCGTTCGTGTCGATCGCCGGCGGCGCTCCCTCGGCCAGGAAGGTGACCGGTACCAGGAACAGGCCCCCGGCGGTCATCTGCCACCCGGCGAAGGCCAGCGGGCCGACCCCGTCCGGGCGTCCCCAGCGTTTGGTGAGCGTCAGGCCGGACGCCATCATGGCCGCGCTCGCGAGGCCCGCCACGATGCCCACGGTGTCGAGCGCGGCGTTCGGCCCGATCACCACCAGGCCGACGCCGACCGCGCCCGTCACGCCCCAGAACAGCCGCCGCGGGGACAGGCGTTCGTGCAGCACGCCGACGGCCAGGACGGCGACGATCAGCGGCTGGGCCGCGGACAGCGTGGCGGCGACGCCGCCGGGCAGGCGTTCGGCCGCGATGAACAGCAGCGGCAGGAACAGGCCGATGTTCAGGACGCCGAGCGCCGCGGCCTTGGCCCACCAGGCGCCGCGCGGCAACGTCCGGGTGAACGCCAGCGCGATCAGGCCGGCGGGCAGCGCACGCATCAGGCCCGCGAAGAGCGGGTGGCCGGACGGGAGCAGTTCGGTGGTGACGATGTAGGTCGTGCCCCAGACCAGGGGCGCCAGGGCGGTCAGGGCGGTACGCGGCAGGTTCCCGTGGCGGACGCCGCCCGTGCCGCCGGACGGCCCTCGGCCGGCTCGGCTTGTCATGGCTCGAAGTCTGACCCGACACCGATCGATGAGTCCAAGACATGTTTGTCACCGCATCGATCTCGATTCAAGATTGATTCATGGAGCTCCAACAGATGCGCTACGTCGTCGCCGTGGCCGAGACCAACAGCTTCACCCGCGCGGCGGAACGCTGCCTGGTCGTCCAGTCCGCCCTCAGCCACCAGATCGCCCGGCTCGAACGTGAACTCGGCGCGCAACTGTTCGCCCGAACCAGTCGGCGGGTGCGACTCACCCCCGCCGGCGAGGCGTTCCTGCCCTCCGCCCGGCAGTGCCTGGACGCGGCCGAACGGGCCGCGGCCGAGGTCGCCGCCGCCGTCGGCGAAGTACGCGGACGCCTCGCCGTCGGCCTCATCCCCACCGTCTCCGCCGCCGACATCCCGGACGCGCTCGGCGACTTCCGCCGGCGCTACCCGCACGTACGGATCAGCCTGCGGGTCGGTGCCAGCGACGACTTGATCGAGCAGGTCCGGGACGGGACGCTCGACGTCGCCTTCCTCGGCCTGCCCACCACCGCCCACCCCCGGGGTGTGGCCGCCCACGAACTCGGCCGCGATCACCTCGTCGCGATGGTCGGCCCCGACCACCCGCTGGCCGACGCGTCGACCGTCGACCTGCACCGGCTCTCCGCCGAGGTGTTCGTGGACCTCCCGGCCGGGACCGCCGGACGTATCCAGTCCGACCAGGCCTTCGCGGCGGCCGGGCTCACCCGCGACGTCGCCTTCGAGATCACCACCACCGACTTCATCCCCCGCCTGGTCGGCCGCGGCCTGTGCGTGGCGATGTTGCCGGCCGCCTACGCGCCGCGCTTCGCCGGTGTCGTCACGCTGGAGATCGCCGACGCGCCGGCGCGGGTCGAGTACGTCATCTGGAGCCGCTTGGCCCGCACCCCGGCGGCAAGCGCGTTCCTCGGCATCCTCGGTGTTCCCGGTCTTCCCGGTCTTCCCGGTCCTCCCGACACAACGACCCCGGACCGAGACGACGCGTGAGCCGACGGGCCGGAACACCCGGGCCCACTCCCCCGATCCCCGGGCGCGGTGTCCGGGGCAGCCGGCAGCGTGCGGAACGCCACCCGTCCTCCTCCGTGCCTCCGTGACACCGAGGACGACCCGAACTCCCGCGAGATCGCCGGTGATTCTCGAGATCCGTACGCACCGTCCGAAGCCGGGTACCACCGACGACTTCGCCCGCACGCGGATGACGGACCCGTGCCGTGTGCCGATACGTGCCTGCACGATACGGTGATCCTCGTGCATCGCCATCGCGTCATCACCCCGCCGCCCCGCCACTGAGCGGGGCGTCTTTCGGGTCCGGCAGGCCGATGCCGCCGAGACCCCATTCGGTGCTGCCCGATGTGCAGCGATCCGCATTGAAGCGCTGACACCCCGCTCCGACGTTGTCCTCGTCCACGTCGAAGTCGGAGCTTTCCCATGTCCGCACGTCCATCGTCTTTCCTTCCGGCATCCTCCTCGGCCGCCGCCCGCAACCCGCGCGGCGGCACCGGCCTGCTGGTCCTCGCCGGCCTGCTCTGGGGCACCGGCGGCCTCGCCGGCTCCCTGCTCGCCTCCCGGGCGGAGCTGAGTCCGCCGGCCGTCGCCGCGTACCGCCTGCTGCTCGGCGGCATCCTGATCACCGCCTACGCCGCGGTCGGCGGGCGCCTCGGGGTCCTTCCGCGCGGACGGGCGGCATGGTCCCGGATCGCGACCACCGGCCTGTTGCTCGCGGTCTTCCAGGCCGCGTACTTCGGTGCGGTGGCGACCACTTCCGTCGGTCTGGCCACGCTGACCACGATGGTCGGCGTCACCGTCATGGTGACCGTCGGGTCCGCGCTGCTCGACCGGCGGCGGCCCTCGCGCCGCGCTGTCGCCACCCTCGTCGCCGCCGCGAGCGGCCTGGTCCTCCTGCTCGGCTCACCCACCGCGGGGGGTCATCGGGTGGCGGGCGCCGCACTGGCCCTGCTCGCCGCGGCGGGCTTCGCCATACTGTCGCTGGATCGCCGCGAACAACCCGCCGGCCTGGACCGCATCGCCTCCACCGGCCTGAGCTTCCTCGCCGGAGCGGCCCTGCTCCTGCCCGTTGGCCTCGTGTCGGGGATGACCTTCCAGGTCCGCCCCGACACGCTCGGCACCCTGCTCTTCCTCGGCCTGTTCCCGACCGCCGCCGCCTACACCGGCTACTTCGCCGGACTCCACCGTGCCGGCCCCGGCGCCGGCACCATCGCCGTGCTCCTGGAACCGCTCACCGCCACCGTCCTCGCCGTGCCGCTCCACGGCGAACACCTCGACGGCCGCCGGATCCTCGGCGCTCTCCTGGTCCTGATCGCCATCTCCATCCAACAGACGGCCTCCCGCGACTCCTCCTGAACGCCCGCCGGTCGCCCCGGGGGTTGGACAAAACCCCAAAACCCCCGGGCCCCCCCCCCCCCGCCGCGCCGGGCCCCCGCCACCCCCGCCCGGCCGCGCCCCCGGGGGTGCCCGCCCCCCCCCCCCCCGGCCTGCCCCGCGCCCCCCCACGACTCCTCGGGGAGGGACCAGACGACGTCGACG
>NZ_JBHTVA010000091.1:27623-38043 GCF_042793325.1 Embleya sp. NPDC056575
AAACCCACCCCTCCCCCCCCCCCCCACCCCCCCGCCCCCCGGCCGCCCGCGTGAGATCCCACCCCCCCCCACACGCGGGGCCCCCGGCCCCGCCGCGGACGCGTCGGCCCGTCACGACGTCATCGCCACCGCCGTGGCCAGGAGTTCCGCCGGTGTCCCGGTGAAGTCGCGGAGCAGGTTGGCGGCCACCGCCCAGATCGCCGAGTTCCCAGACGGGCCGGTCGCGTACGGGAATTCCCCGAGCTGGCGGCGGGTCGCCCGGGCAAGAATTCACATGACCGCCGACTTCACCAACCTGCGGGGCATGCACCCAATCCCGCCGCCTCCCCCTGACACCCTGAACTCCCGAGCGCCCCGCCGAAGCGCCTCCACCCGGATCCACGCCGAGAGCCCCGGCCCGGGTAGGCGAGTCGGGGCGCTCGGGGCATGGAATGGGCCGCCTATGCCCGGCTGTTCGCCGGGGTCAGGTTCTTTTCGATCGCCGCGATGTAGCGGGTGACGGAGTGGTCCTTGACGCGGTCGGTCGCCGATCCGAACGGGTCCCCGACCATCGACGCGGCGCGACCGGTCAGGCCGCCGAGACCCGCGACGCCGGCGGACTTCTCCGTCAGACGCCCGTCCGCGTCGAACCAGCGGAGCCGGTCGACGTGCGTGAACGCCGGCTCCGGCGGCAGCTCCGGAACGATGTCGTCGTGATTGACGAACCGGTGATACCGATCCTTGAACGCGGTCCGGTGCGCCGCGGCCAGCAGCCGCTCACAGGTGCGCGGCTGGCCGAACGTGTACACGCCGTCCGGAAGGCGACGCGGGTCCTCGAAGTACAGCCGCGCCCCGGCAAGCATCGCCAGCGCGCCGCCGAGGCTGTGCCCGGTGAACCACACCGTGCGACCGTCGCCGTCCAACTCTACGAGCGTGTCGCGTAGTTGCGGATACACCGAGGACAACGCCCGGTCGAATCCGTAGTGCACGAAGCCCTTCCCGCCCGGCCCGGGGGAGGGCGGGGTGGTGCCATCGGTGAGCCAGTCCCGGATCTGCGCCGGCTCGGTACCCCGGAACGCCACCACGATCATCCGGTCGGACACGGCGACGTACGCCTGCGTATCCTCGATCGGAAACGGCATCGCGTGCGTCGACTTCAGATGCCGCACCTCATCGAACCCCCATTCCCGGGCCTGCTGTTCGACGACATCCGGTTCCTTGTACGCGAGCGCGGCGGCCTGCGCCATCCAATAGGCCTGCTCGAGGCTGTAACCGGACGCGGAATGATCCAACGGCGCAACCACCACGGCGTGCTCCCGATCGAAACGACTGTGAACGAAGGTCGTGACCCGCATACCCTCGCCACCTCGACCGCGATATCGTCCCCGCCGGGTTTCACCCGTCCGGGCCGGCGCCCCGGGGACCAACGGCAACAACCCATTGGGCCGAGCGGGCCGGCCTGCGCCTGCGAACTACACTCACGTGATCATGGGCCTGTTGTGGACACTCGGCTGCCTCGCCGCCGGATACGCGTTGTTGCGCCGTTTTCCACGGCTGAATCCCGCCCGCGATCTCTCCTTCGACAAGGTCGCGGACCGACTGCCCCGCATACTCGTCGTGTGCGCGATCGTGCTCGTCGCCTGGATCGGCCTGCTGATCGCGGAACTTCGCGGCGACGCCGGCAACCGCGACTTCGACAACTCGTGGATCGGCCTCGACCTCATCGAGATCGGCATGCTGGTCGGCCTCGCCCGGCTGATCACCCGCCGCCACATCGCCACCAGCCCGGCGGCGGCAGCGGCGGCGACCGCACTCGCCCTGGACGCGTGGTTCGACTACATGTCGGCGGCCCCCAAGCTGGAGTACCTCCAGGCCATGGTGCTCGCCTACTTCGTCGAACTCCCCCTCGCCGCCTTGCTGACCTGGTTCTCCCTGCGCTCCCTCGCCTGGGCGCGCACCACGCCGCGGCCGTAGTTTCGAGCGCGTCGACCATGTCGGGTCAGGTGGAAGGGGTGGTTGCCCCGGGCGCCCCGGACGCCTTCGACCTGTTCCATCCCCGCGCCGCGAGGCCGTTGTCGACGCCGTCGAAACCTTCGCCACCCGGGTCCGTGCCCGCACCGCGGGGGGGCGTGTTGACGGAGTCGGTAGTTAGGGGCCATACTACTTTCCATGCACCACGACCCACTGCCGGAGGAAACCCCCACGCTCGATCAGGCGGCCCGCCAGATCCGGCGCTACGGGCTCGACGCCGACCCGCAGGCCGTACTGGTCGCCGTGCGATTGTTGGCGGCCGGGGCACGACTCGGGCAGGCGGTCGAGGCGCACTTCGCCGGATTCGGCCTGTCGGCGGGCCGCTATCGGTTGCTGGCGGCCCTCGAGGACGCCGACGGGGAGATGACCCCCTCTGGCCTCGCCGATGTACTCGGGGTCACCCGGGCGACGGTGACCGGACTGCTCGGCGGCCTGGAGCGGGAGGGACTGGTGCTGCGCCGACCGTCCGCCGAGGACGGCCGCTCCGCCGTGGTCGTACTGACCGCGCGCGGGGCGCGGAAGATGCGCGAGTTGGCCCCGACGCACTTCGGCCGTCTCCAGGAGATGGTGAGCGCGCTCGACGCCGAGGAGCGCACCGTGTTCCTGGATCTGCTCGGTCGTGTGGTCCGGGGGATTCCGGCACTGACGGCGGAGTAGCACCCGCCGGCCATCCATCACCCATTACTCGTCACTCGTCACTCGTCATGCAGGTGTGCCGTCCCAAGGTTGTCGTCCCGTGTGTGCGATGACCTGGGGTGGCCTTTTCTTCGGCCATATAGTTAGGGAGCTAATTATATGGCGACCCCGAAACGGAGATCGATATCCCCATGAGGCAAGGACGTTCCACCGGACGTGGCGCCGGCCCACCCCCCTTCACGCTGTGGCGGGAGGTATTGGTCGCCTACCTCGCCCCCGCCCTGATGGCCGGAGCGGGCGGCATAGCCACCGGGCAGCAGGAGCTGACCATCGCCGCCTGCACGTCGATCGCCGGGACCTCGGCGATCGTGGCCGCACTCGTCGGCTCGTGGCTGCAACGGCGCGGGCCGGGCCGGAGTTGGCTGACCTCGACCCCCCGGGTGATCCCGATCGTCGTCCTGGCGCCGGCGATCACCGCTCTCGCGGCGTGCGTCGGCTGGTTCGTCGGGGGTCACGTGCCGGAGCGGATCATCCCGCACCACGGGAACTGGCCGGACCGGCTGCGCCTGGACCTGCCGCTGTCGGCGGCCCTGGCCACCACCATCATCACCTGGCGCTGGCGCGGCGCCCGGCGGCACCACTCACCCACGGCACAAGGAGCACGGACATGATCGTCGTCATGGGCGCGACCGGGACCACCGGAAGCGCACTTCTCCACCGCCTGGTCGCCCTCGGCGTCCCGAGCCGCGCGCTGAGCCGCGACCCGGACGCGCTGCGCGACCGCCTCGGCGGGCCGGCCCGCGCGCTGGTGGAGGTACGGGGGGCCGACGCGGCGGACCCGGATTCGCTGCGCAAGGCGTTCGACGGCGCGAGCCAACTGTTCCTCGCCATGGCCAACAGCCCGGCGCAGGTGGCCCACGAGACGTGTGCAATCTCCGTCGCAGCCGCCGCCGACATCCGACACGTCGTCAAACTCTCGGCCCCGGAAGCCACTTCGGACTCGCCGGTGGCCGTCTCGCGCGGCCACCACACCATCGAGCGGGCACTGCGCGACACCGGCCTGCCGCACACCGTGCTCCGGCCGTACGCGTTCATGCAGAAACTGCTGACCCTCGCCCCGTCGATCGCCGCCGAAGGCGTGTTCCTGGGCAGCATGGGCAACGCCCCCTGCAACTACGTCGACTGCCGCGACATCGCCGACGTGGCCGCCGAGATCCTGACCCGTCCGGACCTCGCCGGCCACACATACACCCTCACCGGCGACCGCACCTACACCAATCCCGAACTGGCCGACCTGTTCAGGCGCACCCTGGGCCGCCCCATCCGCTACATCGACCTGCCGACCGAGGCCATGCACACCACCCTGACCACCACCGCCGGCCTCCCGGGCTGGCTCGCCGACCACATCGTCGAGATCCAACAACTGGCCATCACCCACCCGGAGTCCCCGACCCGGACGGTCGAAACCCTCCTGAATCGCCCCCCTCGCACACTGGAGTCCTTCCTCGCGGAAAACGCCCACCACTTCCAGTAGCCCCGAACTCCGGACACACGCAACGCCGAGACCGAAGCCGCAACCTCGGCCGACGCCGCCCACCGGCCTGATCGTCGTCGTTCCTCGCAACCACGACGATCGGGCGGCCGGGCACCGGAACACTAGAGTGGACGTCACGAGAATCCGGTGACGTGATGGGTCCGGAGGCGCCATGTCCCTGCAGATGAAGTTGGTCGCGATAACGCTCGATTGCCCCGATCCACCGGCGTTGGCGGCTTTCTACCAGGAGGCGACGGGCTTCGAACCGCACCCGAAGTCGGATGCCGACTTCGCGGGTCTCAACCGCGAGGACGGGCTCTTCATCGGTTTTCAGCGGGTCGACGACTACCGGGCACCGCATTGGCCGGGGCAGGCGGCTCCCCAGCAGTTGCACCTGTGCTTCGACGTCGTGGACCTGGACGAGGCCGAGGCCCGACTGTTGGAACTGGGCGCCGGCAAGCCGGACCACCAGCCCCATGACGCCGCCAAGGCGCGGGTGCTCACCGACCCGGCGGGCCACCCCTTCTGCATCTGCCGGGCGTGACCGGGGGATTCGGGTCGCGTCAGGTCGGCGGGGTGGACGCGTCTGTGCGGAGGTATCACTATGTCGGGCCCGCCGATTTGACGACCCTCGTCCGTCCGGACAACGCGGGGCGATCGATCGGCTCGGCCGCGGACGTCGACGCGTGGATCTCGGCACGTGGGCCGCACGAGGCGCGCGAACCGTTCACGTTCGTCGTCGATGTCGCGGGGGTACTTCGCCTGGCTCCGCGCCGCAGCGAGCATGTGGTGTGCGCGGGTGGGGGCGAGGTGCTGAGCGCCGGGGAGATCGCCTTCCGTTCGGACGCGGGACGGTGGGTCGCCGACGAGATCGGCAACCAGTCCACCGGCTACTGCCCCGACCCCGGCTCGTGGCCGGCCGTCGCCGACGCGCTGACCCTGGCGGGGATCGCGCACCCGGGCGGCTTCACCCACGAGGTGGTCTTCCGCCGCTGCCCCTCCTGTCGGCAGCTCGACATCGTGCGCGATCGGCACTACGTCTGCGCGGTCTGCGACGAGGCGCTTCCCCACACGTGGAACGTCGACGGGGGGCGACTTCCCCGACCACGCGAAGGCTGCCTCGATGTCCGTGATTTCCGCGCGGCCCCGGGCCCCGGCCCGCACGACACGTAGCCCGCCCGGTCAGTCCGTCGGCAGCAAGCCCACATCCGACACCGGGCCGAGGTGGGCGAGCTTGTCGGGGTTCGCCACCGAGTGGATCGCCCGGATCATGCCGTCGGCGATGTCCAGTTCGACCACGCTGAGCACGCGGTCCTCGGCGTCGTGGAACACCACGCCCGGTCGACCGTTGACCAGGACCGGGTGCAGGGACGCGCCGAGCTTCCGGATCCGGCGCAGGCCGCCGACCAGCAGTTTCGCGACCCGCCGAGGGTCGGTCATCGGCCGACCGAGGGCGCGTGCCCTGCCGCCGCCGTCGCCGTGGAAGACGACGTCGGGCGCGAGCATGTCGAGCAGCGCGTCCAGGTCGCCGCCGCCGGCGGCGTCGAAGAAGCGGCGTGCGAATTCCGCGCCCTGCGCCCGCCGCGCCGGGGGCTGTGCGCTCTCGCCCGCCTCGCCCGCCTCACCGGCGGCGGCGATGCGCTGTTTGGCGCGCGTGAAGATCTGCCGGCAGTTCACCTCGGTCTTGCCGGTGATCCGTGCGATGTCCGGATAGCCGTGTCCGAACACCTCGCGCAGCATGAACACCGCCCGCTCCACCGGCGACAGGGATTCCAGCAACACCAGGAACGCCATCGACAACGAATCGGCCAACTCGGCGTGTTCGGCCGGTCCCGGCGCCTCGGTCGAGGTGACGACCGGTTCGGGCAACCAGTCCCCCACGTACGTCTCCCGCCGTACCCGCGCCGAGCGCAGGTGGTTGATGCCCAGGCGCGTCACCGCCGTCGTCAGGTACGCCTTCGGCTCGACGATCGTCGTACCCGCCTGACAGGCGCGCGTCAGGCCCAGGAACGCGTCCTGGACGATGTCCTCGGCGTCGCCCACGGAGCCGGTCATCCCGTAGGCGATGGAGAACAGCAGCGGCCGGTATCCGACCGCGCCCGTCTCGTCCACCGCTCCACTCACGGAACGCCTCCCGCCCGGCCCGTCGCCGCTCATGTCCATGCCTTCCGTCGGGGACGCCTCCGTACGACGTCCGCAGGGTAGTCGCACCCGATGATCGGCACCGAGGCCCTCCGTGTGTTCGTCACGCCCTCCAGGACAAGACACCCGACCCGGTTGTGACACGGTGTGAGCGGCCTCACAGCCGGCCGCACACCCGGACACACCCGGGCGCACACTCGGCGGCGGTACGGCGCACGTCTCATCCGTATCCCGCCGCAACCGTCGCCGCCGCCCGACACGCCCCCGGGCGAATGTGGAAACATCCCATCGTCGGAGCCCGCTTCCCGCCCGGTAAGGAACCACGCCATGACGACCTCGCGCGCCTTCCCCCTGGAGCCCACCCCGATCCACGTGGCCGACGAGGTCCTCGACGATCTGCGCGCCCGTCTCGCGCTGACCCGTGCACCGCTGGACGAGGGGAACGAGGACTGGTCCTACGGCGTCCCCGACGGCTATCTGCGCGAGTTGGTCGCCCACTGGCAAAACGGCTACGACTGGCGCAAGGCCGAGGCCGCCATCAACGCCCACGAGCACTACCGGGTGAGCGTCGCCGGTGTCCCGCTGCACTTCATGCGCGAACCCGGCCGCGGCCCCCGTCCGATCCCCTTGATCCTCACGCACGGCTGGCCGTGGACGTTCTGGCACTGGTCGAAGGTGATCGGCCCGCTCGCCGACCCGGCCGCGTTCGGTGGCGACCCCGCCGACGCGTTCGACGTCATCGTGCCGTCGCTGCCCGGCTTCGGTTTCCCCGGCCCGCTCACCGGATTTCCCGACGTCAACTTCTGGAAGGTCTCCGAGCTCTGGCACACCCTGATGACGGAGACCCTGGGATACGAGAAGTACGCCGCCGGGGGCTGCGACATCGGCGGGCTCGTCTCCAGTCAACTCGGCCACAAGTACGCCGACCGGCTGTACGGCATCCACATCGGCTCGGGGCTGCCGCTCGACTTCTTCACCGGCCCCCGCGCCTGGGACTTCGCCCGGAATCGGCCCCTCACCGACGACCAGCCCGCCGAAGTCCGTGCCCGCATCGTCGAGATGGACCACCGCTGGGCCACCCACCTGGCCGTGCACATGCTCGACGGCGCCACCCTGGCCCACGGGCTGAGCGACTCGCCCGCCGGACTGCTCGCCTGGCTGCTGGAGCGCTGGAACGCCTGGAGCGACAACGGCGGCGACGTCGAGTCGGTCTTCACCAAGGACGACCTGCTCACCCACGCCACGATCTACTGGGTGAACAACTCCATCGCCACGTCGATGCGTTACTACGCCAACGCCAACCGCCACCCGTGGACCCCCGCCCACGACCGCACCCCGGTGGTACCGGCCCCGGTCGGCGTCACCCTCGTCACGTACGAGAACCCGCCCGGCATCCACACCGCCGACGAGCGGGTCCGGGCGTTCGAAACCGGCCCGCAGGCCGCGTGGTTCAACCACGTCAACGTCAAAGCCCACGACCACGGCGGCCACTTCATCCCCTGGGAGAACCCCGACGCCTGGGTGGACGACCTGCGCCGCACCTTCCGCGGCCGCAGGCCCTGAAGCAGCGGGGCCGGCCCCCCATCACGGCCTCGGCGGAGCCGTCACCCGCGCCCGGGGGTGCGGGTGACCTCCGGTGACGGTGCGGCCGGGTGGGCCAGGGTTCCCGCGAAGACCGCCGCCTGGACCCGGCGTTCGAAGCCGAGTTTGTGCAGCATCGTGGAGACGTAGTTCTTGACGGTCTTCTCCGCGAGATGCATACGCTCGGCGATCTGGCGGTTCGTCAGGCCCTCCGCGACCAGGTCGAAGGTGCGCCGTTCCTGGTCGGAGAGGGTGGCGACGAGCGAGTCCTCGCGGTTTCCGGTACGCACACGGTCCAGGACCTTCGCGGTACTGGCCGGATCCAGCAGCGAACGCCCGGCCGCGATCTCCCGAACGGCGCGCACCAGATCGTTGCCCCGGATCTGCTTGAGGACGTAGCCCGCGGCGCCGGCCATGATCGCGGAGAACAGCGCGTCCTCGTCGTCGTACGAGGTCAGGATCAACGCGTTGATCTCCGGGAACGACGAACGCACCGCCCGACACACGTCGATCCCGCTGCCGTCCGGCAACCGGCCGTCCAGGATGGCGACATGCGGGCGCAGCGCCGGTATCCGGCGGGTCGCCTCCGCCGCCGACGCCGACTCGCCGACCACCTCGATGTCGCCCTCTGCGCCGAGCAGATCGGCCAGGCCGCGGCGCACGATCTCGTGGTCGTCCAGGAGGAACACCCGGATCTTCTCGCCCGGTTGCCCGGTCGCCCGCTCCGGCGCGGAAGTTCGCGTGGCACCGGTGTCGCGGGGCAGGCGCGCTCCGGCGACGACTTCGGTGGTGGACCCGGCTTCCATGGTGTGTGCTCCCCGACGGTGACGGACACGCGCCACCCGGTCGGGTCGGCGTCGTGCTCATTCTGCGCGGGGCGAACCGCGCCCGACAGGGCCGGAGGTCCCGAACCCACCAGGGTCGAGAGACCTTGATCGGCGGCCCCGAGCGGCGGGCGCATCCCGGCGAGAGCGATGACCCGGGCCGAACGGCCCTGGAGACCGGGTACCGCGGCCCTGCCGGGCCGTCCGGATCGACGCCATGCTCGACGGGTCCGGCCGAGGACGCCGAGCCCGACGCCGTCGGCGACTTTTCACCTGCGGGCAGGGGGGTACGCATGGGTGCACGGGAAGAGCGAAGGCATCGTGCCCCGGCGGCCACCGTGCAGAGAAATCCCGGACGAACGCCGCGACTTCGGCCGACCGACCACGTCACCAACCTTACGGGTACACACACCTACCCCACCCGACTCGGGAGCAGTCCATGAATCACAATCCCTCGTCCGTCCCCACCCCCGAGCGCAACGGCGCGCCCCTGCGCGACCACGTGGTCGTCGGCGTCGACGGATCCGGGCTCGCGGACCTCGCCGTCGAACAGGCCGCCGACGAAGCGGCCTTCCGAGGTGTGCCGCTGGAGGTACTGCACGTCGTCGACCGGGCGCCGGACCGCGAGGAGGACCAGTCGGCTGCGGAATTGCGCGAGGAAGCGGAATCCCTGGTCCGAACGGCCGCCGAGCGGGCCCGGCTGCGCCATCCCGACCTGGCGATCGTCACCACGGTCGCACTCGCCCGCATCGTGCCGACCCTGGAGCAGGCCACCGACCGCGCGGCGCTCGTCGTCCTGGGCAGTCGCGGACTGGGCGGCTTCGTGGGCCTGTTGCTGGGTTCGGTGTCGTTGTCCGTCGCCGCCGCCGCGCGGTGCCCGATCCTGGTGGTGCGCGCACCGCACGCGAACGTCCCGTTGGACGCGCCCGGCACGGTCGTCGTGGGGGTGTCCGACATCGACTGCGCCCCCGCCGTCGAGGCCGCGTTCGCCGCGGCCCAGGCACGGGGCGTGGCACTGCGCGCGGTACACGCGTGGGCACCCCCGGTGTCGCCCGCCGCGCCCTACGCGGCCCCGTTGTGGGTCGGCGACGACGGCCGCAAGAACGCCGAGGCCACCCTCGCCGCAGCCCTCGAACCCTTCATCAACCGCTATCGCCAGGTACCGCTGACCGAGCAGATCGTCTGCGACATCCCCACCCACGCACTGCTCGCCGCCGGCGACGAGGCCGAACTGGTCGTCCTGGCCGCCCACCGCCGCCATGGCCGCTTCGGGCCCAACCTCGGCCGCGTCACCCACACGCTGCTGCACCACTCCAAGGCACCGGTGCTGCTGGTCCCGCTCGCCTGACCGGATCCCGTCGCCTGCCGGGCCGAGGACGCGGCGGCCATTCCCTCGACCCGGTTTGACACCATGGTCCGGAGAAAACGTTTCGACGGATCATCGATGGTGGGGAGGGGTTGTGGCGTCGGATCAGCGACCGGCATTGCCGCGGATGCGTCTGGACGAGTTGTTGGACGAGCTCCAGGCGCACGTGGAGGTGGTGCGTTCGGCCCGGGACCGGGTCAACGGACTGCTGGAGGCCGTGCTGTCCGTGGGCAGCGATCTGGACCTGGAGACCGTGCTCCGCCGCATCGTCGAGTCGGCGGTGTCCCTGGTCGACGCCGAATACGGCGCCCTCGGCGTGATCGGCGA
>NZ_JBHTVA010000092.1:0-37707 GCF_042793325.1 Embleya sp. NPDC056575
CGGGGGAGCCGACACCGGCGGTGGGGCCCCCACCGGCCCCCCCCCCGGGGGGCGGGGCCCCCCCGCGGGGCGCGGCCGCCCAGGCGCTCGTCGGTTCAGAAGATGTAGTAGTTCTGCCACCCCCACCCTGTCTGCGCGTACCCGCTGAACCCGTTCGGGCCGTCCCCCCAAGTGATGTACATCTCGCCGTTCCCGGTACTGACGTAGTTCCAGTAGTCCGCCTTGCCGTCGTTGTTGGCGTCCGTGGCAAGGACGTACGGCGTGGTGACGAGCGGGAGTCCGGTGTTGATGAGCACGCGGTGCTCATCAACACCGATTCCGGCCGTCGCGCTGTTCTGCTCCACGCCCGGATACAGGAAGAGTTCGCCGGTGCTCTTGTTGCGCGCCCACAGGTCGGGGAAGGTGTCGCCGTTGACGTCGCCAGGTGCGGCGAGGGTCATCGCGCCCCACCCCGAGGTACCGATGAGAATGGGTTCGCGTCCGGGGTAGTCCAGGATCAGGCTCGGCCCGGATCCCTGGTAGAGCCACAGTTGGCCGCCGCTGCTGACCAGGAAGTCCGGGAAGCCGCCGCCCATGCCGGTGTCGTCGCCGGTGACGTTGCCGATGGCGAGGATCTGGTCGGCGTTCTGCAGATGGTCGTTCGCGGGGTCGCGGAGGGTGAACTCCTTGACGCCGGTGCTGCAGCTGAAGCAGATGTAGCCGTCGCCGTTGTTCGGATGCATGTACAGCTTGTACGTGTTGGTGGCGGGATCACGCCTCCGCAGCAGTACGTCCTCGTACTCGTCGCCGTTCCAGTCGCCCCGACGGGTCATCAGGTTGCCCTGCCAGTACTTGGCGCCGTCGATGTCGATCGTCTCGCTGGAGGACAACGGGTTCCGGTGGTTGCCGTCGCCGTTGCCCGGATAGCGCATCAGTCGTCCGTCGGGCCGCACCGACAGCAGGTCGGTGTTGCCGTCGCCGTCGAGGTCGCCCGGCTTGTCGGCGAAGCCCTGGTGATTGGACCAGAAGCCGTAGACGGCGGTGTCCGAGGCGTTGCCCGCCGCGTTCTTGGAGACGACGTACAGGTTGAGCGGGCCGTTCAGCGGTACTCGGACGTCGACGCTTCGGGCGCAGCCCGGGCAGGGGGCGGGGACGGTGACGTGCGTGTTGTCCCAGTCGCTCCAGTACTCGTAGGAGGCGATGTCGGCGACACCGTTGGCGGCGAAGGTGAAGGTGCCGGTCTCGCGAGCCTTTCCGCTGACCGCCGGGTCGGCGGTGAACTTGGTGGAGGAGACCACCGGCACGGCCGACGGCCTCGATCGATCGACGATGAAGTGGCAGACCGGAGTCCACGCGGACACCGCGCCTGCGGGGTCCTCGGCGCGGCTGAACCACGAGTACGTGCCCGAGGGGAGCAGGTTGGCGGGCACGTCCAGGCGCGCGGTGTTACCGCTGGAGACGGCGACGCGAGTGTCGATGATGTTGGGGTTGTCGCCGATCGCCCACAGCGCGAAGTGCGCGTAGACGGTGCCGCCGTCCGGGTCCTCGACCCGGGAGGTCAGGCTCACCTGGGTGTCGCCGATGCTGCCGTACGGCGGGTCGACGCCGCACGGCGTCAGCGGGACAGTGGCATAGCGGGTCGGTGTCCCGGGCGTGGAGTTGTACTCGGTGGACATCACCGCGCTGGAGGCGACGAATTTCGTCCACGAGTTGACTGTGCTCTCGTCGTCGGCACGTAGCCCCAGCGACCAGGACCACCAGTGGTTGGCCGCGGCCGACCGGGCCGCGTTGGTGACGTCCCATTCGACCGGCCCGCTCGGGCACGAACTGCCCCCGCCGGAACCGGTCTTGGCGGTGGCGATCTTGGTCCCCCACCAGCCGGTGGTGTTGTTCCAGGTGACCGAAGAGCTGATCGAGGGTGTGTCGTAGACCGAGATCGCCTTCTTGGTGCACGACCAGGAGTGGTCGGCGCGAAGACTGAACGTCGAGGAGGAGATCACGGTGTCCCACAGCGGACGGGTGTCCATCTGGAAGAACGAGCGCGCGGTCCCGCCCGTGTCGCTCTCGTGGCCCACACGCGCCACGCTCGTCCAGGAGTTGCCGTCGCCCTCGTTGAAGTTGGCGCCGTTCCAGAACGAACTATTCGGATAGGGCTTGTAGCCGAACGTCCAGTTCTGCATCGCGCCGCCGAACCGGGGGTCGACGACGACCGGGTAGACGGTGTCGGTCCCGGTCAACAGGCTCTGGTCGGGGATGATTTCGAGGGCGCCGCCGGCGATGCGGGCGGGCATCAGGGTGGTGGGCGCGGCGGCGGGCTCACCGGCCGCCGCGGCGTGCGCCGCGGTCGACCCGGCGGCGGACTTGGCGTCCCACATGCGCGGCTGTGAGCCGGTGAACACGTCCCGGCCCTGCGGGTCCCGGGCGAGGAGCGTGCCGTCGGCGTTGGTGGTCACGTCCACACCGGTGGTGCGCGTGGTGAAGGTGAGTCGGGCCAATCGCGGATCGCGGGCGGCCGCGGCGTTTTTGACCACGAACTGTTCGGTGAACGAGTCCACGTCCGCGACCACGACAAGGTCGACGCCGGGCAGCACCTCACCGTAGGTGGCGGTGTCGCCGGTCAGGACGGGCTTGGGCAGCGGGGTGTCCCAGGTGAAGCCGAGCTTGCGCCCGGAGTTGTTCAGTTCCACCAGCGGTCCGGTGCCGCCGCCCGAGAAGGTCATGCCGACGGTGGAGGCGACCGGTCGCACCGACCCGTCGGTGGCGAAGCGCAACGTGGCGTCCACGGGTACCCACTTGCCGGCCTGCTTGACCCGCTGCGGTCGCAGCGTTTGCTCGACGGTGAACGTCCCCGACGGGTTGGCGAACGTTTGGGCCGACTCCGAGCGCAGCTCGCCGACCTCGATCCGCCGCCCGGCCCGCCGCGCCGCGTCGGCGGCCTCGGATCGGGTGGCGCGTACATCGGGATCGGCCGGTGTCCCACCCGTCGATCGATCGGCCGAAGCGACCGGCGCCACGGGCCGCGACGCGACGGCGGTGGGAGCGCCGAGCAGGTTCACTCCGAGTGCCGCGGTCACCGTCATCGCAACGGCAGACCAACGATATCCGAAAGGTGTGAAGCGATGCTCCGTTTTCAAATGCACGGAGAACTCCCAACTCGATGTGATGTGGATCACAATGTATGGCTTACTTGTTGGATATTCGATTCCGAGAACCGGTGCCTGAGCGAGACTAAGTCAACGAATTATCCAGCGTCATGATTTCGCGCATATCGTTTCGAGTCGACTCGCCACCATGCGTCGTCGGATAAGTCCGATTTCGTGGGAGGTGGGGACGACCGATGACTTTTGGGGGGGAAACGTTGCCCGAGCATGCCTCATGGTCGTTGTTCAGGCCTGGCGGCGGACGCGCGCCAGGCCGAATGACGGCGATCGTTCTCTCGGTGATCATGCTTTCCTTGGCGTCCGCACCCGCCTCGGCTTGGGGGGCGTTCGCGACGGGGGACGAATCGGCATTCGCCGGTCCTGATATACCCGAAATCCCTCCCGTGCCGGTGACGAAAGTAACCGGTTCGGGCCGTATTCCGGTCAAGGGAAAGGGCTATGAACCGGCCACAATCTCGTGGCCGAAGGCCGAAAAGGCTCGCGTAAATCTCGCCGGCAAGAGCACTTTGCGTCACGATGCGGCGGCAACCGACCCGGGGTGGGCCGGGGCCGGCCGACTCCCGATTCGAGTGGGCGTCATCGACGCCGCCCGGCAGGGCCGGGCGGTCGACGCCGTCGCGGTGGAGATCCTCGATCGCGACGTCACCGGCAAGGCCGGTGTCGACGGCGTGCTCGTCAAGATCACCGGCGGCCTCGGTGCCTCGGGGGCGGCCGGCGTCGAACTCGACTACAGGGGCTTCGCGACCGCGCGTGGCGGCGACTGGGCCTCCCGGTTGACACTGGTACGACTACCGGTCTGTGTCTTGACCACGCCGGACGCGCCGGAATGCCGGGTACGTACCGTTCTCCCGGCACGCAACGACTCTCGTCGCGGCACCGTGTCCGCCGAGGTCACGTTGTCCGGTACCGGTACGACCCCGTCGGTACCGACCGCCAAGTCGGCGTCGTCGCTCGCGGGAGGCGAGTTTCTGCTGGCGGCCACGGCCGATCCGGCGGGGCCGCGTGGGGACTACAAGGCAACGCCTCCGACCGGCACGGGCAGTTGGTCGGGAGGGACTTCGGGGGGCGGCTTCACCTGGTCCTATCCGATCCGTACACCGGCCGGATTCGGCGGTCCCGAGCCCGACCTCACGCTCTCCTACGCGTCCCAGGCGTTGGACGGACGTACGGCTGCGACGAACAACCAGCCGAACTGGGTGGGCGACGGCTGGGACCTTGCGAGCAGCCACATCGAGCGCCGGTACAAGTCGTGCGTGGACGACATGGGCGCCGGCGGGGCGAACACCGCCAAGTCGTGGGACCAGTGCTGGTTTTCCGACAACGCGGTGCTGTCCCTGAACGGACGCACCACGGAACTCGTGCACGACGACGCGACCGGCGCCTGGACACCTCTGGAGGACGACGGCACAAAGGTCGAACGTCTCAAGGATGTCGGCACCGGAAACGGGGACAACGACGGCGAACACTGGAAGGTCACCACGGCCGACGGCGTGCGGTACTACTTCGGCCTGAACCGCCTCCCGGGATGGACCGGCGGGAAGCCGGAGACGGGATCGACCTACACGGTCCCGGTGTTCGGCAACAACGACGGAGAGCCCTGCCGCCAGGACGGCAACTACGCCGCCTCCTTCTGTAACCAGGCGTGGCGCTGGAACCTGGACTACGTGGTGGATCCGCGCAACAACGCGATGGCCTATTACTACACCCAGGAGAAGAACTTCTACGGCCGCAACGTAGACCCGGCCACGGGCAAGGGAACACCCACTCAATATGTGCGCGGTGGCTGGTTGGATCGCGTGGAGTACGGACTTCGCGCCGACGACGTGTTCGCCCCCGCGCCCATGCAGGTCTCCTTCGGGGTTGTCGAGCGCTGCACCGCCTCCGGCGCGATCACCTGCGCCCCGGGCGAGTTGAAGATCGACCCGGATCCCTCGAAGGACACGACCAAGTACTGGCCCGATGTGCCCTTCGACCAGAATTGCGATGCGGGCAAGGACTGCAAGGGGATCGCCGCCCCGACGTTCTGGTCACGCAAGCGTCTCGTCGACATCACCACCAAAGTGCGGACCGGTGGGGTCGCTCGGGATGTCGACTCCTGGTCGTTCACCCAGACCTTCAAGCCGACCGGCGACAGTGCCAGGGACTTCCCGCTGTGGTTGGAATCGATCACGCGCTCCGGCAAAGCCGGCGGCGCAGCACCGATCTCCCTGCCCCCGGTGACGTTCGGAGGTATCCAGCTGGACAATCGCGTGGACGGTTTGAACGACGGAGCCGCTCCGTTCACCAGATGGCGGGTTAATTCGGTGGCCTCGGAAACCGGCGGGACCACGGCGGTGGTCTATTCCGAAAAGGATTGCACCAAGGACACCCTGCCGGCGGTGGACGCCAACGGCAAGCGTTGTTATCCGACCTTCTGGCAAAAGCCCGTCGATACCCAGCCGACGCTGGACTGGTTCCACAAGTACGTGGCGGTTCAGGTTCGGGAGGAAGACGGCACGGGAGGCGCCCCGGCGAAGGTGACCGACTACGAATTCGTCGGGACCCCGGCCTGGGTCAAGTCGACGGATGAATTCAGCAAACCCGAGAATCGCACCTTCTCCGAGTATCGGGGATATCAGACGGTCAAGTCGCGCACCGGAGCCGGAGCGGATCGCCGCACCCTGGCGGAGGCGACGTACTTTCGCGGGCTCGACGGTATCGAGGTGAAGGACTCCGAGAACAACCCGGTCGTCGATCACGCGGCGTTCCAAGGCATGGCCCGCGAGTCGCGCACCTATGACTTCGACGGTGGTGCGCTGATCTCGTCCTCCGTGTTCGTGCCCTGGCACTCGGGGGCCACCGCGACTCACGCGCGCGGCGGGCTGCCCGACCTCGTCGCCGTGCACAAGGGCGTGGAGAAGGCCTACACCCGCACGCCGCTCGCCGACGGCAAGATGCGTCGCACGGTCGAGAGCACGACCTTCGACACCCACGGCATGAGGTTGCGGGTCGATGAGAGCGGTGACTCGGCCGTCACCGGGGATGAACGATGCACGCGCTTGGAATACGCCCGAAACCCCGGTGCGAACCTGTTGTCCCTGGTCTCGCGTACCGAAACGGTCGCCGTCGGCTGCGATGTCGTCGCGGAACGGCCGAAGAACGTGGTTTCCGACGTCCGGACCGGATATGACGGGGGCACCCCCGGCGCCGCTCCCTCGCAGGGACTGGTCACCTCATCCGAGCGGATCAAGGCGGACGGCTCCGGCTACGAGGTCGTGACCACGGCGGCACACGACGTATACGGTCGAACGGTGTCCATCGAGGACGCCTTTGGGCGCGCAACGCGCACGGCGTTCACCCCGGCGACGGGGGAGAGCCCGATCCGGTCGCAGGTGACGAATCCCAAGAACTTCGTCACCGTTACCGAGTTCGACGCGCGTCGAGGGATCCCGGTCGCGGTGATCGATCCCAACCTCAAACGTATCGACAACGACTACGACGCCCTCGGCAGGGTCGTCGCCGTCTGGGGGCCGGGGTGGTCGAAGGCGGATCACCCGAATCATCCGAACTCGAAGTTCGCCTACACCGTCGCCAACGACGCGGCGACGGTGGTCACTTCGCAAACGCTGATGCACAACTCGGAATACAAGACCTCGTACGAGATCTTCGACTCCCTCCTGCGTACCCGGCAAACCCAGACGCCCACCTTCGGTGGGCGCCTGATCGGCGAAACCTTCTACGATTCCCGTGGTTGGACGCCGCGCGTCTTCAAGCCGTACTACGCGACCGGTGCCCCACAGGCGCAACTCGTCACGGGCGATCCACTCGCCGTGCCCGACGCCGCCTGGAGCGAGTTCGACGGGCAGGGCCGAGTGACCGCGGCCGTCGCGAAATACCTGGGCGTGGAGAAGAGTCGCACGACCACGATCTTCGAGGGTGATCGCACCACGGTTCTCCCGCCGGCGGGCGGGATTGCGCAGACCACCATCGTGGACGTCCGTGGCAAGACGACCGAACTGCGGCAATACACGAGTGCGGATCGTTCGACGTGGCAGTCGGTTCACTACGAATATGCCGATCGTGGTCTGTTGACCAGGGTCACGGACGCCGGCGGCAGTTCCTGGCGCAACGAGTACGACGTGCTCGGCCGCACGATCAAGGTCACCGACCCCGACAAGGGTGTGTCGACCATGACGTACGACGCGGCCGATCGGGTGGTGACCACGACGGATGCCCGAGGTGTCGTCCTCACCAACGACTACGACGAGTTGGGGCGTAGGACCGCGGTGCGCAACGGTGCCACCCCGCTCGAGTCCTGGGTGTTCGACACCGTCGCCAAGGGGCAGCAGACCTCGGCCACCCGGACGGAAGCCGGGCGATCCTTCACCACCGCGGTCACCGGGTACACCGACCGCTATCAGCCGAGCGGCAAGACGGTCGTGATCCCGGCCGAGGAGGGGAAGCTGTCGGGCACCTACACGTGGAAGTTCTATTACAACGAGCGCAACGGTGTGACGGAGATGGTGGATCTGCCGGCCGCAGGCGGCCTCCCGGCCGAAACCGTGCGTACCACCTACGACGATGTGACGGGACTTCCCGTCGGCACCGCGGGGTTGGTGCCCTACGTGCAGAACACGCTCTACGACAACTACGGAATGCCGACGCGTCTCGACATGAGTCTGCTCGGCAAACGTGTCTACCAGAGCTACGGATACGACCCTCACGACCACAAGCTGCTGAGCAGCACGGTCACCCGCGATGTGGCGCCGGTGCAGATCACCGATACTCGCTACCGGTACGACCCCGCCGGCAATGTGACGCGGGTTTCCGAGGACCAGGGCGCCGCCGCGGGTTCGGTGCGGACCGATACGCAGTGCTTCGCCTACGACGCACTGCGCAGGATGACCGCCGCCTGGACCGCCACCGACGCGTGTGCCGCGGCGGCGAGCACGGGCCCGAGCGGCACCGTGGGTGGTCCCGACGCCTACTGGACGTCGTTCACGTTCGACGCGGTCGGCAGTCGTCGGACCGAGACCATCCACGGATTGGGCGGTTCGGCGGACGCTCTCCGTACCTACAACAACAGCGGTCACCGGTTGGACAGTGTCACGACGACCGGTACGTCCGCTCCGACGACCGACACCTACGGTTACGACGCCGGAGGAAACACCACAACGCGCGGCCTCGCGAATGGTGTCCAGACCCTGACCTGGGGCGTGGACGGCCGATTGAGCAGTACCGTCGGTGGTGGCGACGCCACTTACGCCTACGCCGCGGACGGCTCGCGCCTGCTGCGCCGGGCGGGGGACAACGTCACGCTGTCCCTGGGAGAGACCGAGTTGACCTGGACCAAGTCCGACGACAAGGTACTCGGCACCAGGTACTACAACCATGCCGGCCGCACCGTCGCGGAGCGGGTCGCGAAGGCATCGGGCGGCGTCAAGATCGCCTTCTTGGCAGCGGATCCGCACGGCACGGCGACCACCTCGATCGACGGTGCCACGTCGCAGGTCACCCGGCGCAGGACCACACCGTTCGGAGCCCCGCGTGGGGTACAGCCCCAGCAGGGCACGGGCGCCGATCAGTGGCCCGACGACAAGGGTTTCCTTGGAGCGCCCATGGATCCGTTCGGGCTGACCCACGTGGGGGCTCGCGAGTACGACCCGTCGATCGGGCGCTTTGTCAGCGCCGACCCGGTCATGGTGCTGACCGACGGTCAACAACTGCACGGATACGCCTACTCGAACAACAATCCGATGACCTATGACGATCCCAGTGGCCTGTGTGCTTCGGAGGCTTGCTTCTTCGGAAATCATCCCGTCGGTAATCCGCCGGCAGAGCCCACAATCGATGCGACGCTCATCGACGACGAGAATCAGAAGGCCTGTTCCAGGAACGACTGCAGCGGGACGCGGAGAAACTCCTCCGGAAGTCGACCCAATACGAGTGGGAACAAGAGCCGAAGCGATCGTCGGGCGCGGGGCGAGGCGCTGTGGAGTCAGCGGCAGCGGGTCACCGAATGGTTCTACTCCCCGGATGAATCTCGCAACGGCGACAAGAGTACGACCACCGGCATGAACCCGGCAGAGAAGGAGCTGTGCTTCAGGGATATGGTTGCCTGCGGGGAATATATGGAGATATCCTCCTGGGCGAAGCGGCAGACGGCGAAAGAATACGGTGACCCAAATTCACTCAGCACCAGCGAAGGCGGCGAGCAGGCGAATGCTTTCCGACACACCATCTGGCAGGGTGCGCTGACCCGCGCGCTCGGTGAAAAGCGGGCGGCGGAGTTCGCCGATGCACACGAGGCTTTCGGTACGTCGCGCGAGGTGGCGGACTCGAAAGCGGATCTCTTCAACAACGAGTTCGGCAGAGCCGCTTCGAGTCGGGCCTGGACGGCAACCTATGAAAGAGTCAGCAGGCACCCGTCCATGGGTCTGGGCTTCGATGGGTACTTCAAACAGGCGCTCATCGGCGAGGCGAGGGCGTATGTCAAGTCGGATGCCTTCGCGCGACCGAAGGATTTCAAATAGTTAGACACCCGGATGTGTGCGGCCCGCCGGTCGACTCGACGGACGGCCCGCACACACCGATCCATCCGGAAGGTAGCGTTGCGATGGCGAATGCGGCCAAGCTATTCGCGAAGTTGAGTGCGCCATGGCGGGTATCCGAGGAACGCCTGCCTACTTTGTTCCGGGCGATGAAGAGAACCTGTGGAGCGTGCCTCGCAGGTGGTGTCCTGGGCGGTGTGGTGTTGGGTGTCGCGTCTTTGGGATTCGGCCCGGGAGCGCTGGGTTTCGCGATTGTGTCGGCCCCTTTCGGGTTGCTCGCGGCTCTGGTGCTGCCCCTCCTTCTCGTGCTCGTTCCCGGTCCTGTCTGGGGGCGAAAGGTCTACCTCTACGGATTCTTCGTGGGGATGGCCGCGTGTACGGGGGCTGCGTTGGCACTGCAGTTGACCCGCACGGGGATCATCACCCACGAGAATCGAAACCTCGCGGTCTACCTGGTCCTTTGGCCCACATTTTTCGCCGCCATCGTCACCCCGTGGATCATTCGTTCCCCGTCGGACGGGTCCGAGCCGGCCGACGGCACCCGCCTCGACGCGGGTACTCCTCGGCTTCGATGAGTTCGGGGCGAGGCCGGTCGACGGGCCGGGGTGTGCGGCCGGTTGTGGGGCGAGGGTCGGCTACTCGGTTGCGAGGAGGGGTGCTCGCCCCACCTGCGCGGATTCGTCGTAGCGGTCTGTCAGGATGCCCTGGTGGCGACGAACGATCCTGGTGGGGGTAGCGGCGAGGACGGGCAGTTGGCGTTCGGGGTCGAGGGGGCGCGGCGGGCCGTGCGGGCTGCTCGGGGGCGCAAGCCGAAGGCGCCGGCGCAGGCCGAGCGGCTGCCGGTGGCCAGGGTCGTCGTGGACAAGGGGCTCGTGCACCTGGATCGACTGTTCGACTACTCGGTGCCGGCCAAGCTGGCCGAGCAGGCCCAGCCCGGAGTGCGGGTGCGGGTGCGGTTCGGGGCCAAGGTCGTGGACGGGCGGCGGCGCGGTGGCGGGTTGATCGACGGGGTGATCGTCGAACGGGTCGAGCGCAGCACGTACGCCGGACCGCTGGCCCCGTTGGCGAGTGTCGTCTCGCCCGAGATCGTGCTCGCGCCGCCGATGGTCGAGCTGGCCCGGGCGGTGGCGGACCGGTACGCGGGCAGCCTCGCCGACGTCGTGCAGCTCGCGCTGCCGGCCCGGCACGCGCGCGCAGAGGCGGAGCCCTCGGGGGAGCCGTTGGCGCGGCCCGCGCCGCCCGCGCCCGGGCCGTGGTCGCGCTACCCGGCCGGCGCCGCGCACCTGGCCGCGCTCGCCGCGGGGCAGTCGCCGCGCACGGTGTGGACCGCGCTGCCCGGGCCGCACTGGCCGGACGAGATCGCCCGCGCGATGGCCGCCACGCTGGCCGGCGGTCGGGGAGCGCTCGCGGTCGTCCCCGACGCCAAGGCCGTGGACCGGGTCGACGCGGCGTTGACCGCGCTGCTCGGTCCGGGCCGGCACGTCGCGCTGACCGCCGGACTGGGACCGGAGGAGCGCTACCGGCGCTGGCTCGCGGTCAACCGGGGCACGGTCCGCGCCGTCGTGGGCACCCGCGCGGCGATGTTCGCGCCGGTGGTGGAACTGGGCCTGGCCCTGGTCTGGAACGACGGCGACGACTCGCACGCCGACCAGAACGCGCCGCACCCGCACGTGCGCGAGGTGCTGGCCATGCGCGCCGCCCGCGAGCACGCCGCGTTCACCGTCGGCGGGCACTCCACCACGGTCGAGGCCGCGCAACTGGTCCGCACCGGCTGGGCCCGGCCGCTGGACGCCGACCGCGCCGCCGTCCGCGCCGCCGCACCGCTCGTGCGCACCGTCGGCAGCGATTTCGACCTGGCCCGGGACGAGGCGGCGCGCGCGGCGCGGTTGCCGACCCTGGCCTGGGACGTGGCGCGCACCGCGTTGCGCGGCGGCCCGGTCCTGGTCCAGGTGCCCCGACGCGGCTACCTGGTGCGCACGTCGTGTCAGCGCTGCCGGGAGCCGGCGCGCTGCGCGCACTGTTCGGGGCCGCTCGAACTGCCCTCCGGGGACGCGGTGTTGACCTGCGGCTGGTGTACTCGGCCGGCGCCGAACTGGCATTGCCGGGTGTGCGGCGGGGACCGCATCCGGGCGGGCGTGATCGGCGCGCGACGGACCGCGGAGGAGTTGGGCCGCGCGTTCCCGACCGTACCGGTGCGCACCTCCGGGCGGGACGCGATCCTGACCACCGTGCCGGACCTGCCCGCGCTGATCATCGCCACGCCCGGAGCCGAACCGGTCGCGCCGAGCGGCTACGCGGCGGCGCTGCTCCTGGACGGCTGGGCTCTGCTCACCCGCCCCGACCTGCGCGCCGGCGAGGAGGCGCTGCGCCGCTGGCTGGACGCGGCGAGCCTGGTCCGCCCGGCGGGGCAGGGCGGCACGCTGGTCGTGGTCGCCGAGTCCACGCTGCGTCCGGTGCAGGCGCTGGTGCGGTGGGACCCGCAGGGGTACGCGCTGACCGAACTCGGCGAGCGGGCCGACCTGAACCTGCCGCCGGTCTCGCGGATGGCGTCGGTCACCGGGCCGCCCGCCGGGATCGCCGACTTCCTTGCGGTGTTGCGGCTGCCGGACGGGGTGGACGTACTGGGCCCGGTCCCGGTCGCCCCGACCGGCGCCCGCACCCCGCCGCCGGCGCCGCCCAGGCCCGACCCCAGGGCCGCCGACACCCGCGCCGAACTCACCCGCGCCCTGTTCGGCACCACGCCGCCGCCCCCCGCGGCGGCCCGGCCGGCGGCCGAACCGCCGCGCCACGAACGGGTCCTGCTCCGGATCGAACCGGGCCGCGGCGCGGAACTGGCACACGCGCTGAAGGCGGCACAGACGTTTCGTCTGGCCCGGGGAACCGCCGATCCGGTGCTGATCAGGGTCGATCCGCCGGACATCGGCTGACGCGGTCGGGCGCGGCGCCCGGTTCGCCCGGACGGTGCGGTGCGCGGCGGCGCCCGGGCGCCCGGCTCGTGGCCCGGCTCCGGGGCGCCGCGTCGGGGTGTCACGAGCCCATCCGGGCGTGCGCCCGTCTCGCGGGTGGTGGCGCTACCCCCAGTGCGTGCGGCTTCCGCAGCCCTTCGTCAGCGGTGTCGTGGTGCAGCGCAGCGACTCCGTGTCGCCCGTGCGGTCGGCCAGGAGGGCGCCGGCCGCGTCGTAGGCGCGGATGTGCGGTAGGGCGTCGAGGTTGCCGGGGATGCCGGCGAACCACACGCCGTTGCGGACCACCGCGCCGATCGTGCGTCCGTCCGGCAACTCCACCACGATCCGGGCCACCGAGGCCGTGGTCCTGCCCCACCACGTCGACACCGCGGAGGCCGGCGGCGGGTCGTTCACCGGACCGAGGAGCGTGCTTCGACGGACTTCGAACGGGCCCGCGAGGGTGCCGTCGGCCGCCGTCGGGGCCGGGAAGTCCGGTGGCGCCTCCCCGTGGCACACCACCAGGCCCGGCTTGGTCGCCTTGCCCACGACCATCGGGCGCAACACGCCGCTCCGCATCTCCTCCCAGGCGGTGAAGTACGGCTTGAACGCCGAATCCGGCTCGCGCACCTTCCACAACGACGCGTCGGGCCCGGCCGGACTCGGCGTCCGCGCCCCGTGCGCCGTCGGGCTCGCCGTCAGCGGTGGCGGCGGCCCCCCGTCCACCACGACGCCCGGCGGGAACGTGGCCGGCTCGTCCGGCCGGTACAGCGACCCGGACCCGATCGCGAGCCCCCCGGACGACGGCGGGGACATGTTCGGCCCGGTCGGCAGGCCCGTTCCGGCCGGCGGCACCGGATCGCTCGACCACGGCGGCACGGTCGCCTCCGACAACGGCACCCCCGGCGGCGGCGACCACCCTCCACCCGGCGACATCGTCGCCTCCGGCGGTCGCCACGTCGGCTTCGACGTCGCGAATCCGGTCGGCGGCGGAGGCGGCACCGCGGCCCGCCGGCCGTTGTCCAGACACGTCGCCAGCGTTCGGCTCGCCACGTCCCACGGCACCGGGTCGCCCGCCTTGGCCGACTCCCTCGGCACCCCCTGGGACGGGTCCTGGCCGGCCACCGGCCCCGCGGCCGACAGGTTCTCCGGCCCCCGCCACGGTTGCGCGGCCAACACCCCCACGGCGCACATCGCGAGCACCGCGCCGGCGGCGATGCCCGGTACCAGCGCCCGGTGCCGGCCGGACGGCTCCGTGTCGAGCATGGCCAGCAACTCGCGCCGGCGCCGGTCGTGTCCGGGCAGCCGGTCCTCGTCGTACGGGCTCATCGTGCCTCCTCGATGCCTGTATGCGTGCTCGCGTGCACGCCCTCTTCGGCCAGCAGGCCGCTCAACCGCTTCCGGGCCCGATGCATCCGCGCCTTGACCGTGCCCAGCGCCACGCCCAGCGCGGTGGCCGCCGCCTGCTGATCCAGGCCGCCCCACACGCACAGCTCCACCACGTCGCGCTCGTGCCGGGGCAGCTTCGCCACCGAACGCCGCAACGCCTGCGCCGCACGCTCGCGGTCGATCCGCCGGGCCACCTCGTCCGCGTGGTCGGGTTCGTGGTCGGGCAGCGGCACCCGCGCGGCCAGCGCCCGATAACGCTTGAGCGCGCGGCGCCGGTTGGCCACCGTGCGGTTCGCCGTGCCGAGCAGCCACGGCAGCGCGCTGTCCCGATCGAAGGTCACCTCCGCACGGCGGCGCCAGGCGGTCAGGAACACCGCCGACGTCAGGTCCTCGGCCTCACCGCCGTCACCGGTCCGCCGCAGGACGTGGCCGTAGACCGCCCCCGCGTGCCGGTCGAACACCACCGCGAACGCGTCGCGATCCCCCGCACGGACCCGGGCCCACAACACGTGGTCCCCGTCCCGATGTTCCTGTTCGGTCGTCACACCCGGAGAGTGTCCGCCACCTCGAACAGGGTTGCCGGAGGAACGATGGACCCGCCCGGCCGGGGTTGCCGCAGGCACGCCGACCCCGCCCCGCGCACGACCGGCAACCGACGCGGACGGTCGCCGGACGTACCCCGCCCCGCCCCGCCCGCGGCCCGCGCCCGGCATGAGGGAGCCGGGCCGCGCCCGCTCAGTAGACTTGCCGCTCTCCGGTTCCGATCGACCGACACCGCCGAGCGGCACACCTCGTGTACCGCGCCGCCACGCGCGGCGGCGCCGGCGGCCGGCAGCCGTACGACCGACCACCGACCGACCACCGATGGGGGAGCACACCCGTGGCAGTCCAGCCGATCCGCCTGTTCGGCGACCCCGTCCTGCGCGGCAAGGCCGACCCGGTCACCGTGTTCGACAAGGAACTGCGTCGACTGGTCGCCGACCTCACCGACACCATGCGCGACGCGCCCGGCAGCGGCCTGGCCGCGCCGCAGATCGGCGTCGCCCTGCGGGTGTTCACCTACCAGGTGGACGGCGAGGTGGGCCACCTGATCAACCCCGACCTGGACCTGTCCGAGGACGAACAGGACGGCCCCGAGGGCTGCCTGTCCCTGCCGGGTCTGCGCTACGACACCAAGCGCGCGTACGGCGTGGTCGCCAAGGGCTTCAACATGCACGGCGACCCCGTCGTCATCGAGGGCACCCGGCTGCTCTCGCGCTGCATCCAGCACGAGACCGACCACCTCGACGGCATCCTGTTCATCGACCGGCTCGACCGCGAACAGCGCAAGTCCGCGCTGCGTGCGCTGCGCGAGGCGGAATGGGCGGGGCAGGCCCCGCCCCAGGTGAAGTTCTCCCCCCACTCCACCTTCGGGAAGGCCCTCTAAAACCCCATGCGCCTAGTCTTCGCCGGCACCCCCGAGGTCGCCGTCCCCGCACTCGAAGCCCTCCTGGAGTCCCGGCACGAGGTGGTCGCGGTGGTCACCCGCCCCGACGCCCCCGCCGGTCGCGGTCGCAGGCTGGTCGCCAGTCCGGTGGCCGAGCGGGCCGCCGAGGCCGGGATCGAGATCCTGCGCCCGGCCAAGCCGCGCGACCCGGAATTCCTGGCCCGGCTCACCGAGATCGCCCCCGACTGCTGCCCGGTGGTCGCCTACGGCGCGCTGCTGCCCAAGGTCGCGTTGGAGATCCCCGCGCGCGGCTGGGTCAACCTGCACTTCTCGCTGCTGCCCGCCTGGCGCGGCGCGGCGCCGGTGCAGCACGCCGTGCTCGCCGGCGACGACATCACCGGCGCGTGCACCTTCGAGATCGAACAGGGCCTGGACTCCGGCCCGGTCTACGGCATGGTCACCGACGAGATCCGGCCCACCGACACCAGCGGCGACCTGCTCGACCGGCTCTCCCGCTCCGGCGCGCGCCTGCTTGTGGCGACCATGGACGGGATCGCCGACGGCAGCCTCGCCCCGCGCCCGCAGTCCCCCGAGGGGGTGTCCCTCGCGCCCAAGATCGGCGTCGAGGACGCCCGCGTCGACTTCACCGCACCCGCGCTGCGCGTGGACCGCGTGGTGCGCGGCTGTACCCCCGCCCCCGGCGCCTGGACCACCTTCCGCGGCGAGCGGCTGAAGCTCGCCCCGGTCCGGCTGCGCGCCGGGGACAACGCGCTGGCCCCCGGCGAGATCGCGGTGGAGAAGAAGGTGGTCCGCGTGGGTACCGGCAGCCACGCGGTCGAACTCACCCTGGTCCAGCCCCAGGGCAAACGCATGATGGCCGCCACCGACTGGGCCCGGGGCGCACACCCCGAGCCCGGTGAAACCCTCGGCACGAACTGAGCACCGTGACCAACGCCCCCGCCGCACGCCCCTACCGCCGCCCGCGTCCCGACGCCGCGCGCCTGGCCGCCTACGACGTCCTGCACGCGGTCGGCGAACGCGACGCCTACGCCAACCTGGTGCTGCCCGCGCTGCTGCGCGAGCGCCGGATCATCCCCCGCGACGCCGCCTTCGCGACCGAGCTGGTGCACGGCACGCTGCGCCGCCAGGGCACCTACGACCGGATCGTGGCGGCGTGCACCGACCGGCCGATCCAGGAGATCGACCCGCCGGTCCTGGACGTGCTCGCGCTCGGCGTGCACCAGCTGCTGAGCATGCGCACCCCCGTACACGCGGCCGTCTCGGCCACCGTGGAACTGGCCCGCGCGGTACTCGGCGACGGCCGGGCCAAGTTCGTCAACGCGATCCTGCGCCGAGTGTCCAAGCAGGACCTGGACACGTGGTTGCGGCAGATCGCGCCGCCCTACGAGGACGACCCCGAGGGCCACCTCGCGGTCCTGCACTCGCACCCGCGCTGGATCGTGCAGGCGCTGTGGGACGCGCTGGGCGCGCGCGGCAACCCGCACGACCGCGCCGCGATGGAGGCGCTGCTCGCCGCCGACAACCTCGCCCCGGTGATCTCGCTGGTCGCCCGCCCCGGCCGGGTGGAACTCGCCGAGCTGTACGAGGCCGGGGCCACCCCCGGGCGCTGGTCGCCGTACGCCGCCACGCTGCCCGAGGGCGACCCCGCCGCGATCAAGGCGATCCGCGACGGCCGCGCCGCCGTCCAGGACGAGGGCAGCCAGCTCGTCGCCGCCGCGCTGGCGAACGCCGAGGTCGAGGGCGCCGAGAGCCGCTGGCTGGACCTGTGCGCCGGCCCCGGCGGCAAGGCGGGCCTGCTCGCCGCGATCGCCACGGGCCGCGACGTGTCGCTGCTCGCGGTCGAACGCCGCCACCACCGCGCCCGCCTGGTCCGCAACGCGATCGGCCACCTGACCCACCATCAGGTGATCACCGCCGACGGCACCAGGCCGGCCTGGCGACCCGGCAGCTTCGACCGGGTGATCGCCGACGTCCCGTGCAGCGGCCTGGGCGCGCTGCGCCGCCGGCCCGAATCACGCTGGCGCCGCAAGCCCGAGGACATCCCCGAACTGGGCGAACTCCAGCGCGCCTTGCTCCGCACGGCGGTGGCGGCGGCCCGTCCCGGCGGGGTGATCGCCTACGTCACCTGCTCACCGCACCCGGCCGAGACCCGCGTGGTGGTCGACGACATCCTGCGCGCGGACGAGGCCGAGCTGATCGACGCCCGCCCCCTGTTCCCGGGTGTACCGCACCTGGGCAGCGGGCCGGACGTACAACTGTGGCCGCACCTGCACGGCACGGACGCGATGTATCTGGCCCTGCTGCGCCGGAGGGGCTGACCGGTCGGCGATCGCCCGGCCGAATGGGGTGATGCGCGGCTGAATCCGGTTCAAGTGGGGCATAACGGCGGGGGTGGTCGTCACTTCGGGCGCGGCCGCACCGGCCGTCCCTCGGGTTCCCCGCGCACCGCGGCGGTCGCGACAACCCGCCATCGCAGGAGCCGCCGTACCCATGTCCACGCTCGCCCGCAGCACCCCGCGCCCCGGCCCGCTCGTCCGCACGGGGGCGGCGGTGCGCGGCGAATGGACCAGGCTCACCGCGCGGCCCGTGCGCGAACTGCGCGCGCACGGGCCGAAGGCGATTCCGCTCACGGTGTGCGCGGTGCTCCTGAGCCTCGGTTTCTGGCTGGCCTGGCGCACCTCGTGGGGCGGCGACGTGGTGCGGGTGCTGGGCGGGGTGAGCGCGGGCATCCCGCTGCCGCTCGCGCTGCTGCGCACCCCCGTGTCGTTGTTCGTGCCCGCGCCCGACCTGCCGGTGTGGGGTGCGCTGATCCAGGTGCTGATCCTGTTCGGACTGGCCGAACTCGACCTGGGCGCCCGTCGGACCCTGGTGATCGCGTACGTCGCCACGCTGTCCGGCACCCTGGCCGCGCGGGTGATGGTCGGCCTCGGCCCGGACCACCTGCTCGGCATCGACGCGCACCAGGGCGACATCATGGACACCGGCCCCTCGGCCGCGGTGGTCGGCCTGGTGGTGTGCATCGCGATGGTGCGCCGGGCGCCGATCCTGTTCGTGGGTGTGTGGGCGCTGATGATCGCCGAGGTGGTGGTCGAGCCGAACCTGGCCGGCCGCGAACACATCGCCGCGCTCACCGGGGTCACCCTGTGCACCGGCGTGTACCTGATCCGGCGGCGCCGGCGAGACCTTGAAGCGCCCTCTCACCGTAAAGTATCTTGATGTCGAGATAGTTTGCGTCGTGCCCACGGGAGGCCGCCATGCCGATCGACTTCCACAGCCACGCCAACCGCCTCACGTACACCCATCGAACCGCCGGCGCGGACTGGGCGCGGCTGGTCGGCGACCTCGTGGACCCGGTCGGGGCGCGGGTCGTGGACGTCGGGTGCGGCGGCGGGGTGTACACCACCGCGTGGTCGGCTCTGGGGGCGGCGAGCGCGGTCGGGGTGGACTTCTCGGCCGCGATGCTCTCCGGCGCCCGGGAACGGGCGGGTGAGCGGGACGGGTTGTCGTTTCGGGAAGGGGACGCGTACGCCACCGGGCTGCCCGACGGCGGCGCCGACATCGTGTTCGAGCGGGCGCTGATCCACCACCTCGACGACCTCGCCGGGTGCTTCCGCGAGGCCCGGCGGCTGCTCGCGCCCGGCGGCACGCTGATCGTCCAGGACCGCACCCCGGCCGACGTCGCCCGCCCCGGCACGCCCACCCACCTGCGCGGCTGGTTCTTCGAGCGGTTCCCCGCCCTGCTCGCGATCGAGACCGCCCGGCGTCCCACCGGCGCCGTGGTGGAGGCGGCACTGCGCGAGGCCGGCTTCACCGCCGTCCGCACCACCGCGCTCGCCGAGACCCGCCGCACCCACACCGACGCCCGAGAGGTCGGCGCCGACCTGCGCGCCCGCACGGGCCGCTCGATCCTGCACGAACTGACCGACGTCGAACTCGACAGCCTGGCGGCCTACATCGAGTCCAAGCTCGCGTCCCGGGCGCCCATCACCGAAATCGACCACTGGACGATCTGGTCCGCGACCGGCTGAGGTCTCCCGCCCCGGCGAGGATGACGAGAGACCCCAACAGCCCCGCGTCGCTTTCACTCATTGTGACGAAGCTTCACGGGCCGGCGCGGGTGACCCCGAACCATGAAAACCGCGGCGTGCTCACACAGTGCAACGGGTGGGCGGATGGGTACAACAACCCCGCCCTAATGGGCGCAGCGCTCCGCGGCCCCCGTCGCCAGCGCCCGAAGCCGATCCACCGCCGCACCCGGGTCCGCCCCGTCGAAGACCGCCGAGCCCGCCACGAACACGTCCGCCCCGGCCTCCGCGCACATCTCGATCGTCTTGGCGGAGACCCCGCCGTCCACCTGCAGCCACATCTGCAGACCGTGCTTGGCGATCAGCTGCCGGGTCCGCCGGATCTTCGGCAACATCACGTCCAGGAAGCTCTGCCCGCCGAATCCCGGCTCGACCGTCATCACCAGGAGCATGTCCAACTCGGGCAGCAGGTCCTCGTACGGCTCGATCGGCGTGGCCGGCCGCAGCGCCATCGAGGCGCGCGCGCCCTTGGCCCGCAGGTCGCGGGCGAGCTTGATCGGGGCGGTCGCGGCCTCCACGTGGAACGTGACGCTGCCCGCGCCGGCCTCCGCGTAGGCGGGCGCCCAGCGGTCCGGGTCCTCGATCATCAGGTGCATGTCGATGGGGGTGTCGGTGGCCTTCATCAGGCTCTCCACCACGGGCAGGCCGAGGGTGAGGTTCGGTACGAAGTGGTTGTCCATGACGTCCACGTGGAGCCAGTCGGCGTTGCGCACCTGCGCGACCTCGTCGGCGAGGCGGGCGAAGTCGGCGGACAGGATGCTCGGATTGATCTGCACGGTCATGCGCACAGAATCTCATCGAAGCCACCCGCCGCGGGCACCGCCTCGACCAGCGACCTGACGAATCGTCAGATCATCCTCGCCGCAGTCGCGTTCGGATATACGAACGCACCGTGACGGACGGCACAGGTTGCCCACGGTCAACGTTGTCGGCCGCCGTGGCACACTTCCAGGTGTACGAAAGTCACGTACGCGCGCTCCGGGGTCGGTGAAAATCCGAACCGGCGGTTACAGTCCGCGACCCGGTCGACGCCCCGCATCACGTGGAGCGACGGCCGGCTGAACCGGTGGAATTCCGGTACCGACGGTCAAAGTCCGGATGGGAGGTGGCGCGCGGCGAGCGACTGCGGCATGCCCGCGTACCCCCAGGTGCGCCGACATCCCCGCGCGTCGATTCGTCGTGTCGTTGTGCCCGAAAACACCCCGGTTGCCCCGCGTCGAACGCGAGGAGGCACGAGGTGGAGGGCAACACCACCCCGCCGGTCGAGGAGACCTCGGCGATGCGCCGGGCCATCTCGCTGGCGAGCCGTGCGCGCGGTCACACCAGTCCCAATCCGCTGGTCGGCTGTGTCGTGCTCGGCCCCGACGGCACCGTGGTCGGCGAGGGCTTCCACACCCGCGCCGGCGCCCCGCACGCCGAGGTCGAGGCGCTGCGCGCGGCCGGTTCGGCGGCCCGCGGCGGCACCGCCCTGGTCACCCTCGAACCCTGCTCCCACACCGGCCGCACCGGCCCCTGCACACAGGCCCTGATCGACGCCGGCATCCGCCGGGTGCGCTACGCCGTCGCCGACCCCAACCCGGCCGCGGCCGGCGGCGGCGCGGTGCTGCGCGCGGCGGGCATCGACGCCGAGGGCGGCCTGCTCGCCGCCGAGGCCGAGGCGGGCAACCGGGCCTGGCTGACCGCCGTCCGCCTGGGCCGCCCGCACGTGACCTGGAAGTACGCGGCCACGCTCGACGGCCGCAGCGCCGCCGCCGACGGCAGCGCCCGGTGGATCAGCTCCGTCGAATCCCGCGCCGACACCCACGTGCTGCGGGCGAGCGTCGACGCGGTGCTGGCCGGCTCCGGTACGCAGCTCGCCGACGACCCGCACCTGGCCGCGCGCGACGTACCCGGCGCCCGGCAACCGCTGCGGGTGATCGTGGACACCCACGCCCGCACGCGCGCCGACGCCCGGGTGCTCGACGACGCGGCGCCGACCCTGATCGCGGTCGGCCCGGACGCGGCCGCCGCACACCTGCCCGAGGCCGCCGTACTGCGCGTACCGCTCGCGGGCACCGGCCTGGACCTGCCCGCGCTGCTGAAGGAGTTGTACGCCCGCGACGTGCGCGCCGTGCTGCTCGAAGGCGGCCCCACCCTCGCCGGCGCGTTCGCCGCGGCCGGCCTGATCGACACCGTCGTGGGCTATCTCGCCCCCGCCCTGCTCGGCGCCGGACCCACCGCCCTGGGCCCGGCCGGAATCGGCACCATCTCCGAGATGTTGCGACTGGACGTCGACGACGTCACGCGCCTCGGCACCGACATCCGCATCACCGCCCGCCCACGGCCGCACTCCGCAGGCCGTACGAAGGAGTCCTGACGCATGTTCACCGGAATCGTTGAGGAACTCGGCGAGATCGTGGCCATCGAGCGGCTGACCGACTCGGCCCGGATCACCATCCGCGGCCCCGTCGTCACCACCGGTGCCCGACACGGCGACTCGATCGCCGTCAACGGTGTGTGTCTGACCGTCGTGGACGACAAGGTCGACCCCGAGGCGGCCACCTTCACCGCCGACGTGATGCAGGAGACGCTGGACAAGTCCAGCCTCGGCGCGCTGAGCACCGGCTCGCGGGTCAACCTGGAGCGCCCCATGGTGCTCGGCGGCCGGCTCGGCGGACACCTGGTCCAGGGGCACGTCGACGGCACCGGCGAGATCCTGGCCCGCACCCCCGGCGAGGAGTGGGAGATCGTCGAGATCGCCCTCCCGGCGCACCTGGCCCGCTACGTGGTGGACAAGGGCTCGATCACCGTCGACGGAATCAGCCTCACCGTCGTCGAGGCGCACGACACGAGCTTCACCGTCAGCCTGATCCCCACCACGCTGGCGCTCACCACCCTCGGCGTGAAAACCGTCGGCGACCCGGTCAACCTCGAGGTCGACATCATCGCCAAGTACGTCGAGCGGCTGGGCACCCACGGGCCGGGCACAGGGGTGAGGGCATCGTGACCGGCTGGCTCAACGACGCCGCGTTCACCGTCGCGAACAAGCCGGTGCCGTGGTCCGACCTGCTCGGCCAGATCGCGTCGCTGGCCACCGTCTGGCTCGCGCTGCGCCGCAACCTGTGGGCGTGGCCGGTACAGATCGTGGGCGCGGCGCTGCTGATCGCCGCCAACACCTCCGTGCACCTGGGCGGCAGCGCGATGCGCAACGTGGTGATCATCGTCGCCGCCGCGTACGGCTGGTGGCGCTGGGCGCGCGGGCGGCGCGACACCGGTGAGGTGGAGATCCGCTTCGGCACCACCCACGAGCGGATCGCGCTGGTCGCGCTGATGGCGGCGGGCACGGTCGGCTTCGCGCAACTGCTCGAACACACAGGCATCTCGTGGGCGCCCTGGCCGGACGCGTACATCTTCGTCGGCTCGGTCGTGGCGATGCTCGCGCAGGCCCGAGGGCTGTTCGAGTTCTGGCTGGTGTGGATCGCGGTCGACCTCGTCGGCGTACCCCTCGCCTGGCAGCACGGTCTGGTGTTCAGCGGACTGGTCTACGGCGTCTTCCTCGTGATGTGCGTCGCCGGACTCGTCGACTGGTGGAACCGCTCCCGGCGGTACCGGGACAAGGGGGCTGCCCGCGGGGCAGAACGGCACCTGGAAGGGGCAACGGCGTGAAGACCAGCAGCGAAACCACCGAGATCGAGGTGCCGGCGCAGATGGGCGCGCCCACCGAGTCCGCCCTCGACACCATCGACGACGCGATCAAGGCAATCGCCGCCGGCGAGGCGATCGTCGTCGTGGACGACGAGGACCGGGAGAACGAGGGCGACCTGATCTTCGCCGGCGAGTTGGCCACGCAGGCGTTGATGGCCTTCATGATCCGCTACTCCTCGGGCGTGGTCTGCGTGCCGATGCGCGGCGCCGACCTGGACCGGCTCAAGCTGCCCCCGATGACCGCCGTCAACGAGGACCGCAAGGGCACCGCCTACTCGGTCTCGGTCGACGCCAAGGACGGCGTGGACACCGGCATCTCGGCCGCGGACCGCACGCACACCGTGCGGCTGCTGTCCGACCCGGACACGCTGCCCACCCAGCTGACCCGACCCGGCCACATCTTCCCGCTGCGCGCGGTCGAGGGCGGCGTGCTGGTGCGCCCCGGACACACCGAGGCGGCCGTGGACCTCGCCGAGCTGGCCGGTCTGGCGCCGGTCGGGGTGATCTGCGAGGTGGTCAACGACGACGGCACGATGGCCCGGCTGCCGCAGCTGATCCCGTTCGCCCGCGCACACGGCCTCAAGATCGTCAGCATCGCCGACCTGATCGCCTACCGCCGTCGCGCCGAGCGCACGATCGAGCGCGCCGCCGAGACCCGACTGCCCACCGAGCACGGCACGTTCCGGGCGATCGGCTACCGCAGCACGGTCGACGGCGTGGAGCACATCGCGCTTGTCGCCGGCGACATCGGCGACGGCGAGGACGTCCTGGTCCGGGTGCACTCCGAGTGCCTGACGGGCGATGTGTTCGGCTCGCTGCGCTGCGACTGCGGCCCGCAGCTCGACGCCGCGCTGGACCGGGTCACCGCCGAGGGCCGGGGCGTGGTGTTGTACATGCGCGGGCACGAGGGGCGCGGGATCGGGCTGATCCACAAGCTTCAGGCGTACCAACTCCAGGACGCCGGCCACGACACGGTGGACGCCAACCTGGAACTGGGCCTGCCGGCCGACGCCCGCGACTACGGCACCGGCGCGCAGATCCTGGTCGACCTGGGCGTGCGCTCGATGCGGCTGCTCACCAACAACCCCGCCAAGCGGGCGGGCCTGGAGGGTTACGGCCTGGAGATCACCGGCCGGGTCGCCCTGCCGGTGCACGCCACGGCGGACAACCTGCGCTACCTCCAGACCAAGCGCGACCGGATGGGCCACGACCTGCCCTGGCTGGACCCCGGCGACCCGACCGCGGACCTGCCGTCGGTCGCCGAGGTCGCCGAGGTCGTCGACGCGAAGGGGCGCGCGGTCAGCAGCGCGTGACCCCTCGGCTCTCCCGAGCCGCCGACGTCACCCGTACCGGTGACACGGGCGCGGTGCGGTCCCGGCCGCGCCGATAGGTTCGTCTCGTTCGAACCGCTCCATCCTCATCTCGCAACCAGGCTCGCAGTCGTGCACAAACCGGGCAGTACAAGCCGGGCATCGAGCCGTTCCAGCCGAAGGACAACGACAGACATGAGTGGCGCAGGAGCCCCGAAACTGACCGTCGAGGGCTGCCGTGACCTGCGCGTGGGCGTGGTCGCCGCGCAGTGGCACACCGCCGTGATGGACGGCCTCGTGGACGGGGCCGTCAAGGCCCTGAGCGAGCTGGGCATCACCGAACCCACGCTGATCCGCGCCCCCGGCGCGTTCGAATTGCCCGTGCTCGCCAAGGCGCTGGCCGGTCGCGGCTACGACGCGGTGGTCGCGCTCGGCGTGGTCATCCGCGGCGGCACCCCGCACTTCGAGTACGTATGCTCCGCCGCCACCGACGGCCTCACCCGGGTCGCGCTCGACACCGGCGTGCCGATCGGCTTCGGCGTGCTCACGTGCGACACCGAGGAGCAGGCCCTGGACCGGGCCGGCCTGCCGCACTCGCGCGAGGACAAGGGCCGCGAAGCGGTGGAGGCGGCCGTCGCGACCGCGATGGCGTTGCGTACGCTCTCCGAACCGTGGCGTTCGGCCTGACCGGCAGGTCGGCCGGGCCGTTCGGTACGCCACCCACAACCACGCGATGGGCACCATGAAGACGTTTGAACAGCTTTTCGACGAGCTGCGGGCCAAGGCGGAATCGGGCCAGGAGGGCTCGCGCACGGTCGAGCTCGTCACCGCCGGCGTACACACGATCGGCAAGAAGGTCGTGGAGGAGGCCGCCGAGGTGTGGATGGCCGCCGAGCACGAGGGCGCCGACCGCACCGCCGAGGAGATCTCCCAGCTCCTCTACCACCTCCAGGTGATGATGGTCGCCCGCGGCATCTCCCTCCAGGACGTATACGCTCACCTGTGACAGTCGCCGTCCCCGGCCCACCGCCCGGGCCGGGGGCGAAGCCGTACCTCTCAGCCGCACTCGGTTCAGCACCATCCCGAAGGGTCATTCCATGCTGCGCATCGCCGTCCCCAACAAGGGTTCCCTCTCCGAGCCTGCGTCGGCGATGCTGCATGAGGCCGGCTATCGCCAGCGCAAGCACTCCAAGGAACTGGTTCTCACCGACCCCGACAACAACGTCGAGTTCTTCTTCCTGCGCCCGCGCGACATCGCGATCTACGTCGGCTCCGGCCGGCTCGACGCCGGGATCACCGGGCGCGACCTGCTGATGGACTCCGGCGCCGAGGCCGAGGAGATCCTGCAACTGGGCCTGGCCCCGGCCACGTTCCGCTACGCCGCGCCCGCGCCGATCGCTCGCGAGCTGGCCGAGCAGGGCAAGAAGGGGCTGGCCGGACTGCGGGTGGCCTCCTCCTACATCGGCATCGTCCAGCGCGACTTCGCCGAGCACGGCATCGAGGCCGCGGCACTGGTCAAGCTGGACGGCGCGGTGGAGACCGCGATCCAGCTGGGCGTCGCCGACGTGATCGCCGACGTGGTGGAGACCGGCACCACGCTGGCCCAGGCGGGCCTGGAGGTGTTCGGCGAGCCGATCCTGCGCTCCGAGGCGGTACTGATCCGGCGCGCCGGCGCGGAGACCTCGCCGGCGCTGGAGCAGTTGGTGCGCCGGCTCCAGGGTGTCCTGGTCGCGCGCAGCTACGTGATGATGGACTACGACATCCGGGTCGAGCGGGTCGAGGCGGCGGTCACGCTGACCCCGGGCCTGGAGTCGCCGACGGTCAGCCCGCTGCACAACGAGGGCTGGGTCGCGGTGCGGGCGATGGTGCCGCGCAAGAACGCCCAGCAGATCATGGACGACCTCTGGGAGATCGGCGCCCGGGCGATCCTGGTCACCGGGATCCACGCCTGCCGCCTCTGACCCCGTCCGGTCGGCCCGTCACCAGGCGGGCCGACCACCGCCACCCTCCGGAGAACCGTTTCCCAATGAGCGAGCCCACCCCCGTCGACCCCCCGCTCCCGCGTACCTGGTACGCCGGGCGCAGTCGGCTGATCACCGGCGTGCTCGGCGCGATCATCCTGGTCGGGCTGTGCGTGCTGGCGGTGATGTTGCCGGAGAAGGGCGGCTGGGGATTCGGCTCGCGAATGGGCGTCGCGGCAACCGGCGTCCTGGGACTCGGCGCGATGGTGATGCTGGGCCGCCCGAAGGTGGTCGCCGCCGCGGACGGCGTGACGGTGGTCAACCTGCTGCGGACCACACATCTGGAATGGGCCCAGATCGTCCGGGTGTACCTCCGCCAGGGCGACCCGTGGGTCTACATCGACATGTCCAACGGCGACACGCTCCCGGTCATGGGCATCCAAACCTCCAACGGCAAATCCGCCGCCATCACCGCGGCCCGCGAACTCCGAACCCTGGCCGACCACTACGGCACAGCCCCCGAGGCGCGGTAGCGGAACGCGCGTCACGGTGGAGGGCGGCCGTATCGGGGCCACCGGGCCTCCCCGAGCACGTCGTGCGCCTCCAACGTGAGCCGCATCCCGATCGGCCCCGGGACCGACCCGGCCCGAAGCCCGAGCCGCCACCGCCGGCGTGCGGGGCTCTCCGACACTCGAAGCCCCGACGAGACGGGCACGTTGCCCGGCGAAACCCGACCTGCGGCGGCGGCCGGAGCAAGGGGTCGGGTCGAGTCCCCCGGGGCGCGCCCGGAGTGGGTCGGGTGCTTCCGGCGAGCGTGGCGTCTCGGTCGGGTGGCCCGGTGCGGGGCCGGTCAGAGTCGCCGGGTGGGCCGCTGCCGGCGTGCGGGGCTCCGAGACTGCGCCTCCCGACGAGACAGGTGCGCTGCTCACCGGAAAACCGACCAGCAGCGGTGGAGCGGGAGGGTGGTCGGGGTCGAGTGCCCGAGGGGCCTTTCGGAGTGGGTCGGGTGTTTCCGGCGGGCGTTGCATCTCGGCCGGGTGGCCGGGTGCGGGGCCGGTCAGAGTCGCCGGGCCGGCCGCCGCCGGCGTGCGGGGCTCCGAGACTCGAAGCCCCCGACGAGACAGGTGCGTTGCTCACCGAAAACCGGCCGGCAGCGGCGGGCAGGGAGGGCGCTCCGGTCGAGTCCGCCGGCGAGCCTTCCCGAGTGGGTTGGGAGGGCGGGTGTTTTCGGTGCGGTGGGTGTGTGGGTGGCGAAGGTTCACGAACCCGGATCGCGTGGGGTGCTGCTGCCTCAGTGTGAGGGAAAACCACAGGTCAGCTTTGGATGGGAGCCGTTTCGAGGGCTCGGGATCCGGTTTCGAGTCGTACTGGGCACTTTCGGTCGCCGCGCCGGTGTTTAGAGGCCGGAGCGCACGAAACCGGCATTCGGCAACAGACTTTCCGCGCCGGCGCCGCAAAACCGCAGATCACCGAAACGCGAAGCCCCAAGCCACCCATCGCGAACCGGTTTCAGACCCCAACTCCCGCGAACGTCCCCCGATATGCCCCCAACCCACTCGGGAAGGCTCGCCGGCGGACTCGACCGGAGCGCCCTCCCTGCCCGCCGCTGCCGGCCGGTTTTCGCCGAGCAACGCACGCGTCTCATCGGGGCCCCGGTCTCGGAGCCCCGCACGCCGGCGGCGGCTGCCCCGCGACTCGGACCGGTCCCGCGTCGGCCCACGCAGCGCAACCCCCGCCGGAAGCACCCGACCCGATCCGCCCGGACGCCGCCCGCCCCCGCAGCGGAGCGTGCCGCGCCCACCTCGGCCCGCGCCCATCCGTGCCCGCGCCCGAACCCGATCAGCCCGTCCGGCGTTTGAGGACGGCCGGGCCGGAGGCCGGGCCGCCCCCGTGCCGGGCCGGCGCAGTCGACGCGCATCGCGAGCCTGCCCCCGCCCCCTCCGGAGCGTCAGCGACCCTGCATGCGGACGATCTGTAGCGCGATCATCAGGTTCAGGCGCAGATGCGGGTCCTGCGTGAACGGGCCGAGCAGGCGCTCCAGTTTGGTGATCCGATACCGCAGCGTGTTGTAGTGCACATACAGCCGCCGTGCCGTTTCGGCCACGTTCAGGTTCGTGTCGAGCAGCGCCTGCAGTGTGTTGCGCAGGTCGGCTGCCTCCGGGTCGCGGGGGTGGGCCAGTGTGCGCAGGGCCTCGCGGGCGAAGCGGTCGAGTTCACCCGGATCGGGGATCAGGCTGAGCAATCGGAAGACGCCGAGCTGGTCGAAGTCGGCCACCGCGCCGGGGCCGTGGATGCGCCGACCGGCGGCGACCGCGCGGCGGGCCTGCTCGTACGCGACCGGCAGCGCGTCGAGTGACTCCGCCGGTCGGCTCACCCCCGTCGTGAACGAGCGGATCGCCGGGCCGCAATCCGCGTGCACCACGGCCGCGAGTTCGGTCACCAGCCGGGTGGCCTGGCCGTCGGCGGGTGCGCCGAGCAGGGTGACCACCTCGCGCGGATACGCGGCGACCGCCGCCTCCGGGGCGCGTGCGCCGACCGCGCCGGACCAGGCGAGGGCCAGTGCCTCCTGCCCGGCCCGGATCGCCCTCGGGTCGCGGCCGGCCGCGGGCGGGTCGGCCTCGGCCACCACCACCAGGAGCGGCCCGGTGGGCAGTACCGCCCAGCCCGTCAGGTCGGTGCCGCGCCCGGTGAGCAGGTCGCGCATCAGGTCGCTGCGGTGCTTGGCGTCGGCGGCGGCCTGCGCCAGCCGCCCCGCCAGGCCGATCGCGGTGTCCACGAGCGGCCGGCCGCCCGGCCGCACCGCCTGCCCGGGGCCGCCCGCGTCCGGGGGCGCTGCGGGTGCCGGGACCGTGGGCTGCGGGCGCGGGTCCTTGCCCGCCTCCCACGCGATCGAGGCGCCCGCGACCCGGGCGCGCGGGGTCAGGTCGGGCTCGGGGGCGCTCGCGCCGCCCCCGACGACCTTGCGGCGCCGTGGCGGCAGCCGACGCGGCGCCGCTCCGGCCACCGTCGCCCGGCCGGCTCCGCCGCTCTTGTCCCCGGGACGAAACTGCGGTTCGCCCCCGGTTGCCGTTCCGCCCGCGTCCCCGAGGTTGCCCATATACCGACCGTAGCGTTACGAACACGAGCGCGTCAGCACCGCCGAGAGCGTGCGGGCAGTGCACCCCCGGGGTGCGCCCGGCGCACGATCCCCCCGCGAGGGCCGTCTCGGCGACATCGGATTCCGTCCCGGGATTCACCCGCGTGGCGCGCTTGACCGTTGTGTCCGGATCGCCATAGCTTGCGGTATAGCGGCAACACCGGGGACGGCCCCGGGCTCCGCGCCGAGACGAAGCCCCCGATCGTTCCCCCGCGACCGGGGGCTTCCTCGTGTGCGCCGAGCCGACTCGCCTCCGCCCCGGGGGATTTCACCGCCCCCGCCGCACCACCGGCTCGCAGCCGCCGGCCGCGGCTCACCACCTCGAGTCTCATTCGCCCCTCGGCTTGACCGCCCCCGCTCGGTACGATGCCCCGGGGGACGAACGCGTGGCGAAACGGACACCATCCGTGACCGATGCGTGCGTGACGGACAGCGGAACGGGAGAGGCTTTAAGGGGCGTCGCCGATCGAGCGGAATGGGCGCACCGGGATTCATCGGCAGCGGGCCGACATCCTCTCGAAGTCCCCTCGGGGACACGGGCACGCGGAGAGGACCGGCCGGGGGAAGGGGGGTCCACCGTGGGACAGACCGAACGTGGCGCACGCACCGGCAGTCCGGCCGAACTGGCCTGGTTGCGCGGCATGGACGCCTACGTCGCCGGCGAATACGGCCAGGCGGAGGTGCAGTTCCGGGCCGCCGTCGAGGCCGACCCGGGGATGGCCGACGCCTGGCTGGGGCTGCACGCGCTCAAGGTCGAGGTGGCCACCGCGGTGGTCGCCATGCACACCCATCGCGAGCGCTTCGGGGAGCAGCGCGCGAAGTACGGCCGGCCGCTCAACTCCTGGTACTGGCTGGGCTGGTGGGTCCAGCTCGTCCTGGAGACCCCGCGCGACCTCGCGCTCGCGCACGCCTCGCACTGGTTGGACGGCCGGCACCTGCCCGAGCTGGACGCCGCGCTCGCCCTGTGCCCGCCCGCCGAACAGGACGCCGCCACCCGCTTCCTGCTCGCCTGTCGGGCCTATCTGGGCAAGGACTGGCAGCAGTTGCTCCGGCACACCGCGGGCCTGGACGACGACGCGCTGCTCGGCGTGGAGGCGGGCCTGTTCGCCGGCATGGCCCGGGTCCGCCTGGGGCTGTACGCCAAGGCCGAACAGGTGCTCGCCACCGCCCTGGTGCGCTGCCGCTCGGAGCACCCGCAGCGCAAGGAGCTGCGCTACTGGCTCGCCCGCGCGTACGAGGAGACCGGCCGCACCCCGGCCGCGCTGCCCCTGTACCGCGCGGTGCACCAGGCCGACCCGTCGTTCATGGACACCGCCGCGAGGTTGTCCTCGCTGGCGGCCGGCGAGCCGCTGGACGAGTACGGCGGGATGACCGCGCGCCTGGCCGGCCCCGTGGTCGGTCGCGGCCCGCTGCCCGACGTGCTCCCGCCCATACCCGCGACCGCGCCCCCGCCCGCCGGGCCGCCGCCGGTGGTGGAGACCGAGCGCGAGCCGGAGCCCGTCCCGGACGGCGAGGCCGACCCGCAGGCCGACGTCGACGTCGACGCGCGGGCGGCCGACCGGGCGGCGCCGATGCGCCCCGCCGCCGCCCCCGAGGAACTCGCCCTCGTGCTCGCCGAATTGGAGTCGATGGTCGGCCTGGAGCCGGTCAAACGCCAGGTCCGGGCGTTGTCCGCGCAGATGCGGATGGCCCGGCTGCGCGAGGCGCAGGGCCTGCCCGCGCAGGCGCCCAAGCGGCACTTCGTCTTCTCCGGGCCCTCCGGCACCGGCAAGACCACCGTGGCCCGCCTCCTCGGCCGGGTCTTCGCGGCGCTCGGCCTGCTGGAGAGCGATCGCCTGGTCGAGGCGCAGCGCTCCGACCTGGTCGGCGAGTATCTGGGCCAGACCGCGGTCAAGACCAGCGAGTTGATCGACTCGGCGCTGGGCGGCGTGCTGTTCGTGGACGAGGCGTACGGCCTCACCAACGTGGGCTACTCCAAGGGCGACGCGTACGGCGACGAGGCGCTCCAGGTGTTGCTCAAGCGGGCCGAGGACGACCGCGACCGACTGGTGATCATCCTGGCCGGCTACCCCGAGGGCATGGACCGGCTGCTCACCTCGAACCCCGGCCTGACGTCGCGCTTCACCACCCGGGTCGAGTTCCCCTCCTACGGCGCGGAGGACCTGGCCCGAATCGCCGAGGTGATGGCGGCCGGCGGCGGCGACACCTGGGACGAGGACGCGGCGGCCGAGCTGCGCAGCATCACCGGGCACGTCCGCGAGCAGGGCTGGATCGACGAGCTGGGCAACGCCCGATTCGTCCGGACCCTGTACGAGAAGTGCTGCATGTATCGGGACGTGCGCCTGGTCGAGTTGCCGGAGGGTCCGGATCTGGCCGAGCTGACCACACTGCGCCTGTCCGACCTGTTCCAGGCGTACGGGGATCTGGCCGACGGCCGGGGATAGCCCGACGCGGCACGGGTACGCGTATCCGGTCACCACTCGCACCGAGGCGGGCGGATGCGGCCCGACCCGGCCCGCTCCCGTCCGACCCGGTCGTAGCCGGACGGAAGGGTTTCCCCCGTGGCCAAGCAGAGCGTCGCCGAGCAATTCGTGGACATCCTCGCCCAGGCCGGGGTGCGCCGGTTGTACGGCGTGGTGGGCGACAGCCTCAACCCGATCGTGGACGCGGTGCGCCGCAACGCCGCGATCGACTGGGTGCACGTACGGCACGAGGAGGTGGCCGCGTTCGCCGCGGGCGCGGAGGCGCAGTTGACCGGTCGGTTGACCGCGTGCGCGGGCAGTTGCGGCCCGGGCAACCTGCACCTGATCAACGGCCTGTTCGACGCGCACCGCTCACACGCGCCGGTGCTGGCGCTCGCGTCGCACATCCCGGGCGCCGAGATCGGCACGGCCTTCTTCCAGGAGACGCACCCCGACCGGCTGTTCGTCGAGTGCAGCCACTACAGCGAGATGATCGGCACGCCCGAGCAGATGCCCCGGGTGCTCCAGTCGGCGATCCAGCACGCGGTGGGCCTGGGCGGGGTGTCCGTCGTCACCCTCCCGGGTGACGTGGCCGCGCGGCCGGCGCCGGAGCGGGGCTATCCGGTGACGCTGCCCACCTCGCTGCCGTCGGTGCGCCCCGGCGACGCGGATCTGGCCGCGTTGACCCGGATGGTGGACGAGGCCCGGCGGGTCACCCTGTTCTGCGGCGCGGGCACGGCGGGCGCGCACGCGGAGGTGATGGCGTTCGCCGAGCGGATCAACGCTCCGGTGGGGCACGCGCTGCGCGGCAAGGAGCACATCCAGTACGACAATCCGTTCGACGTGGGCATGTCGGGGCTGCTCGGCTACGGCGCGGCGTACGAGGCGATGCACGAGGCGGACCTGCTCATCCTGCTCGGCACCGACTTCCCGTACAACGCCTTCCTGCCGCAGGACGTGGCCACCGTGCAGGTGGACGTACGGCCCGCACACCTGGGCCGGCGCACGAAGCTGGACCTGGCGGTGTGGGGCGACGTGCGCGAGACGCTGCGCGCGCTGACCCCGATGGTGCGGGCCAAGACCGATCGCCGATTCCTGGACCGCATGTTGAACAAGCACGCCGACGCCCTCGAAGGGGTGGTCAAGGCGTACACCCGCAAGGTGGAGAAGCATGTGCCCATCCACCCGGAGTACGTCGCCTCGATCCTGGACGAGGAGGCCGACGACGACGCGATCTTCACCGTCGACACCGGCATGTGCAACGTGTGGGCGGCCCGCTACCTGACCCCGAACGGGCGGCGCCGGGTGATCGGTTCGTTCTCGCACGGCTCGATGGCCAACGCGTTGCCCCAGGCGATCGGTGCGCAGTTCCCGTACCCGGACCGGCAGATCGTGTCGATGTCCGGCGACGGCGGATTCTCCATGCTGATGGGCGACCTGCTCACCCTGGTGCAGGCCGAACTGCCGGTGAAGATCGTGCTGTTCGACAACTCGTCGCTGGGGATGGTCGAACTGGAGATGATGGTCGCCGGCCTCACCCCGTTCGGCACCACCAACAAGAACCCGGACTTCGCCGCGATCGCCCGCGCGGCCGGTGCCTTCGGTGTGCGGGTGGAGAAGCCGAACAAGGTCCGCGGCGCGCTCCGCGAGGCGTTCGCCCACAAGGGCCCGGCCCTGGTCGACATCGTCACCGACCCGAAGGCGCTGTCCATCCCGCCGAAGATCACCGCCGACCAGATCCAGGGCTTCGCCCTGAGCGCCGGCCGCACCGTTTTGAGCGGCGGCGTGGGGCAGATGATCCAACTGGCCCGGACCAACCTCCGCAACATCCCGAGGCCGTGAGACCGAGGCCGTGAGACCGAACCCGAGCCCGAGCCCGACCGACCCGGACGACACCCCGGAGCGGCGGCTCGGGCAAGGGCGGGCCGTCGCGGGACGGTTCGGGTTCGATCTCGGTGTGGCCGACCCCGGGACAGATCATGATCGGTCTGCTTGACTGTGCCGCGTAATTCTTGGTGGGGGCTGGGGCTGGGAGTCGGCATGGGTGCGTTGGATGGCGTCAAGGTGGTCGAGTTGGCCGGGATCGGGCCCGGGCCGTTCGTCGGGATGATGTTGGCGGACGCCGGCGCCGGGGTCATCCGGGTCGACCGGCCCGACGGCGTCTCGATGCCCTCGATGGCGGTCGGGCGCGGCCGGCTCGGCACGATCGGGGCCGATCTCAAGGACCCCACCGCGCGCGAGGCCGTACTGCGGCTCATCGCCGGCGCCGACGTGCTCGTCGAGGGCTTCCGGCCCGGCGTGGCCGAACGGCTCGGCCTCGGACCGGACATCTGCCTCGCGGCCAACCCCGGCCTCGTCTACGCCCGGATGACCGGCTGGGGCCAGGACGGCCCGCTGGCGCCGCGTGCCGGACACGACATCAACTACATCTCGATCTCCGGGGTGCTGCACTCCTTCGCCCGCGCCGGGGAGCGCCCGGTGCCGCCGCTGAACCTGGTCGGCGACTACGGCGGCGGCGCGATGTTCTGCGCGTTCGGCATCCTCGCCGCGCTGATCTCCGCCCGAACCACCGGACGCGGCCAGGTCGTCGACGCCGCGATGACCGACGGCTCGGCGACGCTGAGCACCTTCATCCACGGCATGCGCGGCATGGGCGGCTGGGCCGGCGAGCCCGGCGCCAACCTGCTCGACACCGGCGCGCCGTTCTACGACGTGTACACCACCTCCGACGGCCGCTACCTCGCCGTCGGCGCGATCGAATCGCAGTTCTACGCCCTGTTCTTGGCCGGCCTCGGCCTCGCCGACGAGGACCTGCCCGAACAGTCGGACCGCGCCGGCTGGCCGCTCCTGCGCAAGCGTTTCGCCGAGGTGATCGCCGGCCGCACCCGGGACGAGTGGACCGCGATCTTCGAGCCCGTCGACGCCTGCGTAACGCCCGTGCTGACCTGGGACGAGGCGGTCGAACACCCGCACAACCGGGCCCGATCCACCTTCGTCCGCCCCGACGGCACCCTCCAGCCCGCCGCCGCGCCCCGGCTCTCCGAGACCCCCTCGGTCGCCCGGGACGCGTCCGGCCGCGTCGACGCGGCGCTCCTGGAGGGCTGGGGGCTGACCCCCGAGCAGGCCGCCGCGCTCGCGCCGAAGGACTGACCCCGGCAGGCGATTCGGCCGTCACCCGAACGGACGTACCCGGCGCCGGCATCGGCCTCGGCGCCGGGCCCCGGCAGCCGATCGCGCCCGTCCGGCAACGCGCGCCCGCGCAACCGCACATCGTGGCACGCGCATCCCAGGCGTGTCCGGCATTCCGGCACAAATGTTTCACCGAGTGGTGAAATCTCTACGATCGGTCGTCATGGACACCACCGCGCTCACCGACACCACCCTCCCGCGCGCCCGCGCGAACACCCTCCCGGCCGACCACGTCGCGCGGCTGCTCGGCGAAACCGCCCCCGTACGGCAACGGGTGCTTCGGCACACGGTCTACCGCGACCTCACCGACCTCGCCGCGATCCGGGTGTTCATGGAGCATCACGTCTTCGCCGTCTGGGACTTCATGTCCCTGCTCAAGAGCCTGCAGCGGCGGCTCACCTGCGTCGAGGTGCCGTGGGTGCCACGCGGCGACGCGGAGATCCGGCGGATGGTCAACGAGATCGTGCTCGGCGAGGAGAGCGACACCACCTCCCTCGGCCCGCTCAGCCACTTCGAGCTCTACCTCGCCGCGATGGACGGCGCCGGCGCCGACACCCGCCCGGCCCGCCGCTTCCTCGGCCTGATCGCCGACGGCGTCCCCGTCCCCGAGGCGGTCGGCGCGTGCGGCGCACCCGCCGGCGCCGCCGCGTTCGTGTGCCGCACCTGGCAGGTCGTCGCCCACGCCCCGCTGCACTGCGTCGCCGCGTCCTTCGCGCTCGGCCGCGAGGAGCTGATCCCGCGCATGTTCGATCACCTCACCACGCTCGACGACATGAACGACGGCCGGCTCGCGGTGTTCCGCGAATACCTCGCCCGGCACATCGAGGTGGACGGCGACGACCACGGCCCGATGGCGCTGCGCCTGCTCGCCCAACTGTGCGCCGCCGGCCCCGACCCGGCCCGCGCCTGGCGCGAGAGCGCGGGTACCGTCACGGTGTCGTTGCGGGCCCGCGCCGATCTGTGGGACGCGGTGCGCGACGCGGTCGCGGCGGGACGCGCCACCGCGCACTGAACCCGCGTCGGGGCTGCCGGACGCCCGGTGATATGTCATATGTTTGGGCGCGTGACCCACGACCCGAACCTTTACCCCACCGACCGCCTCGGCCGCGCTCAAAAGGCAGCCGCCGACGCGGGACTCGACGCCCTGCTCGTCTCGCCCGGCGCCGACCTGCGCTACCTCACCGGCTACGAGGCGCTTCCGCTGGAACGCCTCACGTGCCTGGTGGTGCCCGTCGCCGCCGAGCCCTTCCTCGTCGTGCCGGGCCTGGAACGACCCGCCGCCCTCGCGTCACCCGCGGGCGCGCTCGGGATCGACGTGCTCGGCTGGGCCGAGACGGACGACCCGTACGCGCTGATCGCGCAGCGACTGCCCGCGCAGGTCGCCCGGGTCGGCCTGGACAACCACATGTGGGCGGAGAAGGTACTCGCCTTCCGCACCGCGCTGCCCACCGCCGAACAGAGCCTGGCGGGCGATGTGTTGCGCGAATTGCGGATGCGCAAGTCGGCCGCCGAGGTCGAGGCGCTGCGCCGGGCCGGCGCGGCGATCGACCGGGTGCACGCGCGGGTGGGCGAGTGGCTGCGGGCCGGACGTACCGAGCGCGAGGTGGGCGCGGACATCGCCGACGCGATCATCGCCGAGGGGCACATTCGGGTGGACTTCGTGATCGTCGGCTCCGGCCCCAACGCCGCGAGCCCGCACCACGAGTTGTCCGACCGGGTGATCGAGACCGGCGACGTGGTCGTGGTCGACATCGGCGGCACCACCGAGGACGGCTACTGCTCGGACGAGACCCGGACGTACGCCGTCGGCGAGCCGCCGGCCGAGTTCCGCGCGTACTACGACGTCCTGGAGCGCGCCCAGGCCGCCCAGCTCGCGGCCGTACGGCCGGGGTTGACCTGCGAGGAACTGGACGCGGTGGGCCGCGACATCATCACCGAGGCCGGCTACGGCGAGTACTTCATCCACCGCACGGGCCACGGCATCGGCCTGGAGAGCCACGAGCACCCGTACATCGTCCAGGGCAACAAGCTGCCCCTGGAGCCGGGCATGGCCTTCTCGATCGAGCCCGGCATCTACATCCCCGACACGCACGGGGCGCGGATCGAGGACATCGTGATCTGCGGGGAGAACGGCGGCGACCCGATGAACGTGCGGCCGCACGGCCTGACGGTGCTTTAGGCTCCGCCTGGGCTTCGGGGCTTCGGGGCTTCGGGGGCGCTTGTGCTCCGGGTTCTTCCGACGGGCTTTCGAAGCCGTTCAGACCTTTCCGAGGCGGGCCGGTCGACTCGGCCCACCGTCCCCGGACTCCGGCCGCTCGGGCACGGCGGCCCGGAGTCCGGGGGCCGACGCCCCGGGCGGGTCGGCCGGGCCAACAACCCGGGCCCGAGCGTGATGGGGGCCCGGCGAGCAAGGCCCACCCGCACACCGCGCG
>NZ_JBHTVA010000093.1:0-37544 GCF_042793325.1 Embleya sp. NPDC056575
CCCACTCGGAAACGCACGCCCGGCGAACCCGACCCGAGCACCCACCCTGCCCGCCGCTGTTGGTCGCTTTTAAGCCGACCAACACACCCGTCTCGCCGCAAGCCCCACGTCTCGGAGCCCCGCACGCCGGCGACGCCCCACCCCAGCCCCCGCCCCAGCCCCCGCCCCAGCCCCCGCTCCAGCCCCCGCTCCGCTCCAACCCCGACCCCGACAGCAAGCTGACGGTCCGTCAGGGAATTTGTATACTAAAGCGGGATCAATCTCCCAATCCTCCCGCCCGCACCCTTCCGCGCACTTCCCCGGCGTGCTAAACACTGTCAATCAGTTCGGCTGGAGTGCACCGATCCGGTTGGCGATGTCCACGAGACATGCCGGCCTCATCGAGGCCGAGTGGCGTTTTGCCCCCGCAAATTCCGTATAAACCCGGGCGTGTCGCCCTAGTGACACGTGTCCGGTGCGCGTCCCTGCACAGAACGGAAAGTACCGGTATGTCTGCGACCGTTGAAGTATCCGCGAAGCCGCCGGAGCCCGGATCCGACCCGTCCTCTGTCGATACCGGTCGGCTGGAAGGGGTCTCCAAGGGCCGGGTGTTCGCCGTCCTGGCCGTCGTCGTGATGTTCTCCGAGGTCGTGCCGCTCCAGTACGCGATGATCTCCTCGGCCGTGCCGGAGATCGCCCCGTCGTTCCGGTCCGTCGGCGAGAGCATTTCGTGGATGGTGGTGATCCTGGGCCTCGTCGGCGGCGCGGTCAGCCCCCTGATCGGCAAGCTTTCCGATGTCTACGGAAAGAAGCGGCTGCTGCTCGCGACCAGCGTGTCGTTCCTGGTCGGGTCGTTGATCTGCGCGGTGACCAGCTCCTGGCCGCTGTTCCTGGTCGGCCGGGCGCTCCAGGCGGTCGCCTTCGGCATGACCGCCGTGGTGTACGGGCTGATTCGCGATCTGATGCCGCGCAAGTTCATCCCGGTCGCGATCGGTGTCTCGGCCACCGGGCTCGGGTTGTCCGCCGCGCTCGCGCCGGTGGTCGGCGGGCTGCTCACCGAGCACTACTCCTGGCGTTCGTTGTTCTGGTTCCTGGTCGTGTACATGGTCGTGCTGATCCCGCTGCTGCTGATCGTGGTGCCCGAGTCCAAGCTGCGGGTTCCACAGAAGGTGGACTACGTCGGCGGCGTCATCCTCGGCGGCGGACTCGCGCTGATCCTGCTGTACATCAGCCAGGGACAGGCCTGGGGCTGGGGCAAGCCCTCGGCGTTCGGCTACGCGCTCGTCGGCGTGGCCGTGATCGGGCTGTGGGTGCTGTGGGAGAAGCGGGTGGAGAACCCGATCATCGACCTGAAGCTGCTCACCGCGCCGCGCGTGGCCCTGGTGCTCGGGATCGCGTTCCTGGCCAACATGATCATCGGCATCCAGAACTACCTGACCAGCTACATGGGCCTGACCCCGGACAACGTCAAGCAGAGCACGCTCGACAAGTACGGCGACGGCGCCGTCCAGAGTGCCAAGGCCATGGGCGCGCCCGAGGCGATGTGGGCCGGCATCGCCGACCAGGTCAAGGCGGCGGTGTCGTTCAACGACTCGCTCGACTACGCGCTCGGCTTCACCCTCCTCGGCCTCGCCCTGCACGTACTGATCTGGCAGTCGATGTCCAGCATGATCGCGGGCCCGCTGGCCGGCTTGTGGGGACAGCGCAGCGGGTTGCGGATGCCGATGATCGTGGGTGTCACGACGCTTACCCTGGCCGGCTTCATGTACGTGTTCATGCACGACTCGTGGCAGCTCATGCTGATCTGCGGCGTGGTCTACGGCATCGGCTTCGGGATGTACTACGCCGCCGCGCCGAACCTGATCATCGAGGCCGTGCCGCAGGAGCAGCAGGGCATCTCGTCCAGCATGCTGGTCGTCGCCCAGTCCTTCGGCGCCTCCGTCGGCGTCGCGCTGCTGTCGCCGATCTTCACCAACAACCGCCTGCGGATCACCGGCCCGGCGCCGAGCGGCCAGGGCCTGGCCACCCAGGACGCCTGCGACCCGCGCGGCTGCACCTACACCACGGACGCCTTCACCACCGGTTTCTGGATCCTGATCGTGTGCGGCCTGCTGGCGCTGGTGATCGCGCTGGTCATGCGGCACGGCCGCAAGCCCGCCACGGGCGGCCTGCTCCACTAGCGCCCGCGCGCCCGCGCAGGCGCGCCGGCCGCACCACCGATCGCACACCCGCTCGCGGTGTGTGACGCGGCGTCAGGAACGGTGGATCCGAGGGGGATTCACCGGACCTGACGCCGCGTCGGCGATACCCGCCAGTGATCCCGTCGGCGACCTCGCCGACTACCCCTCGCCCACCATCGTCTCCAACAACGCCAGCAGCCGCTCCGCCTGCTGTTCCGGGTCGCCGTCCGCCGGGGTGAGGCGCAACTCCGGCTTCTCCGGGGCCTCGTACGGGGCCGAGATGCCGGTGAAGTCGCCGATCTCGCCGCGCCGGGCCTTCGCGTACAGCCCCTTCGGGTCGCGGCGTTCGCACTCCTCGATCGGGGTGTCGACGAACACCTCCAGGAACGGCAGGCCGTCCCGGGCGTGCAGTGCGCGGACCCGGTCGCGGTCGGCGCGGTACGGGCTGATCACCGGGACGATCGCGACCACGCCCGCGTCGGCGAACAGCCTGGCCACCTCGCCGACCCGGCGGATGTTCTCGGTCCGGTCCTCGGCACCGAAGCCCAGGTCGCCGTTCAGGCCCAGCCGCACGTTGTCGCCGTCCAGGCGATACGCGGTGACCCCGCGCTCGACCAGCAGCCGTTCGGCGATCACCGCGACCGTCGACTTGCCCGACCCCGACAGGCCGGTGAACCAGACCGTCGCCCCGAGCGACGGACGCTGCTCGCGTGTCACTCCGCCCTCGTGCCAGACCACGTTGCGCTCGCCCACGACTCTCCATCCGCCCGTTCGCATCGAACCCCAGGGTTCGTACGGTACGGGGCGACCCGGCACGGCCCGGTCCCGGTCCAGCACCCGGACGCCGAGAAGGCGATCCGCGAAAGCCCGTCCGCGAAGCCGACGCGAATCTGACGCCTCTTCAGATTTACCTTCACAAAGAGCTAATCTGCGCGCGGGACCGAGCCACACCCGCCCGGGCCCGAGACGTGAGACGCGAGACGCGACACGCGAGACCGAACGTGAGGGAGGCCGACCGGCCATGGTCTGGACACCACCACAACGCGCCGCCTGGACCCGGACCCTGGCGGCCGGCCCCATCCCACCGCTCACCGACGACCTCGACCGCCCGTTCGACGCCGACACCCTTCTCGGCGAGGCCCGCGCCCGGGCCGGCGGCGCGGCGGATCCGGCCGGCGACCCGGAGGCCGCCGACGTCGCCCCCGCCCTCGGCGACACCGACCCCGCCTTCCGCGAGGGCCTGGACCGCCTCCTCCACTCCCTCGAACACGAGGCGAACCTGGACCGGGTCGGCCGCTGGTGGGCGTACACCTGGGTGAATCGGCTCCTGGACGTCCGGCTCCAGGTCGCCCGCTACGTCCGCGCCGACCCCGGCGTGCGCGACGAGCCGATCGAGCGCCCGATCTTCGTCACCGGCGGCCCCCGCACCGGCACCTCGATCCTGCACGCGCTGCTCGCCCGCGATCCGGCCAACCGGGTGCCCACCACCTGGGAGTTCCTGCGCCCCGTCCCGCCGCCGGAGCCCACCACGCGCGACACCGACCCGCGCATCGGGCTCGCCGAGCGGGAGATTCGCTTCGTCACCGCGGCCGTTCCGGCGATGGACGCGATCCACGAGAAGAGCGGCACGCTGCCCAAGGAGTGCATCAGCGCACACGCGCTCGCGTTCCGCTCCGAGGACTTCACCGGGCAGTTCGCGATCCCGTCGTACGCCGCGTGGCTGGCCGACTGCGACATGCGGCCCGCGTACGCCTACCACCGACTGGTCCTGCAGATCCTGCAGCGACGCACGCCTGGGGCGACCCGCTGGGTGCTCAAGTCGCCCGCGCACCTGCTGACCCTGGACGCGCTGGTCGACGTGTATCCCGACGCGCGCCTGGCGGTGACCCACCGCGACCCGCTCACCGTGCTGGCCTCGCTGAGCAGCCTCATCGCCACCATTCACCACGCGTACGGGAATCGCTCCGACATCCGCGACGTCGCGCGGACCCAGAGCGACCTGTGGTGCACCGCCTATGCCCGGCTCACCGCGTTTCGCAACGCGGGCCGGGTCGCCGAATCCGACTGGCACGACTCGACCTACGCGGACTTCATGCGCGATCCGATCGTGGTGGTACGGGAGTTGTACGCCGGCTTCGGGCTGGAACTCGGCGCGGAGGCGGAGGGTCGGATGCGGGCGTATCTGGCCGCGCGCCCGCAGGGGCGGCACGGGCGACACGCCTATGCGTTCGACGACCTCGGCCTGGATCGGGAGGACGTACGATCCCGACTGACGGACTATCAGAAGCGGTTCCGGGTTCCGACGGAAGGGATCTGACGTGCACCTGGACCCGAACGACCCTCCCCGGCCCGACACTTCCGCCTCCAGCGTGGTCGACGGCAGTGCCTGGCGCGCCTATTGCGAGCGCATGGCCGCGCTGGGCGATCGTATTCTCGAGGCCGACTTCCCCGGCGCGACCGACGCCGACCGGGCCGAGGGCATCCGGCACCTGGCCAATCAGGTCGCGTGCTGGTTGACCTACCAACTCGCCGCGACCGACCCGGAGAACCCGGCCTTCTTCACCCACAACGACCTGGCCTACCGCTGGGGCGGCCCGAACGTGGACCAGAACGCGCGGCGTGCGCCGATCGCCGGGGACGGCGTGTACCGCCTGACCGTGACCATGAACGCCTGCGAGAAGTTCGTCCTCCAGGTCAAGCCGGGGGACATGCACGCGGGGCGCACCGAGGTGTTGGCGGAGACCTCCTCCACCGCGCTGGGTGTGGGGCCGGGCGATACGGTCGAGATCGTGCTCAGTGCCGACCGGCAGCCGGGCAATTGGATCGAACTCACGCCGGACGCGCGGGTGTTGCATGTGCGTGACTACTACTTCGACTGGACGCCGGAACAACCCGCGATGCTCGCTCTGGAACGCCTGGACACCCAGGGGCGACCGGTCGAGCGGGTCACCCCGGAGCGGGTCGCGGGCATGCTGGCCGGTGCGGCGACCTCGGTGGAGAACTCGATCGAGGTCTGGAACGACTGGGTTCGGGCGATGGGTGATCGGCAGCCGGTGAACACGTTCAGTACGCCCTCGACGGTGGCCGGTGGGGTCAAGGAGGTCGTCTACGGTTTTGCGCGGGTGCGGCTGACGGATGATCAGGTGCTTGTGGTGGAGATCGATCCCCGGGTTTCCGGGCAGTGGGACCTGCAGCTGTACAGCCCCGGCTGGTTCGAATCGCTCGACTTCGCCAACCGGCAGACCTCGCTGAACCACGTGCAGGCCGAGCACGATCCGGACGGGTGGATCCGGGTCGTGATCGGGGCGGTGGATCCGGGCGTGCCGAATTGGCTGGACACCGAGGGGCGGGCGGAGGTCTTCGCCACGCACCGGTGGCTCGACCCGCACGCGCAGCCGGCCGTTCGGGCGGTGGTGGTTCCGCGCACGTCGGCGCGGGAGTACCTGCACCCGTCGACGCGCACGATCGGGGCCGCCGAGCGGCACGAGTCCTTGCGAAGGCGCGCAGAGCACGTGGCCTGGCGGTTCCGGGCCTGAACCCGGCCCCGGTGGCCGGGTTCGTTGCGTGCGGCCGGGCGGACGCGGCTGCGGTTGGTGGCGCCTGCGGGTCGCCTGCGGCGGGCGTCCTCAAACGCCGGGCGGGCTGGAGGGGGTGCTGTTCCCCTCGGTGCGTGGGCTTCGTGCCGGGTGGACTGGGGTTGGTTGCGTTTGGTGCTCTTGGTTGCGGTCCGTGGCGCCTGCGGCGGGCGTCCTCAAGCGCCGGACGGGCTGAAGGGGGTGCCGGTCCGCTCGGTGTGTGGGCTTGGCGCCGGGTGGGCTGGAGGGGGTGCCGGTCCGCTCGGTGTGTGGGCTTGGCGTCGGGCGGGCTGGATGGATGTGGTTTCCCCTCGGTGCGTGGGCAGTGCCGGAAGGGGGTGAGTTGGTGTGCTTCGCTCGGTGCGTGGGGGCCGGCCTGGGGTGGAGTGGGGTTCTCCCGTTTGGGGCGGGACCACGCGGGGGTTGGGGTCAGACCTTTGCGGGTTCCGTTGATCGGGGGGCGGTTGTCGGGGTGGCCTCCGGCTTTTTGCGGAGTGTGGAGGCCGCGTCGCTGTCGCGGATGGTCAGGGCGGCGATGGCGCCGAGGACGGCCAGGGCTGCGGCGACCAGGAAGGCCACGTGGTACGCGTGCAGGTTCGGGGTCGGCGCGCCACCGCCGTGGCCGGTCATCGTGCCGATGCCGGCCAGGACGCCGGCCAGCAGCGCCACGCCCAGGGCCGAGCCGAGCTGGCGCTGCACGTTGAAGATCGTCGAGGCGCGGCCGTTGTCCACCGGCGCCGTCCGCGCGAACGCCGCCGCCTGCATCGGGATCATCACGTGCGCCATCGACGCGCCGGTGCAGAACATCAGCACCACGATCAGCACGGCCGCGGTGTCCCCGTCGACCAGCGCGAGCAGCGACGCACACGCGCCGATCCCGAGCAGGCCGCCCGCCATCAGCCGGCGCGGGCCGACCACCGGGTACAGGCGCGAGACCCACTGCGTGGCGATCACCACGCCGAACGCCTCCGGGAAGGTGAGCAGACCCGTCTCCAGGGCCGACTTCCCGAACGCCTGCTGCTGCATCAGCGGGAAGACGTACAGCACGCCCAGGAACGCCGCCGAGTTGACCATCGACACCACGTTCGTGCTGACGAACAGCCGATCCCGGAGCAGCCGCAGGTGCAGCATCGGCTCCTTGACCCGCAGTTCGACGAAGACCATCGCCACGCACAGGAGCAGCCCCGCGATCCCGGTGGACAGGATGATCGGCGAGCCCCAGCCCTTGGTCGCGCCCTCGCTCAGCGCGTACATCAGCAGTGCGAAGCCGGCCCCGGACAGTACGAAGCCGGGCAGGTCGAAGCGGCCCGCCTCGGGGTTGCGGTACTCCTCCAGGAACATCAGGCCGAACACGAACGCGGCCACGCCCACCGGCAGGTTGATGTAGAACACCCAGTGCCAGGACGCCTTGTCCACGAGCAGGCCGCCGAGCACGGGGCCGAGCGCGGGGGCCAGCGCCGTGGGCACCATCAGGATGCGCGAGGCGCGGACCCGCTCCTCGGGCGGGAAGACCCGGAACATCATCGCCATGCCGACCGGCGTCAGCATGCCGCCGCCCGCGCCCTGGAGGATGCGGAAGAGCACCAGTTGGTCGATGCTCTGCGCCAGGCCGCACAGCGCGGACGCGCCGGTGAACAGGGCCAGCGCGATCAGGAAGACGCGCTTGGTGCCGAACCGGTCGCCCAGCCACCCGGACGCGGGGATGAACACCGCGAGGCTGACCAGGTAGCCGACGGCGACCGTGGCCAGCGACGCCTGGGACGCGCCGAGGTCCTTGCCGATGGCGGGCAGCGCGACGTTGATGATGGTGACGTCGAGGATGTTGACGAACATCGCGGCGACGAAGACGGCGCCGACCACGACCTTCTGGCTGAGACGTGACGCGGATATGGGCGGCATACGGGTGGGGCCTTCAATCAGGAGGCGAGGAGGGGGAGCGTGGGCGCAGCTCATTTATACTGAGCGAAGCTCAGTATATCTTTTCGTACGCGTGTAGCCGACAGGTTATTTGCGGCTGCCGGCCCGGGCGCGTTCCCGGCCCCCCGCGTCCCGGACACCACAACGCCGACGGTCCGGGAGACCTTCCTCCCGGACCGTCGGCGTGACGCTCGTTACCCCGTTCTTTACCCGTCGTGCTACCCGTCCTACAGGTGGTCGGGCCGCTTCGCCCGTCGGTTCCCCGCTCGCGCGCTCAGTGCTCGCCCTCGCCCCGGGGCGGCAGCCCCAATGCCTCGCACGCCGCGTTGTACTGCGCGACGACCTCGATCCGGACGTCGCGGCGCTCGGTGATCGAACGGCTCCACGGCACCCGGACCTCGACCGGCGCACCCGCCACGATCGCCGAGTAGTAGGCCGCGTCGCCGTCCAGGCCGGTCATCGTCGCCGAGGTGGCCTCCGGTCGGCCGCCCAGACCGCGTGCGATCAGCAGGCAGTCGTCGGGGTGGTCGTCGTTCATGTGCTTGCAGACGGCGGTGATCGCGTCGGCTCCGAACGGGTTGACGGTCGCCTCGCTCATGCGGGTCGCCTCCGGCGGTCGGCGGTGGGGGATGCGGTGGGGATACGGGTGGGGGTGGTCAGTCGGACACGGAGTCGCGGCGCCGACGCGACGCGAGCACCGAGCCCACGCCGAGCACCAGCATGCCCGCGCCCACGTAGCCGAGCTGCGTGCTCGACGCGCCCGTCTTCGGCAGTTGCGGCTGACCGGCCTCGTTGGTGGTGCCGGTCTGCGGCGGGGTGCCGGTCGGGGCCTTGGCGGCGGGTGCGCCGGCCGCGCCGGCGAAGGACACCGGGAGCCACACGTCCTGGTCGCGGTTGGCGAGGTCGGTGTGGTCGTTGAAGGTGGCCACGAAGCACGCCGTGACGGCGCAGTCGACCTTCGCCTTGTCCTTGCCCTCGAAGCTCTGCGTGGGCTTGAGCTTGACCGTGAACGTGCCGTCCGGGCCGACCTGCGGGACGTAGCCCGCGTTGCCGTACTGGGTCGGCACGCCGCCGGCCGGCTTTGCCACGGTCTGCGCGACGTACACGCCCTTGCCCGGCTTGTAGCCCTTGCCGGTGACGGTGATCTCCTCGCCGCCGGCGGCCAGGCCGGTCGACTTGGACAGGGTGATCGTCGGCGCGTCGGCGGCCGAGGCCGGAGCGCTCGCGAACGCGGTGAGGCCGAGGCCGGCGATCGCGGTCGCGGCGGCGGCCGCGGCCGTACGGGACTTGTGCATGTGGACTCCGAACGAAGACTGGCTGGTGAGGCGGGTAGGGCAGGTGCGGGAGCGGGCCGGCGGATCAGGCGCTCGGGCGGCGGCGCTTGACCACGACACCGGCGACGACAAGGACCACCACGACGCCGGCGACCACGCCGATGATCAGGCCGGTGTTGCCGCCGTCGTCATCGTCGTCCTTGTCCGCGGCCGCGGACTTCGCCGAGGCGGGGGCGGTCGCGGCCGGTGCGCCGGCGGAGGCCGGGGGCTGCGCCGCGCCGCCCGCGCCCGGGGCGCCGGCCTGCGGGGCGGCGGTGGCCGGACCCGGCGTGGCCGGCAGGCCCGCGACCTCGCCCTCGAAGCCGATCGGCAGGTAGACCTCCTGGGTCCGGTCCTTGCCGTTGGCCGAGTTCGAGGTGGCGATCGCGCATCGCGTCTTCAGGCAGTCGACCGCGCCGAACTTGGCGGCCACCTTGATGTCGGTGCTGAACGAGCCGGTCGTGTCCGCCTCGGTGGGGCCGGCGAACGAGCCCATGTCGCACGCGCGGCCCGCGCCCTGGGCGGGGTCGCACGGGAGGATGAACAGCCGTACGCCCGGCGTGAAGCCCTTGCCGACCAGCTTGACCACGTCGCCCGCCGGGTTCAGGCCGGTGGTCTTGACCGCGCTCAGCGTGGCCTTGCCCGCCGCCGGCGTGCCGGTCGCGTGCGCCGGGCTCGCGAGGCCGAGAACCAGCCAGGCGAGAAGGAGGGTCGCGGTGGCGGCGACGGCGCCGCCGAGGCGTCCGGTGCGGGCTGGGCTCACGTTGTTTCCTCTGGGCCGTCCGTACGCTTGCGTACGGAATGATTGGAGGTGAGGCTATCCTAAGACGGGCCGGGTCGCCGGAAGGCTCGGGGGGTGGTTCCGAGACGCTTCCGAGACGCGTTCCGACGGGCGTTGCAGGCCCGTTGCCATGTTCCTCCCCGGTCGCCCCCGGGCCGCCTCCGGGTTTCCCCCGGCCCGCCGGTCCGTCGAATGTGACCCCACCGACAACGTGCCGACAAGTTGTCGGTAACTTATTGACGGCACCGTACGGCGCCGCACAGACTGCGGGGGCCGGTGGAAACGGGCGAAGAACCGATTCCCCGCAGATGCTTTGTCATGGGCTTCGCCATGGCCGAAGCGCCGACTCCGCACGGGCAAAAAAAGGCGCCCGATCCTCCACAGTTCGCACCGTACGCACCCATTCGTGCGTGTCCGGTAGATCTTGTCGCACCTAGGGGAAACCTCATGACCACGACCGAGACCGCCGAAACCGCCGGTGCCACCCCGACCTTCGCCGAGACGCTGCGCAAGCGCTCGTGGGCCTTCCACCAGGAGGCCGAGGGCTCGGGCTTCCTGGAGGCCCTGATGAAGGGCGAACTGACCCGCGACGCCTACACCGCGATGGTGGCCCAGCACTACTGGGCGTACGTGGTGCTCGACGACGCCGCCGACACCATGCGCGAGCACCCCGTCGGCGCCCCGTTCGCGGACGCGCGCCTCGACCGCCGGGCGATCCTGGAGGCCGACATGCTCTTCCTGGCCGGCGAGGGCTGGCAGGAGCGCTGGCCCGCCAACGAGGCCACCCGGCGCTACACCGACCGGATGCGGGAGAAGTGCTACGACTGGGCCGGCGGCTTCGTCGCCCACCACTACACCCGCTACCTCGGCGACATGTCCGGCGGCCAGTTCATCGCCAAGCAGATGCGCAAGCACTACGACCTGCCCGGCACGCGGGGCAGCGACTTCTACGTCTTCGACGGGCTGGGCGACCTGACCGTGTGGAAGGACGCGTACCGCGCGGCGATGAACGACGCCCCGTGGGACGAGGCCGAGCAGGAGCTGGTGATCCAGGAGGTGCTGTTCGCGTACGACATCAACAGCGCCGTACTGCGCGAGCTGGGCCGGGACCTGGACCGCTACCGCAAGGCCGCCTGACCCGCCCGCGGCCCGGGGCGTGTCTTCGCCCTCGGCACGACCGGCCGGCAGACCGCCGCCGGCACCGTCCCGAACCCGCCGCTTCGGACTCACCGCACGACCCGGGGGCCCACCGTCCGATGCGCCGTCCGACAATGGATGGCGCATCGGATCGGCAGGGGGAGCAATGACGAACTACCTGGCACGGCGCGTCCTGGGCGTCGTGGTGGTGATGTTCGCCGTCCTGACCGGCCTGTTCCTGCTGCTGCACGCCTCCCCGGTCAGCCCGGTCAACCAGCTCGCGCCGCAGGTCGCCGCCGATCCCGTGGCCCGGGCCGCGGTCGAGCACCGGATGGGTCTGGACCGGCCGCTGGTGACCCAATACCTCGACTACGTCGGCGACGCGCTGCGCGGCGACCTCGGCACCTCGCTCTACGACGGCACCTCGGTCGCCGACCAGATCGGCCGGGCGCTGCCCGTCTCGCTCGAACTGGGGCTGATCGCCTCGGTGTTCGCGGTGATCCCGGCCGTCGTCCTGGGCGCGTGGTCGGTGCTGCGCCGCGGCGGGGTCATCGACCACGGCACCCGCGTGCTGACCGTGCTCGCGATGTCCCTGCCCGGCTACTGGCTGGCCGTGGTCGCGCTCGTGGTGGTCGGCGACAGCCATCCCGATCTGCTGCCCAACGCCGGCGGCTTCGTCACCTTCGGCGAGGATCCCGCGGCCAACCTCCGGGTGCTCGTGTTGCCCGCGATCGTGCTCGGCCTGGCCACCTTCGCGATGCTCACCCGCTCGCTGCGCGGCGGCCTCGCCGACGCGATGGCCTCCGACCACGCGATGTTCGCCCGCGCGATGGGCGGCTCGCGGCTGCTCACGCTGCGCCGGGTGGCGCTGCGCGGGGCGCTGGTGCCGACGCTGACCGTGGCCGGCGTACTGATCGGCGGCCTGCTCTCGGGCACCGTGCTGATCGAGAACGTGTTCCAGATCCCCGGGATCGGCCAGCTGATGGTCACCGCCTTCCAGCGGCAGGACTATCCGCTCGCGCTCGGCGCGTGCGTCGCGACCTCGGCGATCTTCCTGCTCCTGAACCTGGTGGTCGACCTGCTCTACCCGCTCGTCGATCCGCGCACCGCCGCGGGCGTGAGCGGCGACCTCGCGGGGCGGACCGCGTGAGGGCCCGGAAGCGGTTGCCGCACCCGGGCCTCGCCGGGTGGATCGGCGTGGTCTGCGTACTGCTCTATCTCCTGGTCGCCACCGTCGGTCGGTTGCAGGGCGATCCCGCCGCGCTGGTCGCCGCCGGACCCGAGGCGCCCTCGCTCGGGCACCCGTTCGGCACCGACCACCTGGGCCGCGACCTGCTGGCCCGGACCGCCGAGGGTGCCTGGACCTCGCTGTTGATCTGCCTGTCCTCGATCGGCTTCGCGATCGTGGTCGGGGTGCCGCTGGGCGTGCTGGCCGGGCGACGGCACGGCGGCCGGCTCGACGGGCTGCTGATGCGCGCGGTGGAAACCCTCCAGGCGCTGCCGCAGTTCGTCTTCGTGATGTTCCTGATCGGTCTGATGGGCACGGCCGACATGCACTTCGGGCCGCTCACCGTGGGCAACGGGGCCCGGGTCGCGTTCGCCATCGGCCTCGGCTTCGTGCCCTACTTCGCCCGGGTCGCGCGCGCCGCGACCGTGGTGGAGATGCAGGAGGACTACGTGGCCAACCTGCGCGGCCTGGGGGTGCCGGAGCGGGAGATTCTCTTTCGCGAGGTGCTGGTCAACGTCTGGCCGCCGGTGCTCGGCCAGGCCTGTCTGGCGATGGCCATCGCGGTCTTCGCCGAGGGGGGTCTGAGCTTCCTGGGTCTGGGCGTGGCCCCGCCGCATGCCACCCTGGGCAACCTGATCGCCGACGCGGGCGGGCAGATCATCGGCGGCGACTGGTGGTACGCCACGCTGCCCGGCACGGTCCTGGTGCTCGGCATCCTGGGCTTCAACCTGCTCGGTGAGACGGTCGGCGGCCGACCGGGCCGCCGCGCGCGACCGGCCCCCGGCGTCGGGCGCGTCCCGGGCCAACGACACAACTCCACCCCGACCCCGACCCCCAAGGAGACCCAGTGACCCCGGTGCGCAGAGTCGGCCTGAACCGTCGAGGCTTTCTCGGCCTCGCGGCGCTCGCGGCGGCCGGCGGCACCGGCGTGCTCACCGCGTGCTCCGGCTCCTCGGGCACCAAGCGGGTGGCCGATCGGCACAAGGACGGCATCCTGCGGATCGGCGTCGCCTCCGCGCCCAGCAGCCTCAATCCGCTCGACTCCGGCTCGGAGATCACCCGCTGGATCGCCGAGCCGATCATGGAGAGCCTGTACCGCTACGACAACACCCTCGCCTCCGTGCCGCTGCTCGCCGACGGCGAACCGCAGATCAGCGAGGACGGGCTGGCCTGGACCATCCGGCTGCGCCAGGGCGTGCTCTGGCACAACGGCACGCCGTTCACCGCCGACGACGTGGTGGCCACCCTCGCGCACATGCTCGACCTGTCGGCCGGAAGCGAGTGGATCACCTACATGCTCGGCTACCTCTCCCGGTTCGAGAAGGTCGACGAGCACACCGTGCGGATCGTGCTGAGCAAGCCGTACGGGCTGCTGCGCTCGCATCTGACCAACCTGCCGATCACCCACCGGGACTTCGTGGCCCGCAAGGACACGATGATGGGCACCGGGCCGTACCGGCTCGACACCTTCGTGGCCGGCCAGAGCTTCACCCTCTCCCGCTTCGACCGCTACCACGGCGGCCAGTACCCGGCCGGCTCCGCGCCCGCGTTCGCCGGCATGCAGTACACCGTCTTCACCGACGCCAACACGCGCGTGCTGAGCCTGCGTCAGGGCAAGGTCGATCTGATCACCGCGCCGTCCTTCGCCACCTTCGACACCATCCGCAAGGACCGCTCGCTCGCATTGGTGCTCACCGAGGCGCCGCTGGACGTGCTCAGCTACGTGATGATGCGCAAGGAGCCGTTCAGCGACCCGGATTTTCGCAAGGCGGTCGCGCTGTCGATGGACCGCCAGGGCGTGTTGCAGCGGGTGTACGGCGGCGAGGGCACCATCGGACAGGGCCCGATCGGGCCCGCGGAACTCGGCTGGGACGCCGGGTTCGCCCCGTTCGCGCCCGCGCCCGACCTCGCCCGGGCCCGCGACCTGCTGGCCCGGGCCAGGACCGGCAAGCGCTCGTTCACCGTGACCATCGGTACCAACCAGGGCATCCGCGACGTCGCCCAGGTGCTGGTCGCCGGCTGGAAGCAGGTCGGACTCGACGTGACCATCGAGCAGTTGGCCGGCGGTCCCTGGTCGAACAAGTGGCTCTCGCGCGACTACGACATGTTGATGAACACCTTCTCCTCCGGGTTCACCTCCGGCCCGGCGAACTACCTCACGCTCGCCCCCGCCGGGTCCGCCAACGTGCTCTCCTGCGGCTACGCCAACCCCGAGGTGGACCGGCTGATCGACACCGTCTGGCAGACCTCGAACGACGCCGAGCGGGTGGCCGCGCTGTCCCGGGTGGACCGGCTGCTCGCCGAGGACGCGGTGATCACCCCGCCGGTCTACCCCAAGCTCGCGCTCGCCCAGCGCGCCGAGTTGTCCCCGCTCGACCCCACGATGTTGCGGATCAGCCGGCTCGACCCGCACCACCTGCGGTTCGTGTGATGGCGGACACGAGCGCGAGTGCGGCGCCGCTGCTGCGGGTGCGCGACCTCGACGTCACCTATCCCGGCCCGGTGCCCGCGGTGCGCGGGGTCTCCTTCGACGTCGCGCCGGGCGAGATCCTGGGCCTGGTCGGCGAGTCGGGCAGCGGCAAGAGCAGCGTGTGCACCGCGCTGACGGGCCTGCTGCCGGCCGGCGCGCACCGCCGCGCCGACGCCATCGAGTTCGAGGGCACCGACCTGGCCACGCTGCGCGAGCGCGACCTGCGCCGAGTGCGCGGCCGGCGGCTGGCGTTCGTACCGCAACAACCGATGACCTCGCTGGCGCCGACCACCCCCGTGGTACGCCAACTGCGCTGGTACCTGGGGGATCGGCTGGACGACGTCGAGGTCCGCGAGACGCTGACCGGCATCGGCCTGGGCCCGGTCCTGGACCGCCCGCGCGACCTGCCCGGCGGCTTCTCCGGCGGGCAGCTCCAGCGGGTGGTGATCGCCATCGCCGCGCTCGCGCACGAACCGGCGCTGCTGCTCGCCGACGAGCCCACCACCACGCTGGACGCGACCGTGCAGGCCCAGGTGTTGCGGCTGCTGCTGACCCTGCGGGACAAGCTCGGACTGGCCCTGATCTACGTCTCACACGACCTCGCGGTGGTGTCCACGATCTGCGACCGGGTCGGGGTGATGTACGGCGGCCGACTGGTCGAGACCGCCCCCGTACGGGAGTTGTTCGCCGCGCCGCGCCACCCGTACACCCGGGCACTGCTCGCCGCGATGCCCGCGACCACGCCGGCGGATCGGCCGCTGCGCGCGATCGAGGGCACCGCCGAGGGGGCGAACCTGCTGCCGGGCTGCCCGTTCGCGCCGCGCTGCCCCCAGGTGCTGGGGGTGTGCCGGGAGCGCATGCCCGAGCCCACCGCACACGGGGCGGGCATGGTGCGCTGCCACCTCGCGAGTGAGCGGGTCGGGGCATGAGCGCGCTGCTGGACGTACAGGGGCTCACCCGTCGGTTCACCCTGCCGCGACCGTTCGGCCGGCGGACCGCGCCGCGCGTGGTGCACGCCGTCGAGGACGTCTCGTTCGAGGTCGCGGCCGGCGAGGTGTTGGCCGTGGTCGGCGAGTCCGGGTGCGGCAAGACCACCGTCGCCCGGGTGCTCGCGGGCCTGGACACCGCGACCTCGGGCACCGTCGCCCTGGCCGGCCGCGAGCTGAGCGGCGGCCGAACCCCCGCCGATCAACGGCTGATCCAGCTCGTCACGCAGAACCCGAGGGCCGCGTTCAACCGCCGCCGCACCCTGCGGCACGCCCTCGACCAGCCGCTGCGCGTGCACGGCCTGGGCGCCGGCCGCGCCGAGCGGGACACGCTGGTGGCCGAGATGGTGGAGCGGGTCGGCCTGTCGACGGAGCACCTGGACCGCCTCCCCGGCGAGCTGAGCGGCGGCGAACTGGCCCGCCTGGTGCTGGCCCGCGCGCTGCTCGTGCGCCCGCGGGTGCTGGTCCTGGACGAGCCGACCGCGAGCCTGGACGCGAGTGTCAAGGCGACCGTGGTCGACCTGCTGCTGCGGCTGCGCGCCGAGTCCGACCTGGCGATCGTGGTGATCACCCACGAGATCGACATCGCCCGCCTGCTCGCCGACCGGGCCGCGGTGATGTACCTGGGACGGATCGTCGAGGTGGGTCCGGCCGCCTCGGTCCTGGCCCGGCCGCGCCACCCGTATCCGCGCCTGCTGCTCGCGAGCGTGCCGGTGCCCGACCCCGAGCGCATCGGCCCGGCGAGCGCGGCCGACTTCGGCGCGGGCGCGATCGGCGAGGTGCCCTCGGCGCTCGACCCGCCGCCCGGCTGCGCGTTCCATCCGCGCTGCGCCCTGGCGAGCGAGGTGTGCGCCGAGCGGCGGCCGGTGCGGGAGGTCCTGGACGACGTCGAGGTCGCCTGCCACCACCCGCACTGAGACCGGAGCGGGGCCGGCCCGGTCCCGCTCCGGGCCCCGGCGCGGCTCAGGCGGGAATCGGCCGGTCCGCCGCCCGGAGCAGCCGCCCGGCGACCACCTCCGGCACGATCCGGAAGAACCGGTGCGGGTGTTCCGACTCCCACATGGGCGGCAGCACCTCGGCCAAGCGCGCGTGCTCGTGCGATTCGTCCACCCTCGAAACCCGGCCGGTGACCGTGACGGTCCACCCGTCGTGCTCGCGTGCGTCCCAGGCGTCCGCCTCGAACGCGCACACGCTGTCGTGCAGCGCCGCGTGTACCCTCCGGTCGGCGGCCAGGCGGAAGGCGAGCGCGCCCCGGTCGAGCCGGAAGCGCACCGGCAGGATCGCGGGCAGCGCGTCCAGGGTGAACACGACCCGCCCGATCGGCACGGAGGCCATCAGGGCGAGCGCGTCCTCGGGCGCGAGCTCGCGCAGGGCCCGCGCGTATCGATTCGTGTCGTCCGGCATGCCTCCAGGGTGCCCGGGGGCCGGCCGCGTGCGCAGGGGCAAAAGTCCCGGATGTGTGGACCGTCGATCGGCCGGGTGGAGGCCGATCGCCGAGGAGTCGCGCATTCGGGTATCGATTCGGTGTACGGCGGCGTGTCGGCGCGCACCGCTATCCTCCGGGTATTCCGCAAATCCGGAAAGTTGATCAACATTTCGCCGAGCACTCGCTTTATCGACCCCACTTGGTCCATTGCGCACGGATAATCGCCGTACTCCTCATGCGGAAGGTGGAACTCCGCACTACTCCGCAAGGAGGGGATCGGGTGTCGAAACCTCCGCAGGTGCCCGGAAACCACCGGGGCATGCCGGACGTCCTGAGTGGTACGGGGATCGTCGAGGGTGCCCCGGACGTTCACGGTGATAACAAAAGTGTTTCGCGAAGGAAAAGCCCGGGTGAGCTATGACACGCGTGTTCTCGGTGCTTGATCGATCCGACTTCGATCGGGCAAGCTGAACCGTCAGACCGACCGGGACGGCACGAATTCCTGGCCAACTGTAATGTTGGGGATGTTTTCGGGGGCCCAGGGAGAGATATGGGGAGTGATTCCCGCGGTCTCGAGCGCGCACCCGGCGCGAGTGACGACGACACGGCGGGCATCGACGCCGCGATCATCGACCCGGACGTGGTCATGCGTCAGGCCGGCCACGAGAACTTTCCCGTGGCGATGGGGATCCTGCGCCCCGACCACCGGCGACACCTGCTGGCCGTCTACGGCTTCGCCCGCCTGGTCGACGACATCGGCGACGAGGCAGAGGGGGACCGGGTCGCCCAGCTCGACGCGTTCGAGACGGACCTGCGCCGGGTCTTCACCGGCGAACCGCGCCTGGAGGTGCTGCGCCGGCTGCAACCGAGTGTGCGCGAACTCGATCTGCCGATCGAGCCGTTCCTGGGTCTGATCGAGGCCAACCGGCAGGACCAGGTGGTCCGCCGCTACGCGACCTACGACGACCTGGTCGCGTACTGCGCGCTGTCCGCCGATCCGGTCGGCCGGATCGTGCTGCACGTGTTCGGTCGCGCCACCGAGGAACGCATCGCCCGCTCCGACGAGATCTGTACCGCGCTCCAGATCGTCGAGCACCTGCAGGACGTGGCGGAGGACCTCGCCCGCGACCGGATCTACCTTCCGCGGGAGGACATGGACCGGTTCGGCGTCACCGAGGCCGACCTCGCCGCGCCCGCCGCCGCGCCCGCGGTGCGGCGGCTGATCGCCTACGAGGCTCACCGCGCGACGCGGCTGCTGCGCACCGGCGCACCGCTCGCGGGGACACTGCGAGGGCGCGAGCGCCTCGCGATCGCCGGGTTCGTGGCCGGCGGAAGAGCGGCCCTGGCCGCGATCGGCGACGTCGGCTTCGACGTCCTGGCCCACCGGGCGAAGCCCGGGAAGGCCGCCCTGCTGCGCGAGCTGTCCGGCGTACTGGTACGAAAGAGGTAAAAGGGGAACCATGGACGTCGACGCTTCGTATGCGTATTGCGAGCGCCTGACCCGCAATCAGGCGCGCAACTTCTACTACGGCATCAGGCTGCTGCCCGAGCCCAAGCGCCTCGCGCTCAGTGCCGTGTACGCCTTCGCGCGAGAGATCGACGACATCGGCGACGGCGACCTGCCCGCCGACCGCAAGGTCGCCGAGCTGGCCCGGATGCGCAAGCAGCTCAAGGACCTGAGCGCGGACCGCGATCCGGTCGCGGTCGCGCTCTCCGACGCCGCGACCCGGTTTCCGATCCCGCTGTCCGCGCTCGACGAACTCATCGACGGCGTCGAGATGGACGTGCGCGAGACCGAGTACGAGACCTTCGACGAGCTGCGGGTCTACTGCCGCTGCGTCGCGGGCACGGTGGGCCGGCTCTCGCTGGGCATCTTCGGCTCCCGCGACCCGCTGCACGCGCCCGACCTGGCCGACACCCTGGGCATCGCGCTCCAGATCACCAACATCCTCCGCGACATCAAGGAGGACAAGGACAACGGCCGGGTCTACCTGCCCCGCGAGGACCTGGCCAAGTTCGGCCTGGAGGACGCGTGGCACCGGGGCGGCCGGTTCACCCAGAGCGGCGCGTTCGACGACATGGTCCGGTTCGAGGCCGACCGCGCCGAGCAACTCTTCGAGCGGGGTCTGACCCTGCTCCCGCTGCTCGACCGGCGCAGCGCCGCCAGCACCGGGGCGATGGCGGGCATCTACCGCCGGCTGCTCACCCGGATCCGCGAGGAACCGGGCCAGGTGCTGATAGGTCGGCTCTCCCTCCCGGGCTGGGAGAAGGCCGAGATCGCCGCGCGCGCGCTGGCCGGACTGCCGGTCGGCGCTCGCTCGCTGCTCGCACGCGGGCGGTGAGACGTCGAGCGTTGACCGGCCCGGAGCCGGTGGGACAAACCGGTCGCAGGGGCCGGTACAGGGATTGATCACGTGGGTACGGAGCAAGGCATGAGCGCACGCATGGTGGTGATCGGGGGTGGCCTGGCGGGCATCACCGCCGCACTCGCCGCCGCCGACGCCGGCGTCGAGGTCACCCTCCTGGAGGGCCGACCCAGACTGGGCGGGGCGACGTTCTCGCTGCGCCGCGACGACATGTGGCTCGACAACGGGCAACACGTCTTCCTGCGCTGCTGTACCGAATACATCGCGTTCCTGGAGCGCATCGGCAGCGCCGACAAGGTCTACCTCCAGCCCCGGATGCACGTCCCGGTCCGTACCCCCTGGGGCACCCGGACCCGGCTCGCCCGCTCCGGCCTGCCCGCCCCGCTGCACCTGTCCTCGGCGCTGGCCCGCTACCCGCTGCTGACCATGGCCGGCCGGGCCCGGGTCGGCCTCGCCGCGCTCGCCCTGCGCCGGCTCGACCCGGCCGACCCCGCCCTGGACGAGGTCACCTTCGCCGCGTGGCTGGACCGGTTCGGCGTCACCGCCCGCGAACGCGAGGCGATGTGGGACCTGATCGGCATCGCCACGCTCAACCTGCCCGCGACCGAGGCCTCGCTCGCCATGGCGGTCAAGGTCTTCCGCACCGGCGTGCTCGACCGCAACGACGGCGCGGACATCGGGTGGAGCCTGGTCCCGCTCCAGGAACTGCACGGCGACGCCTCCGCCCGCGCGCTGGCCAAGGCCGGGGTCCGGGTGCGGCTGCGGGCCCGGGTCGACGCGCTTGACACCGGCGCCGGCGGCTTCGTCGTGCACGCGGGCGGTGAGCGGATCGAGGCCGAGGCGGTGGTGCTGGCGGTGCCGCACTACGACGCGGCCCGGTTGTTGCCCGCGGGTGCCCTGCTGCTCGACGACGTGCTTGCCGACCCGAACCTGCTCACCGGCCTCGGCACCTCGCCGATCGTGAACCTGCACGTGGTCTACGACCGCCCGGTCCTGGACGTCCCGCTCACCGCGGGCGTCGGGAGCCCGGTCCAGTGGATGTTCGACCGCAGCGCCGGACACGGTTTGGCGCCGGGCCGCTACGTGGCGGTGTCGTTGTCCGCGGCGGGTCGGGAAATCGACCTGACGAGCGCGCAGCTGCGGGATAGGTTCGTCCCGGAGCTGGCCCGCGTGCTGCCCGCTGCCCGGCAGGCCCGGGTGGAGCGGTTCGTGGTCACCAAGGAACGATCCGCGACCTTTCGTCCCGCCCCCGGTTCGGGCCGGCTTCGTCCCGGCCCCCGGACCGCGATCCCCGGTCTCGCCCTGGCCGGGGCGTGGACCGCCACCGGATGGCCCGCGACGATGGAGGGCGCCGTTCGCAGCGGCCTTTCCGCCGCCCGTGAGGCCCTCCCGCATCTCGGCCGCACCCGTGCCATTCCGGAGAGGACGACGCCGCTATGACGCTCGCCGACGCATCGATCGCCCCCGCCGTGCTCGATCGCGCGCGCGAGGCGAGTCGCCCCGCGCTGCGGGTCGCGACCGCCCGACTCGAACCGCCCCTGGCCCGCGTGGCCGCGTACCACATGGGGTGGGCCGACGAGGCGGGCCGCGAACTGCCGGGCAACGGCGGCAAGGCGCTGCGCCCCGCCCTCGCGCTGCTGTCCGCCGAGGCGGTCGGCGCGCCGACCGCCGTGGGCGTGCCGGGCGCGGTCGCGGTCGAACTCGTGCACAACTTCTCGCTGATCCACGACGACCTCATGGACGGCGACGAGGAACGTCGGCACCGGCCCACCGCGTGGAAGGTCTTCGGTCCCGGCCTCGCCGTCCTGGCCGGCGACGGACTGCTCGTGTTGGCCGAACAGGTCCTGATGGACGCCGACGAGGCGGACGGCGATCGCGCGGCCCGCCTGCTGACCGAAGCGACCGCCCGGTTGATCGACGGACAGTCCCAGGACCTGTCCTTCGAGGCCCGACTCGACGTCACCGTCGAGGAGTGCCTGACCATGGCGGGCAACAAGACCGGGGCCCTGCTGGCCTGCGCGTCGGCGATCGGGGCGGCCCTCGCGGGCGCCGACGAGCGCACCGTGCAGGCGCTGTACGGCTTCGGGCACCACCTCGGCGTCGCCTTCCAGGCGGTGGACGACCTGCTGGGCATCTGGGGGCGACCCGAGGTGACCGGCAAACCCGCCTGGAACGACCTGCGCCGGCGCAAGAAGTCCGTGCCGGTCGTCGCCGCGCTCGCGAGCGACACGACCGCCGGCCGTGAGCTGGCGCGCATCTACACGGACGAAGGACCGCGCAACGAGGAGGGACTGGCCCTGGCCGCGCGCCTGGTCGAGGACGCGGGCGGACGTGCCCGCACCGAGACCGAGGCGGCTCGGCGCCTGGAGCAGGCGATGGCCTGCCTGGATTCCCTGGACGTCCCGCAAGGTACCTACACGGACCTGACCTCTCTCGCGGCCTTCACCACCACTCGGGAGTTGTGAAGAGATGACAGTGACCGCCCAGCCGGGAATCGGCGATGTCAGTGATGACAGGGTCAGGGACGCGCTCGACAAGGCCGTCGCTCATCTGATGGAGCTTCAGGACGATGCGGGCTGGTGGAAGGGGGAACTCGAGACCAACGTCACGATGGACGCCGAGGATCTGCTCTTTCGCGAGTTCCTGGGCATCCGCACCGAGGAGCAGACCGCGGCGAGCGCCCGGTGGATCCGGGCCAACCAGCGCGCCGACGGCACCTGGTCGACCTTCTTCGGCGGCCCCGCCGACCTGTCGGTGACGGTCGAGGCCTACGTGGCGCTGAAGTTGGCGGGCGACGCCCCCGACGCCAAGCACATGGCCGCGGCGGCGGAGTTCATCCGCGACGGCGGCGGCCTGGCCGAGACCCGGGTGTTCACCCGCTTCTGGCTGGCCTTCTTCGGCTGGTGGTCGTGGGACGAACTGCCGGTGCTGCCACCGGAGATCGTCTATCTGCCCAAGTGGTTCCCGCTCAACGTCTACGACTTCGCCTGCTGGGCCCGGCAGACCATCGTGCCGCTGACCATCGTCAGCTCGATGCGCCCGGTCCGGCCCGCGCCGTTCGGCCTGGCCGAACTGCGCCCGACCAAGCCGGTGGTGGGCAAGGCCGCCGCCGCCGACCCGTGGTCGCGCGTGTTCCGGGCGCTGGACGCCGGGCTGCACCAGTACCGGAAGCGGCCGATCAAGCCGATCCGGCAGGCCGCGATGCGCAAGGCCGAGCAGTGGATCATCCGCCGCCAGGAGGCCGACGGCGGCTGGGGCGGCATCCAACCGCCGTGGGTCTACTCGCTGATCGCGCTGCGGCTGATGGGGTATCCGCTCAACCACCCGGTGATGGCACAGGGCATCAAGGGCCTGGACGGCTTCACCATCGTGGACACCGACGAGGACGGCGAGGTGCGCCGCCGGTTCGAGGCGTGCCAGTCGCCGGTGTGGGACACGGGCCTGACCCTGGTCGCCCTGCGGGACGCGGGGGTCCCGGCGGGCGACCCGAGGGTGGTCAAGGCGGCCGGGTGGCTGATGGACGAGGAGATCCGCGAGGTCGGCGACTGGGCGGTGCGCCGGCCGCATCTGGAACCGGGCGGGTGGGCCTTCGAGTTCGCCAACGACTACTACCCGGACACCGACGACACGGCCGAGATCGTGATGGCCCTGCGCTACACCGACCACCCCGACGGGGCGCGCAAGGCCGCGGTCCTGGACCGGGCCGAGCGGTGGACGGCCGGGATGCGCAGCAAGGACGGCGGGTGGGGCGCGTTCGACGCGGACAACGTCAGCATCCTGCCGCTGAAGTTGCCGTTCAGTGATTTCGGCGCGGTCACCGATCCGCCCTCGGCCGACGTGACCGCGCACATCGTGGAGATGCTGGCCGACGGCGGCGCCCGCTACAGCTCCTATGTCGCCGACGGCGTCAAGTGGCTGATGGAGCATCAGGAGGCGGACGGCTCCTGGTTCGGCCGCTGGGGCGCGAACTACGTCTACGGCACCGGCGCGGTGGTGCCGGCGCTGGTGACCGCGGGAGTCGACCCCCGGCACGCGGCGATCCGGCGCGCGGTGGCCTGGCTGGAGACCCGGCAGAACCCGGACGGCGGCTGGGGCGAGGATCTGCGCAGCTACGACGAGGCCGACACCTGGTCGGGACGCGGCGAGTCGACCGCGTCGCAGACCGCGTGGGCGCTGCTCGCGCTGCACGCGGCGGGCGAGTTCGGCGAGGTCGCGCAGCGTGGGATCGACTGGCTGACCGAGCATCAGAACGAACTGGGCGGGTGGGACGAGCCGCAGTTCACCGGCACCGGCTTCCCCGGCGACTTCTACATCAAGTACCACATGTACCGGCTCGTCTTCCCCGTGATGGCGCTCGGCCGGTATGCCAGGACGACAGGCTGATCATGCCCTTGATGGTGGTCACTCCGCTTCGGATCGAGATGCGTGCGGTCGAGGCGGGGCTGATGGGGGCCTTCAACGTGCGCGTGGTGCGCGCGGGCATGGGCGCGGACAAGGCTCGTGCCCGCGCACGGGCCCTGTCCGCGCTGCCTGCCGAGGAGTTCGGCGCGTTGGCGGTGGCGGGATTCGGCGCGGGGGTCGGCCCCGGCGTCGCGGTGGGCGACGTCGTGGTCGCCTCCGAGGTGCGCGGCCCGGACGGGTCCGTGATCGAACTGCCCACGTCCGGCGTGCTGTTGGAGTGGATGCGGCGGGTCTCGCCGAAGCTGACACTGCATCACGGCCCGATCGAGACGGTGGACAAGCTGGTCAAGGGTCGGGCCCGGGGCACGCTTCGCGAACGGGGCGTGCTGGCCGCGGACATGGAGTCGGTGTGGCTGCTGGCGGCGGCGGGGGAGCGGCCGGCCGGGGTGATCCGGGTGATCACCGACACCCCGGAGCGCGAACTGCTCCGGCCCCGCCTGGTGGTGGACGGGTTCCGGGCGTTTCGCACGTTGCGCCACGCCACCCCGGCCCTGCTTGACTGGGCCAACGACGAGCGAATCAAGTCAGGAGGTACGGCGGGCGATGACGTTCGATCTGGGTGAGACGTACGAGGCGTACGCGGACCGCGGCTTCGAGCTGCACGCGAAGCACCTCAACCCGCAACTCCCGCGCGTGCTGCGGACGATCGGCATGGACCGGAAGTACGTCCGGGCCGAGGGGCCGTACCTGTACGACGACAAGGGTGAGCGATACCTGGACTTCCTCTCCGGGTTCGGCACCTACGGGGTGGGCCGGCACCATCCCGTGGTGCGCAAGGCGATGCAGGACGTGATCGCGCTCGACCTGCCGGACATCGTGCACTTCCACACCCCGCCGCTGGCCGCCGCGCTGGCCGACCGGCTGCTCGCCCGCGCGCCCGGGATGGATCGGGTGTACTTCTGCAACAGCGGGACCGAGGCGGTCGAGGCGGCGCTGAAGTTCGCCCGGTTCGCCACCGGGCGGCGCCGGATCGTCTACATCGACCACGCCTTCCACGGGCTGACCACGGGCGCGCTCTCCGTCAACGGCGCGGCCGAGTTCCGCAAGGGCTTCGAGCCGCTGCTGCCGGACGTGGGTATCAAGCTGGGCGATCTGGACGCGCTGGCCCGGGAGTTGAAGCGCGGTGACGTCGCGGCGCTGATCATCGAGCCGATCCTGGGCAAGGGTGTGCTCGCGCCGCCGCCGGGGTGGCTGGCCGCCGCGCAGAAGTTGTTGCGCGAGCACGGCGCGCTGCTGATCGCCGACGAGGTGCAGACCGGGATGGGGCGCACCGGCAGGTTCTTCGCGTACCAGTGGGAGGACGGCGTCGAGCCGGACATCGTCACGGTCGCGAAGGCGTTGTCGGGCGGCTATGTGCCGATCGGCGCGACGCTGACCCGTGACTGGGTGTTCAAGAAGGTCTATTCGACGATGGACCGGGTGCTCGTGCACGACTGCACGTTCGGCGGCAACAATCAGGCGATGGCGGCGGGTCTGGCCACGCTGGCGGTGCTCGACGACGAGGACCTGATCGGGAACAGCGCGCGGATGGGCGACGCGTTCACGGCGGCGCTGACCCCGCTGATCGACAAGTACGAGCTGTTCGCGGAGGTGCGCGGGCGGGGCCTGATGATCGGCCTGGAGTTCGGCAAGCCGCGCTCGCTGAAGTTGCGCGCCGGGTGGACGGCGCTCCAGGCGGCCCGGCACGGGTTGTTCGCGCAGATGGTGGTGGTACCGCTGTTCCAGCGGCACCGGGTGCTCACCCAGGTGGCGGGCGACCACATGGACGTGATCAAGCTGCTGCCGCCGTATGTGATCGGGCAGGAGGACGTGGACCACTTCGTCGCGGGCTTCGTGGACGTGATGGACGACGCGCACAAGGGCACGGGGCTGATGTGGGACTTCGGTCGGACCCTGATCAAGCAGGCGATGACCAACCGCTGACACCCCGGTTTGGCTATGGCCGTCGCCCCCTGCTGCTGTTAAGTTGATGGAGTCAATCAACTTTATGGGCAGGGGGTTCGCCATGTCCGAAGCCGGGTCCACCGGGTCGCCCGGGTCCGCCGGCGCCTTGGGCGCGGTCGATCTGATGATCGGCTTCCCGAGTGCGCAGGCCAGGAGCCACTACGACTTCCTGAAGCCGCAACTGCGTGACGCGGAGAGCGGCGAGATGGAGTTTCCCGCCGAGTACATGTTCAAGGGTGTGCCGAACCGGCTGGACGAAGGAGCCGATCCGGTCGAGGTGACGATCGGTCGGATGGACGCGTGCGGCGTCGAGATCGGCCTGGTCGGGCTGAGCGAGACCGCGCTGCGCGCGATCGCCGCGCATCCGAAGCGGTTCCGGCCGACGTTGGAGGTGGACCCGAACGACATCACCAAGGCCGTGCGCCGGATCCGGGCGGCGTACGAGGAGCACGGGATCGTCGCGGTGACCACGTTCCCGGCGGGCTGCAATCCGCAGGTGCCGGTGAGCGATCGGCGCTACTACCCGATCTACCAGACCTGCATCGACCTGGATCTGCCGATCGTGTCCAACGCGGGCATCGCCGGCCCGCGGGTGCCGTCCGCGTGCCAGGACGTGATGCACTTCGACCAGGTCTGCTACGACTTCCCCGAGCTGCGGATCGTGATGCGGCACGGCGCGGAGCCGTGGGAGGACCTGGCGGTCAAGCTGATGCTCAAGTGGCCGGGGCTGTACTACATGACCTCGGCGTTCGCGCCGAAGTACTACCCGAAGGCGATCGTCGACTACGCGAACACGCGTGGGGCGGACAAGGTGATGTACGCGGGCTACTACCCGATGGGGTTGTCCCTGGAGCGCATCTTCCGCGAGCTGCCGGACGTGCCGTTCAAGCCCGAGGTGCGGGCGAAGTTCCTGCGGGAGAACGCGATGCGGGTATTCAAGCTGGGGGAGCGGTGATGGGCGGGTCGAGCGGTGCGAGCGGTTCGGGGCGGTACACCGTCATCTCGGCGGACGGGCATGCCGGCGCGGGCATGGACGTCTACCGGGAGTTCCTGGACCCGGCCTGGCATGAGGAGTTCGACGCCTGGCGGGGGCGCTACCGCAACCCGTTCCGCGACCTCCAGGGCGACGGGCGTACCCGCAACTGGGACGACGAGCGGCGGATCGCCGAACTGGCCGCCGACGGGATCGTCGCCGAGGTGGTGTTCCCGAACACGGTGCCGCCGTTCTTCCCCACCGGCCAACTGCTCGCGCGCCCACCGTCGTCGGCGCACTCCTATGCCCGCCGGCTGGCCGGGATCCGGGCGCACAACCGGTGGCTGGCCCAGTGGTGTGGCGGAGCGAATGCCGTACGCCGGGCCGGACTCGCCCAGGTGTTCCTGAACGACGTCGACGACGCGGTGGCCGAGGCCGTGTGGGCCAAGGAGAACGGGCTCGCGGGCATCCTGATCCCGACCACGCCGCCGGACGCGACCGGGATCCCGCCGCTGTACGCGCCGCAGTGGGACCGGCTGTGGGAGGTGTGCCAGGACCTGGAGTTGGCGGTGGTCAACCACGGGGGCTCCGGTAGTCCGGACTACGGGGACTACCCGGCGGCGACGTTCCTGTGGATCGCCGAGGCGACGTTGTTCTCCCGTCGGCCGCTGACCCACATGCTGTTGTCCGGGGCGTTCGCGCGCTTTCCCCGGCTGAAGTTCGCGATCACCGAGCAGGGTGCCGCCTGGGTCCCGCCGCTGCTGCGGCAACTGGACGCCTATCACGCGCAGATGGCGTCGGGGCGGATCGGCGAACTCAAATACACCGAGGCGGACCGGTTGCCCGAGCCGCCGAGCGTGTACTTCGCCCGCAACTGCTGGGTGGGCGCGAGCTTCCCGTCGCCGACGGAGGCCGCGGCGCGGCACGAACTGGGCGTGGACCGCTACATGTGGGGCGCGGACTACCCGCACGACGAGGGCACTTACCCGTACACGCGCGAGTCGTTGCGCCGCTCCTTCCACGACGCGTCGCCCGAGGAACTGCGCGCGATCCTGGCCGGCAACGCGGCGACGCTGTACGGCTTCGACCTGGCCGCACTGGACGCGCTCGCGGCGGAGGTGGGACCGACGCACGCGGAGGTGGCGGAGCCGTTGGCGACGGTCCCCGAGGACAGCAACAGCCCTGCGTTCACCCGCTCCTGACGGGGGCTCATGGGACACGGCCCGGCACCCGGCTCAGGGGCCGGGGAGGATACGGCGGGTTTCGTAGGCCCACATCGCGATCTCGACCCGGTTGCGGGCGCCGAGTTTGGCCATCAGGCCGGCAAGATGCGTCTTCACCGTGCTGAGACTGATGTGCAGTGCGTCGGCGATCTCGGTGTTGGTCAGCCCGCGAGCGACGGCGAGGAGCACCTGCTCCTCACGGGCGGTGACGGGGGAGATCGGCTGGACCGCGGGCCGGCCGGCGGGCAGGTCCGCGAACGCCTGGAGCAGACGGACGGTGACGCTGGGCGCGATGAGCGCCTCGCCGCCGGACGCCGACTGTACGGCCTGGGCCAGCAGGTCGGGTCCCGTGTCCTTGAGGAGGAATCCGCGGGCGCCGGCACGCAGCGCGCCGTAGACGTACTCGTCGAGATCGAAAGTGGTGATGACGACCACGGCCAGTGGGTCGGCCACGCCCGGGCCGGCGACCAGCCGGGTGGCCTCGAGCCCGTCGATCACGGGCATACGGATGTCGAACAGGCAGACGTCGGGCCGCAGTTCGCGGGCCAGACGGACCGCCTCCCGGCCGTCGGCGGCCTCGCCGACCACCTCGATGCCGGGCTGGGCGTTCAGCATGATCCGCAGCCCGGTGCGGATGATGGTCTGGTCGTCAGCGACGAGGACGCGGATGGGCACCGCTTTCGGTCCTCCCTCTCGGCAACTCGGCTTCGACATGCCAGCCCTGTTCGGGGCCGGGGCCTGCCTGTAGTTTGCCGCCGAGCAGGGCGGCGCGCTCGTGCAGCCCGGCAAGTCCGTATCCGGCACGGCCTCGGCCGGTGTGGCGGCCGTTGTCGCGCACGCTCACCCGTACCGTGTGCCGTTCCGCGGTGACCCGGACGACGACCTCGGTCGCGTCGGCCGCGTGGCGCATGGCGTTGGTCACCGACTCCTGCACAATGCGGTAGACGGCCGCGTCCACGGCCGGGGGCAGCGTGTGCAGTTCGCCGTCGAGCCCCACGTCGACCCTGAGCCGAGCACCCGGGGTGCGCGTCAGGCGCTCCAGATCCGCGACACCGGCAGGCGGCGCCAACTCGGCGCCGGCTCCGCGGTCGCGCAGCGCGGTGACCATGGCTCGCATCTCCTCCAGCGTGCGCGCCCCTTCCTCCTCGACCCCCTCCAGCGCCTCGACGGCGGCGGACGGGTCGGTGCCCGCGAGCACCCGGCCGGCCTGGGCGCTGATCACCATGGCCGAAACGTGGTGGGCCACCGTGTCGTGCAGTTCCCGGGCGAGCTGCTCACGCTCGCGGGAGCGCACCTGCTCCAACTGCCGCTCGCGGGCGGTCACCAGGAACCGCACGGCAGCCCCGATCAAGCCGGGCAGCAAGAGGAAGACGAAGCCCCCGACCTGTTCGGCGGCCGGGGTTTCGTACGTGACGACACACAGCGCGAAGGCCGTGAGGATCACCGCGCCGCCCAGCACGATCTCCCGTCCCGATCCCCACCGGGCCAGCGCGTACACCAGCACGAGCACGACCGCGCCGGTGTCCGGGCCGACGGGCCCCGGCGCGGCGACCAGTGAGACCAACTGGAGCAGGATCACCGAGCCGAACGCCAGCGTGACCATCCCCAGTGGGCGGGTCCGGCGCCACAGGGACAGCAGGCACAGCCATAGGGCGAACACCACGGCCACCGGCCGCCACACGACGTTCTCGCGCAGGGTGGCCTCCAGCACCACACCGCCCACGGCCGCGGCGAGCAGCGCCCAATCCCGCCACACCCGGGCGGGCGCGTCGGGCGGTCGGGGTTCGGTCCACAGGGTTCGCAGGTCGTTTCGCAGCACGGTTTCCAGCCTAGGGACCGCGCCGTGCCGCGCATCGGCCGAAAGGACGGGGCGTCGCTCCGCCGCGGGGCCGAAGGATCCGCGGCCCGCGAGCCGATGCCGCGGAGCACCGTGGCGACGAACCTCGACATCGGCGGCCGGACAAGGACGGCCGACGAGGTGGTTGGAGAAACCGATGCTCTCGAAAGCCCTGTTGCGCCTGGGCGCAAGCGCCGCCCGCCATCCCTGGCGGGTGATCGCGGCATGGCTGATCGCCGCCACGCTTGCCGTTGTCGCCGCGATCGCCATCGGCGGGCGGACCGCGGACTCGATGACCGTTCCGGGACTGGATTCCCAACGGGCCGCGGAACTGATCGAGCGGGCCGGCACCGGCCAAGAGGGGATGACCGCCCAGGTGGTCGTCACCCCCCGCGACGGCGGTGCGACGTTCTTCGACCACGGCGACGCGCGCACCGCTCTCACGCGGTTGCAGACCGAGGTGCGGCGGCTGCCGCACGTGCTCGGCACGAGCGATCCGGCCGGGGCGCTCGACGCGGGCGGGGACACCTCCGTGCGCGGCGGCCTTGTTTCGGCCGACGGGCGGATCGCGGTCGTCCGGGTGCAGTACCCCGACCAGAGCCGGCTGTCGGCGAAAGACCTCGACGCCCTCGTCGATCTCGGCGATCGGCTGCGCGCCGAACTGCCCCTGCGCGTCGAGATGGGCGGGAGCCTCTTCTACGCCTTCTCCGACCCCGACGGCGGGGTGAGCGAGCTGATCGGCATCCTCGCCGCGGCCGCGATCCTGTTCCTGGCGTTCGGTTCGCTCGTCGCCGCCGCGCTGCCGATCGGCATGGCGGTCTTCGGGCTGACCGTCGGGGTCGCCACGATGACGGTACTGGCGGGGGTGACGGACGTCCCGACCTTCGCCCCTGTCCTGGGCAGCATGGTCGGGCTCGGGGTGGGCATCGACTACGCGCTGTTCGTGCTCGCCAGACACCGGGAGTATCTCGCGCGCGGGCTCGATCCCCGCGAGGCGGCGGGACGTGCGGTGGCCACGGCGGGCAGGCCCGTGGTCTTCGCCGGCGGCACCGTCGTCGTATCGATCCTCGGCATGGCGGTCGCGCACGTACCGTTCATGACGGTGGGCGGGTTCGCCGTCTCGATCGTCGTCCTGACCATGGTGCTCGCGTCGGTGACGCTGCTGCCGGCCTTCCTCGGCGCCGCCGGCCCACGCCTGGCCCGGCCCGGCCGGATCGGCCGGGCTCTGCGGACCGGGAGGGCGGGCCGACTCGCCCGGCGGCGGGACCCGGCGGCAGGCGCCGCCCACGCCGCCGGGTGGCGTCGCTGGATCGGGCACGTCAGCCGACACCCCGTGCCGTACGCGGTCGGCGCGGCGGGCCTGCTGCTGACCGCCGCGCTGCCCGTGCTCGGCCTGCGCGTCGGCCTGCCCGACGACGGCTCACTGCCGCACAGCCGTACCGAGCGCCGGGCCTACGACCTCGTCGCCGAGGGGTTCGGCCCGGGCACCAACGGTCCCCTCGTCATCGCCGCGGACCCCGCCGGTGATCCGGGAGTGCTGGACCGACTCGTCGCGACGGTCGCGGCGGATCCGGGCATCGCGTCCGTCGCCCCGACGCACATCGATCAGGCCACCGGCATCGCGACCCTCGTGGTGTTCCCGACGACCAGCCCTCAGGACAAGGCCACGGCCGACACCATCGCCCGGCTGCGCACCGACGTGCTGCCCACGGCGATCGGGCACGGCCCGGCCAGGGCCCACGTCGGCGGCGCCACCGCGAGCCTGTCCGATGTGGGCCGACGCACCAGCGAACGCCTGCCGCTGTTCGTCGCCACCGTGCTGGCGATGTCGTTCCTGCTGCTGATGGCGGTCTTCCGCTCGATACTCGTACCGCTCAAGGCGGTGGTGCTGAATCTGCTGAGCATCGGCGCGGCCTACGGCGTCATGGTCGCGGTCTTCCAGTGGGGTTGGGGAGGCGCACTCATCGGGCTGGAAGCGACGGTTCCGATCGTGTCGTTCATCCCGATGTTCCTCTTCGCCATCCTGTTCGGCCTGTCGATGGACTACGAGGTGTTCCTGCTCTCCCGCGTCCGCGAGGAGTACCTGCGCACCGGCGACAACGGCACGGCGATCGTCGACGGCATCTCGGGCACCGCCCGGATCATCACCTCGGCCGCCCTCATCATGGTGGCGGTCTTCCTGTCCTTCGCCGTCCCCGACGACCCCTCCACCAAAATGTTCGGGCTCGGCCTGGCCACCGCGATCTTCATCGACGCCACGGTCGTACGCATGGTGCTGGTACCGGCGACCATGACACTCCTGGGCCGGGCCAACTGGTGGCTGCCGAAGTGGCTGGACTCGCTGCTTCCCCGCGGCCCGGTCGGCACCGACGACATCGACGCGGAATCCGCGGGTGAGGCCCCGCGTCCACGGCTGGTCGACCGTTGACTCGACGCCTGCCCACCCTTCGGCGCCCGGCACCTCGGCGCTAGCGGCCCAGGACGTGGCCGCCGCTGACGTTGACGAACTCGCCGGTCATGTAGCCCGCTTCGGGGGAGGCGACGAAGGCGACCGCGGCGGCGATGTCGTCGGGACGGCCGATGCGCTTGACCAGGGTGGCCTCCGCGCGGCGGGCGTGTTCGGCGGCGTCCTGGACCATGTCGAAGGCGAACTCGGTGTCGGCGACGTAGCCCGGGACGACGATGTTGGCGGTGATGCCGTCGGGGCCGACCCGGGCGGCGAGGGTGTGGTTCCAGGCGTGCACGGCGGCCTTGGCGGCGCCGTACGCGTTGTTCCCGCGCAGTCCGGCGGTCGAGCCGATCGACACGATGCGGCCGCCGGGGCGGGCGATGCGGGGGAGCAGGGCCTCGGTGAGCAGGATGGTGGGCAGGACGACGTGGTCGTACATCCCGCGCCAGTGGTCGGCGACGGCGGCCAGGTCGGGCTCGTCGAGGGCGGGCAGCCGCTGGCCGGCGTTGTTGACCAGGACGTCCACCCGCGCGGGCAGCGACTCCCTGGCCCGCTCCACCGCATGAGGGTCCGTCAGGTCGACGGCGACCGCGACGCCGCCGATCTCCTCGGCGACGGCGGCGATCGGCCCGGGACGACGGCCCAGCACGGTCACGTGGTCGCCCTGTGCGGCGAATCGGCGCGCGATGGCCCGTCCGATGCCGCTGCCCGCGCCGCTGACCACCACGAATCGCCGTGCGTCCATGCCCCGTTGTCCCCTCGTAGGATTTGTCGCGATCCTACGAGGGGGAGGGCACCCCGACCTGCCCATATCGGTGTGATCACACGCACGTGCGTCGCGCGCGGACCGGGTTCGCTCAGGCCACGACGGCGGGCCGCAGCACCTCCTCGCACCACCGGCGGAACGTGGTCGGCGCGGTCTCGGGCGTGCTCGCCGCGTCGGCGCCGTAGTAGCCCTGGGCGTCCAGCGAGTCCACCATGTCGGCGAGCCCCCGGGCCCACGCCTCGCTCGCGCCGAAGCCGATCAGGGTCGCCTTGTACTCGGCGCTGCTCGTGCGCCGGAACCCGATTGGCCGGCCCAGCACCTCGGACAGGACCTCCGCCATGCCCAGCGGGGTCAGCTCGTCGGGGCCGACCAGCGGGACGTCGGCCGAACCGGTCCAGGAGTCGTCGAGAAGCAGTCGGACCGCCGTGGCGGCGATGTCCCGGGTGGCGCAGGTGCGCAGGATTCGGTCCTCGGTGGTGGCCAGGAAGAACATGCCGGTGCGGCGGATCGCCTCGACCTGGTGCAGCAGGTTCTCCATGAGGAAGGGCGGACACAGCGCCCGGTAGTGCACGTCCATGGCGGTGATCGCCTCGTCCATGGCGAGCGAGGCGGAGATCTGCCCGGCGTTCTCGGCCACGCCGCGCCCGAGGGTGGAGACGGCGACGACGCGTCGGACGCCGTCGTCGCCGACCACGTCGCGCAGCGGCTCGGTGAAGGCGCGGAAATGGCCGTCGACGCTCGCCGCTCCGGGCGTCGGCGGCACCAGCCAGAAGATGCGGTCGGCGCCCGCGCACGCCTCCTTCAGCACGACGGGGTCGGCGTGCGAACCCACGACGACCTCGACCCGCTCGCGGATGTTCGCGGGCAGGCGCGCGGGGTCGCGGGCGATCACCCGGATGGGCGGGACGGCGCCCGGGGCGTCGAGAAGATCGGTGAGAACCTGCGCGCCGATCCGTCCGGTCGGGGTGGTGACGACGATCACGAATACTCCAGGAGAGATGTTCGAAGGGATGTCGTCGAGCCTGGTGGCCGGCGGCTTCGAACTGAAGGATCGATCGGCTCCCGGTTGTTACCCTCAGGGCAATACCGGGTGAGGTGCGAGTGCGAGAGGGAGAGGGTGAGTACGTGGAGTCCCGCCCGCTGCGCTACTTCGTCGCCGTCGCCGAGGAGTTGAACTTCGCGCGCGCCGCCGAGCGGCTGGGGATCTCGCCGCCACCGCTGTCGCGCGCGATCCGCGCGCTGGAGACGGAAGTGGGCGCGGTCCTGTTCGAGCGGACCACGCACAGTGTGGCGCTGACCCCCGCCGGGACGGTGCTCCTGGCGGAGGCGCGGCCCGCGCTGGACGCGCTGGAGGCCGCCGGACGCCGGGCCCGGCGCGCCGCCGACGCCTCGCCGAAGCTGGTGCTTGCGGTGAAGGCGGATGGTGACGGGGACCTGCTGGAGCCGATGCTGGCGCGCCACGCGGCCGAACCGGGAGCGATGCCGGTACGGATCCGGCTGTGCGGCTGGCAGGAACAGCCCGACCTGCTGCGCCGGGGCGAGGTGGACGTGGCCCTGGTCCACGAGCCGTTCGACCGCGCCGGCCTGGACGCCGAGACGCTGATCGCCGAACCGCGCGTGGCCGCCCTCGCCGCCGCACACCCGCTCGCGGCCGAGGAGTCGTTGACCCTCGCCGACCTCGGCCTGCGCCCCCAGGAGGTGGACCGCTACATCGAGGAGCACCGCCACGCGGGGCGCGACCTCGCCCAACTGCTGACGTTGGTGACCCTGGAGTGCCGAACCCCGCTGCTGCCGCGTTCGGTCGCCGCCCGCTACCCCCGCCCGGGCGTCGTGTTCCGGCCGGTCGCGGACGCGCCGCCGTCGGTCCTGGCCGTCGCCTGGCCCGAACGGTCCCGCTCGACGGCGGTGGCGGCGCTGGTCCGAGCGGCCTCGGCGGTGGCCCGGGCGGGGGTCGGGAGCCGTGACGCGGACCACGTCCGGATCCCCGAGACCGGCATTGATGGTTGGCGGGACCCGGACTAGAGTCGCGCAACCCAACTGCCGCGCGTGCCTTTCCTGGAGCGAAAACCATCATGGCGGAACAGAAGAACGACGAATTCATCGAGCCCTCGCCCGAGGAGATCGTTCTCTTCACCAAGGAGCACGTCTCGCAGATGGAACAGTCGGACGGCGACGACGTCTGGCTGCTCGCCGGGATGGACCACGTGCTCGTACACACGGTCGGCCGCAAGAGCGGCCGGATGCACAAGGTCGCCCTGCCGTTCTGGGCGGACGAGAACGGTCACCGCATCGTGGTCGGCTCCTTCGCCGGCGCCGCCAAGCACCCGTCCTGGTACGTGAACCTGTCCGACCGCACGGCGAACCCGCAGCTCCTGGTCCGCGTGCAGCACGCGACGTACTGGAGCGTCCCGGAAATCCTCGACGGCGACGAGTACACGAAGACCTGGGCCGCCCTGACCGCCGACCGCGCCTACTACGCCAACTACCAAACCCGCACCGACCGCCGAATCCCCCTCATCCGCCTCCCGGAAACCACCCTGATCGCCACCCGAGGCTGAGAGCCGGTCACGAACTCCCGGGCGTCGTCGGCCGGTTTGTACGACCATTCGCACTCCCACCGCTCGTATTCACTGAGCGGCCCCTTGAGCATGCGGACCTTCAAGGTCTCGACATAGGCGACACGGACGTGATCGTTGACTCCCGGGACGACGAACCGGTTCGTGATCCCGGCGGCGTGGGCGCCTACTGGCCGCACCACGCGTTCAGTCGGCCAGCAGCTTCTTCTGGACCTTGCCCATCGCGTTGCGCGGGAGATCGGCGACGAAGAGGACGCGGCGGGGGCGCTTGTGCACGGACAGCCCGGCGGCCACGTGGTCGATGAGTTGGCGCTCCGTCACCCCGCCGCCCGGTGCCAGGACCACGAACGCGACGATCTCCTGGCCGAGATCGGCATGCGGGGCGCCGATCACGGCCGCCTCGTGGACCGCCGGGTGGGCCAGGAGCGCGCCCTCGACCTCGCCCGCGCCGACCCGGTAGCCGCCGGTCTTGATCAGGTCCGTACTCGCCCGGCCGACGATCCGGTGCCGGCCGTCGGCGTCGATCACCGCCACGTCGCCGGTGCGGAACCAGCCGTCGGTGGTGAGCGTCGCGGCGGTGGCCTCGGGGCGATTCAGGTATCCCTGGAACAGCGTCGGCGAGTCGACCTGCAACTCGCCCACGGTCTCGCCGTCATGCGCACACGGCGAGCCGTCCTCGCCGACCAGCCGCGTCCGCACACCCGTGATCGGCCACCCGACGGATCCGGGCCGGCGTTCGCCGTCGGCCCGGGTGCTGAGCGTGATCAGCGTCTCGGTCATGCCGTAGCGCTCCACCGGCCGGTGTCCGGTGAGTTCGGCGACACGCTCGAACACCGGCACCGGCAGCGGCGCGCTCCCCGACACCAGCAGCCGCGCGCCGGCCAGCGCGCGCGCCGAGTCCGGATCCTGCGCGATCCGCGACCAAACGGTCGGCACGCCGAAGTACAGACTGCCCCCGGCCGCCGCGTAGCCCGCCGGGGTGGGCCGCCCCGTGTGCACGAGCCGCGACCCGGTCCGCAGCGCCCCGAGCACGCCCAGCACGAGCCCGTGTACGTGGAACAGCGGCAGCCCGTGCACGAGTACGTCGTCCGCCGTCCAGTCCCACGCCTCGATCGCTCCGTCCAGCCCGGCCGCGATCGCCGCGTGCGAGATCAACACACCCTTCGGCGGGCCGGTGGTGCCACTGGTGTACAGGATCAGCGCCGTCGCATCCGGACCCGGCTCCGGCAGCGTGCCGGCCGACCGAGCGGCGGAGTCGACCTCCATGGTGGGCAGCCCGGTGTCCGTCCACGGCCCCGGCGCCACCAGCAGCACGGCCCCCGAGTCCGACAGGATGTGCGCCCGCTCCAACGGCCCCGAATCCGGCGGCACCGGCACCACCGGCACCCCGGCCAGCAACCCACCCAGCGTGGCGATCACCGTCCCCAACGAGGCATCGGCCCGCACCGCCACGGCCGGTGCCCCGGCAATCCTCCCCGCCAACGCCCGAGCCGCCCCGAACAACCCCTCCCGCGACATCGCGTCCCCACCGACGACAACCGCATCCCCACGATCCGTCCCAACCCCGTCGGCAGACACGACAAGAGACACGCAGCACCCTCCACAACCCCGGCCGATCAACCCATCGATGCTATGCGCCAGAACCCCAACAATGAGCAATTCCCCACCCGTTCGGCCCGCCTCGCGCCCCCGCCGACACCAGAGCACCGACCCCGACGACCACCCGGATCCCGACTGTGGCGCCACGGTGGTCGGTATCCGGGAAGCGGGAAAGCGGGGAAGCGGGGAAGCGGGGGAGCGGGGCACGACGTGGCTGCGCGCGGTGTTGCCGGATGCGTTGCCGAGCGGTCGGGTGTTCGCGGCGGGCGTTGCGCGTGTGGTTGCGGGGTGCCGGTGCGGGGCGGGCCGGTGTCGCCGGGTGTGCCGCTGCCGGCGTGCGGGGCTCCGAGACTGGGGG
>NZ_JBHTVA010000094.1:0-37356 GCF_042793325.1 Embleya sp. NPDC056575
GCCGCCCCGCCCCACGCGCTTCCACCCCGACCCGGACCCGCCCGGGATCGTGTAGTACTTGCGTACGGGTTTGGTCTGGCCCTCGGGGCGGATGTGCGCGGGGGGTCCGCCGGCGGATGGTGGGTACGTCGGCAGAACCCATTCCCGAGAGGTCGTCATGAGCACCCCGTTCCGCTTTTCCGCACCCGGCACCCACCGTCCGCGGCAGGTCTTGCGGTGGGCGATGGCCGGGCGGTCGATCCCCGCGCTGACGAGCTTCGTGGGCGGCGTCCTGCTGCTGCCGGTGCTCGTCGCGGGCTTGGCCTACGCGTTCGGCTCGGACGCCGCGAGCGCCCTCATGCACACCCTCACGCCGGACACCGGTGTCGGCGGCGGCCCGGATCTCGGCGGCTCGTGGTCCGCTCCGATCGCGGGCGCGGCCCTGCTCGCGGTCGGTGCCCTGCTCGTGCTGTACGGCACCGGCCGACTGGTCCTGCGGCGCCGCGACCGCTGACCCGGTCACCGGGCCGCCGCGCGTCGGCTCAGGCCGTCGAGCGGGCGTGGGCGTGGGGCCGGCGCACCCGGGCCGGAGCCGGGGTCGGGGTCTTCGCCGGTCGGCCGCTCAGCCCCGTCGCCACCACGCCGGCGGCGGCCATCAGCACCAGCACGAGCAGTACCGCGCCGGTCCAGCCCCGACCGTGGAAGGCGACCCCGCCGACCGGCCCGCCCACGCTCGCGCCGAGGTAGTAGGCGGCCAGGTAGAGCGCGGACGCCTGCGCGCGACCCTCGCGGGCCCGCAGCCCGACCGCCGAACTGGCCGCCGAGTGGCCCGCGAAGAAGCCCGCCGTGAGCACGACGAGCCCGACCACGACCAGCGCCAGGTTGTCCGGCAGGGTCAGCAGCGCCCCCGTCGCGGTGATCGCCGCCGCCGTCCACAACGTGACCCGGTGCCCGAGCCGACCGACCAGTCGACCCGACGCGGCCGAACTGAACGTGCCCGCCAGGTAGATCACGAAGATCGCGCCGACCACCGTCTGCGGCAGCGCGAACGGCTCGGCGAGGAGCCGGTATCCGAGGTAGTTGTAGACCGTGCCGAAGGCGGCCATGAAGATCATGCCGAGCAGGTACAACCGGCGCAGCACCGGATCCGCGAGGTGCGACCGCAACACGCCGGTGAGCCGAGCCGCGGACATCGTCGACGGCGTGAAGTTGCGCGACGCGGGCAGCAGCGCCCGGAAGGCGATCGCCGAGCCGAGCGCCAACAGGCCCACCGCCACCAGCGCGATCCGCCAACCGCCCAGGTCCGAGGCCAGACCGGTGACCAACCGGCCGCCCATGCCGCCGATGCTGTTGCCCGCCACGTACAACCCCATGGCCGCGCCGAGCGAGGGCCGGTCGACCTCCTCCGCGAGGTACGCCATCGCGGTCGCGGGCAGCCCCGCGAGCGCCACGCCCTGCACCGCACGCAGCACGACCAGGGTGCCGAAGTCCGGGGCGAACGCGGCCAGTACGCCGAGCAGCGCGGCGGCGAACACCGAGACCGTCATCACCCGCGAGCGGCCCCACCGCTCGGAGATCATGCTCACCGGGATCACCGCGAGCGCGAGCGCACCGGTGGTCACCGAGACTGACAGGCTCGCCGTGGCCGGGTCCAGGTCGAAGCGGGCCGACAACTCCGGCAGCAGCGTCTGCGTCGCGTACAACATCGCGAAGGTGGAGAAGCCTGCGGCGAACAGCGCCAGGTTGACCCGGCGATACCCGCGCGAGCCGCGCGCGTGCCGGGTGGGTTCGGAGGTCGGGGCGGGGGTTGGGGCGGGGTCCGAAGCGGTGTTCGAGGCAGGCATGTCCACGAAACTAGACCGCGCGGTTTCATGCGTCCAATGCATGTTTCGGCGAGAATCCATGCTGTGACGTATGACAGCAGGTCGGCAGAGGTTTCCGAGGTCGCCGCGGCCATCGCGCCGCTGCTGACCCAGTTCGCCGCGGTCGCGCGGGAGGAGCACATCACCCGCGCGGCGGCCGGGTTGGGCATCCCGCAGCCCACCCTCAGTCGCACGATGGCCCGACTGGAGGCCGACGTGGGTGTGCCGCTGCTGGCCCGGACCGGGCGTGGCGTGGCGCTCACCCGGCAGGGCCACACGCTGCTCGGCTACGTGGAGCAGGCACTCGCCCTGCTCGAACGCGGCCTCGACGAGGTGATCGAGGACGCGGGCGAGACGCGTGGCAAGGTCGCCTTCGGGTTCCTGCACACGATGGGGCCGGAGGCGGTGCCCGAACTGCTGCGCGCGTTCCGGGTGGACCACCCCGGCATCCGCTTCCAGCTGGTCCAGGCGTCGGCGTCGGTGATGCTGGAGCGGATGCGGGCGGGCGAACTGGACCTGTGCCTGACCGCGCCGCTGCCCGACGCGCCCGACCTGGCCGTGCGCGCGCTGGACGATCAGCGGCTCTACCTGGTGGTGCCGGCCGACCATCGGCTCGCCGGCCGGCGGCGGGTGCGGTTGGCCGAGGCGGCCGAGGACGTGTTCGTCTGCATGGAACCGGGCTACGGGCTGCGCCGGATCACCGACGCGCTGTTCGCCGAGGCGGGGTTCGTCCCCAAGGTCGCGTTCGAGGGCGAGGAGACGGACACCCTGCGCGGTCTGGTCGCGGCGGGACTCGGCGTCGCCCTGCTGCCCGCGCCCGACACCCCGCGCCCGGGCACGGTGGATCTGACCGTCACCGCGCCGCGCGCCTTCCGCACCATCGGGCTCGCCTGGATGCCGAGTCGTCCGGAGACCGCGCCGGTACGGCTGTTCCGCGAATTCGTGCTCGGCCGCCGGGGTCGGCTGCTGCATCCGGATCCGGCCAACGGCTGAGTCCGGAGCGGGAGTTCGCGCCCCGTGCGAAGCCGCTGCGCAGGCCGTTTCGGGGACGGGTCGTGATCGCGGGCGCCGATCGGGCATCGCTCGCGCGCGTATGGCCGAATCTTCACGCGGTCGACACATGATCTACGCGCGTAGGCAGTAAAGTCCTTTCATGTCCAGCAGTCACCCGAACACGCCCGCTGTCTCGCCCACGGTCGAACAGATCCGGCGTGCCCCCAAAGTCCTGCTCCACGACCACCTAGACGGTGGGCTGCGTCCCGCCACGATCATCGAACTCGCGGCGGCCGTCGGCTACGACCGCCTGCCCACCACCGACCCCGACGCGCTCGGCACCTGGTTCCGCGAGGCGGCCGACTCCGGTTCGCTGGAGCGCTACCTGGAGACCTTCGACCACACCGTCGCGGTGATGCAGACCCGCGAGGGCCTGTTCCGGGTCGCCGCCGAGTGCGCCGAGGACCTGGCCGCCGACGGCGTGGTCTACGCCGAGATCCGCTACGCCCCCGAACAGCACCTTGAAGCGGGATTGACCCTGGACCAGGTCGTCGATGCGGTCGACGAGGGTTTCCGCGAGGGCGAGCGCCGCGCGGCGGCGGCCGGCAACCGGATCAGGGTCGGCGCGCTGCTCACCGCGATGCGGCACGCGGCCCGCTCGCTGGAGATCGCCGAACTCGCCAACCGGCACCGCGACCTGGGTGTCGTCGGCTTCGACATCGCCGGGGCCGAGGCGGGCTTCCCGCCCACGCGCCACCTCGACGCGTTCGAATACCTCAAGCGCGAGAACAACCACTTCACCATCCACGCCGGCGAGGCGTTCGGCCTGCCGTCGATCTGGCAGGCGCTCCAGTGGTGCGGCGCGGATCGGCTCGGCCACGGCGTGCGGATCATCGACGACATCACGGTCAAGGACGACGGCGGCGTCGAGTTGGGCCGACTCGCCGCGTACGTGCGCGACAAGCGCATCCCGCTGGAGATGTGCCCGACCTCGAACCTGCAAACGGGTGCGGCGACTTCGTACGCGGAACACCCGATCGGCCTACTGCGCCGGTTGTATTTCCGCGTCACGATCAACACCGACAACAGGCTGATGAGCGGCACGTCGATGACCCGGGAGTTCGAGCACCTGGTCGAGGCGTTCGGCTACGGCCTGGACGACCTGCAATGGTTCACCGTCAATGCGATGAAGAGCGCGTTCCTGCCCTTCGACGAACGCCTCGCGATGATCAACGAGGTGATCAAGCCGGGCTACGCCGCGCTCAGGTCGGAATGGCTGTTCGGCCGGAGCTGACCCCTGCGGGCGCGCCCGTCCGACCCGCCTCGCGGGCGCGCCCCACCCCCCGCCTCGGGACGAACGACCCGGCCCGCCGCGAAGGGGGCGTTTTGCGCATTCCGTATCCGGTTCGCTACCTTGCGGACTCACTTCGTTACGGGGTGTATGCCGCCCCGCCCGAATCGAGAAACCGAGGATGCACATGCGATCGGTAACGCGTAAGGCGGCCATCACGGCCGGGCTCGGCGCGGCAATCGCCGCGGGCGCGGCGGGTTCCGCGAGCGCCATGCCCGTGACCGACCTGGTCGACGAGTTGGCTCCGGCCGCCTCCACGGCACAGGCGGCCATGCCGGACGCCGCCGCGCCGTTCCCGCTGACCCAGGTCACCGACAAGCTCCCCGTCGGCCAGGCGCTCACCCCGGGCCACGCCCCCCTCGACGGCCTGGCGACCGGCGTGGCGCAGGGCATGGCCCGCGACATGGAGCACGGCATGGAGCAGGGCATGGCCCGCGACATGGAGCAGAACATGGGCAACACGGCGGCGCAGGGCGGCCCGGCCAAGGGTGGCCTGGGCTCGCCGCTCAACGCCCTGCCCACCGACAAGCTCACCGGCGCGGGCGGCACGTCGCCGCTGTCGAGCCTGCCGCTGTAGGTCGTCGCACCGGGTTCCGCCTTCGCCGCCGAGCCGGGTCGTCGCCGGGGAACCCGTTCGATCCCGCCGCCGCACGAGCCGTGTCCATCGCGTATCGATCCTGCGCGAGGACACGGCTTCGTCATACCCGGAGAACATCGAGGGCGTCGAGAGTGCCGAGCGCGGCCCGACCGGGCCGCGCCGCCGCTACAGCGAGTCGTACATGTCCTTCGCCACGTCGCCCAGATAGGGCCCGGTCATGGTGCGCGACCCGGGGGTGGTCACCCCGAGCGAGACATTGCTCACCAGCCGCAACTGACCGTCCACCTCGGTGAACCAGCCGCCGCCGGAGGATCCGCCGGTCATCGTGCAGCCCATCCACAACATGTCCGGCTGCGGCCAGCCGTCCTCGCGGAAGTCCGTGGTGGGCGACGAGCACGTGTAGAGCGCGGTGCCGTCGTAGGGGGTGTCACCCGGATAGCCGAACGACTGCACGCGAAGATGCCGGGGGGCGTTCCAGTACACGTCCGCCCCGGGCCCCACCGCCTCCTCCAGGGTCCTGCCCCCGCGCGAGTCGACGATGAAGGCGCCGTAGTCATACGGCGACGCGCTCGCGTCCTTGCCGTTCGGATCCGCGTTCTGCGCCCAGTGGTTGCTCACCGTGGTGCGCCGCGCCGGCCACCGCCCGTACGGTTCGCGCTCGGCCTGGGTGCGGCCCGCGCCGTTGTACCCGGGGACGAAGGTGACCCGGTCGTAGAAGTCCCCGTTGCGCCCACCGTGCAGGCAGTGCGCCGCCGTCCACACCATGTTGCCGCTCGGGTGGTGCACCACGGTGCCGCTGCACTCGGCGACGCCCTCGGGCATCCGGAAGAAGATCTTGCCGCGTATCGCCACCTCGGGCCGGGTGTACGGCGAGGCCACCCGGCGTGCCTCGATGGTCGGCGGTTGCCGGTAGTCCGCGACGGGGCTCTGCTGGTCCTGGTCGGGCAGTTCCGGTGCGGGCCGGCCCGGGGTGATCTCCGCGCCGCGCGGCTTGGCCTCGTCCTGCCGGTCCTGGTCCCAGAAGCCCCGCGTGTCCTCGACATCGCTGTCGCTGTACTGCCTGGAGTTCATCGCCTGCGTGCGCCCGGCCTTGACCGCCAGGGTGCCGCTCAGCACCAGGCCCACCAGCGTGACCAGCACGCCGGCGAACACCGACACGGTGACGATGAGGTTCTTGTTGTGTGCTGTACCCGGTTGCATGTCCCCGCCCCCCGACCGAGCGCCCGGCCCGGAGCCTCTCGGTCCCATCGGACCGCCCGATCGACCTGCCCGACCATCCGTTGATCGGATGATAGGCGCCGGCACGACCGGGGCGGGCGGCGTCCCGGGGGCTCAGTCCTGGGGCAGCAGGATCCACAGCGCGATGTAGAGCAGGAACTGCGGGCCCGGCAGCAGGCAGGAGAGCAGGAATGCCACCCGCACGGTGGTGGGCGACCAGCCCCAGCGGCGGGCGATGCCGGCGCAGACGCCGGCGATCCGGCGGCCGTGGCGCGGGCGACTGAGCCTGGGAGCGGTGATGGTGCTCATGACGGTCCTCCTCGATCCGACGGCGTCGTAGGCAACGTCGTCGTCCTTCGAAGGTAGGCCGGTCCCGGCCCGGGCACATCCGCCGCAGGACCCTGCCGGTCATCCGCCCTGGGGAGTAAGGGCCTTCCCGGAGGGGCGGGACGCCTGCGGCCAGTCCTTCTCGAACGCCGACGGCGGACCGGTGGGTTTGGTGCCGGTGCTCGGGGTCGCGGTGCTCTTGCGGCTGATGTCGAGATAGCTCTCGCACCGGTACTGCTCGGGCGCCGTGCGGCGGCCCGCGAGCAGCACCGTGTTGCCCCCGGACGCGCTCTGCAGCGTGCAGACCACCTGGCCCAGCGCGATGGTGGCCAGCGCGGCCAGCGGCGCGTCCAGCCGGAACAGGGTCGGCGGATCGCCCTCGCGCCGTTCCGCCGCGACCAGGCCGCCGGCCGGCAGCGCGGTGGTGTACCCGTCCAGCGCCTCGGCGTCGTTCGGGCCCAGGTGCAGCTCCTCCAGGAGCTGGTTGAGCTGATCGGTGCGCGGCCGGTCCGGGACCGCCTCGCTCGGTCGCAGCTGGAGCCGGCCGGCCCTGGGCAGGGCCTGGAGCCGGTTGTCCTTCACCAGATACACGATGTGCCGCTCCGAGCCCGGCAGCTGGCTCTGTACGGACGGCGCGGTCCGGTTGGCCGGCTTCCCGGCGCCGACCGGACCCTCGGTCGGCCGGATCCCGCAGGAGGTGAGCGCGGCGAGCACGCCGGTGGTCGCGAGGATCGCGATCGGAAGCCGCCGCCTGGGTCTCAACGCACGCCTCCTCGCTCGTCCCTGCCACCGGACGAGACATCACCGAGATCCGCGTCGGCCCGTTCGGCCCGAGCGGTACGACCACTGTGTTCGGCGTCCTCGGCTTCGAGGTCGGCATGCACCCCGTCGTCCTCGACACCCTCGTCCGGGTCGATTATCTCTTCGAGTTGCGGCGGCACCAGCGGCAGGCGCAGTGTGAACTTCGCCCCACCGCCGGGCATGTTCGACGCGAACGCGGTCCCGCCGTGGATGCGCGCGTTCTCCATCACGATGGACAGGCCCAGACCGCTGCCCTCGGAGCGGGCCCGCGAGCTGTCCGCCTTGTAGAAGCGGTCGAACACGTGCGGCAGTACGTCCTCGGGGATGCCGGGACCGGTGTCGGAGACGTCGATCACCAGGTCCTCCTCGATCGGCGAGTCGATCAGGCCGGGCAGCGCGAGGCGCGGCTCGCGGTGGATCTCCACGGTCACCGGGGAGCCGCCGTGTCGCAGCGCGTTGCCGACCAGGTTGGAGACCATCACGTCCAGCCGGCGCGGGTCCACCCGGGCCAGGATGCCGCGCGGGGCCCGCAGGTCCACCGCGTCCATCCAGGCCCGCGCGTCCAGGCACGCGGTGACCAGGTCGGTGATGTCGACCTCGTCGGCCACGAGCGCGGCGGTGCCCGCGTCGAAGCGGGAGACCTCCATCAGGTCCTCGACCAGCGTGGCGAGGCGTTCGATCTCGGCGACCACCAGGCGCGCGGCCGGCGCGCCCTGCTCGCCGAGGCTGTCCGCCTCCTCTTCGAGCAGTTCGCTGACCGCGGTCATCGCCGCGAGCGGGGTGCGCAGTTCGTGGGACACGTCGGCGACGAAGCGGCGCGAGGAGGACTCCAGGGCGCGCAGTTCGGCGACGCTGCGCTCCAGCTTCTCCGCGGCGTCGTTGAAGGTCCGGGACAGGTCGGCGAGTTCGTCCGAGCCGCGCACGTCGAGCCGGGTGTCCAGGCGCCCCGCGCCCAACTCGCGGGCGGCGAAGCCGAGTCGGCGCACCGGACGCAGGATGTGCCGGGCGGCGAACAGGGCGACCACCGCCGCCGCGCCGAGCGCGAGCAGGGTGCCGACGATCAGGTAGCGGGCCAGCGAGTTCAGGTCGGCCTGTTCGTCCTTGAGCGACTTGAACATGTAGCCGGTGGGGCCGTTGGGCACCACCCGGGTGCCGCCGACCAGGTACGGCTGGCCGTCGATGTCGATCCGCTGGAAGTACATGTGGAAGCCGCCGTTGTTGTCGGCGGTCTGCACGATGCGCTGGAGCTTGGCGGGCACCCGCTCCAGCGGGAAGCGGGAGGGGTTGGAGGCGACCGGGCGGCCGTCGGCGCCGACCAGGACCACCGAGTAGCCGAAGCTGCTCTCCCGCATCTGGTCCACGGCGGGACCCAGGTCGGCCTGGTCCGGGTTCTCCCGCAGTCCGGCCGAGACCCGGCCGAGGTTGTCCCGGAACTCGGTCAATACCGAGTCCTGCGCGCGCTCCAGGACGGCGTTACGGGTCAGCCAGTAGGCGATGCCGGAGGCGGCCACCGCGGCGATCAGCGCGACCAGTGCGAACGCGACGAGCACCCGAAATCGCAACGAACGCAGCTTCAGGGTCGGGGCGACCCGTCGGACGAACCTGCGGACGAGGGGCGGACGGGCCGTCACTGGGGCGGATCGAGACGGTAACCGACGCCCCGGACGGTGCGGATGAGCGTCGGCGCGGACGGGGTCTGCTCCACCTTGGCGCGCAGCCGCTGCACGCACGCGTCGACCAGGCGAGAGTCACCGAGGTAGTCGTGCTCCCACACCAGGCGAAGCAGCTGCTGGCGGGACAGTGCCTGGCCCGGGCGCCGACTCAGCTCGACCAGCAGGCGCAGCTCGGTCGGGGTGAGCTGAAGCTCCTCGCCGGCCTTGGTCACCGTCATCGCGTTGCGATCGACCACCAGGTCGCCGAACACCGACGCGTCGGACACCTCACGTTCGCCGCGGCGCAGCACCGCGCGGATCCGGGCGTCCAGCACCCGCGGCTGGACCGGCTTGACCACGTAGTCGTCGGCGCCGGACTCCAGGCCGACCACCACGTCGATGTCGTCGTTGCGCGCGGTCAACAGGATGATCGGCAGCGAATCGGTGCGGCGGATCCGCCGGCACACCTCGAACCCGTCGATGCCCGGGAGCATCACGTCGAGCACGATCAGGTCGGGACGCTGCTCGCGCCACCGCTCCAGACCGGCCTCACCGGTGGCCGCGGTGACCACGCGATGGCCCTGGCGCCCCAGGGCGAGTTCGAGTCCGGTGCGTACGGACTCGTCATCCTCGATAAGCAGCAGGTAGGGCACGCAGGCCATTGTGTCTGACGTCACGGCTGGGAAGAACACGGGGAGCCCCCTTCCGGTTCGCCGCCCGAGGTCGCTGTTGCATACCTGTGACAGCTCGCCGACCTGACGATGAAGCCCGCCCAGCAGGCTGTACATCGTGAACGAGCGCCGAGCCGGGGGAGAAGTCATGCAGACCAGGACGCAGTCGCAGGTCATCCGCAAGGACAACCGTCGTACCGTCGTCGCCCTCGCCCCGCTGCCCAAGAACGCGCGTAGCACCGCGTGCACGGAGAGTGTCGACGACGAATTCACGGCGTACGTCAGGGAGCGCCGGTCGGCGCTGTTCGCCACCGCGTACCACCTCACCGGTGACCGCAACGAGGCCGAGGACCTGTTGCAGAGCGCGCTGATGAGCACGTACCAGGCGTGGGGTCGGATCCAGGACAAGGCCGCGCTCGGCGGCTACCTGCGGCGGACGATGACCAACCTGCACATATCCGCCTGGCGGCGGCGCCGGATCAACGAGTACCCCTCGGAGGAGCTGCCCGAGCGTCCGGACGGTTCCGACTCGATGGGCGACACCGAGCTGCGCGCGGTGTTGTGGCGGGCGCTGGCCAAGCTGCCCGAGCCGCAGCGCACGATGCTGGTGCTGCGCTACTACGAGGGTCGGACCGACCCCGAGGTGGCCGAGGTGCTGGGGTGCAGCGTCGGCACGGTCAAGTCGAGCATCTGGCGCGCGTTGCGCCGGCTGCGCGAGGACGACGCGCTGAGCTTCGGCGCGGACGAGGCCTTCGCCGAGCTGGTCGCCTGAGCGATTCGCTCTTCTCGTCCCTTCGCGCCCGACCGGGTGCGGTCGTTCGCTCGCCCGCGGCTTCCGATCCGCGCCGCTCTTCCACTGTGCAGTTGTTCCGCGTCCGTGCGGTTGTCCGTGTCGTCGTCCACATGGCCGGCGACCTCGTCGATCCCGTTCGCTCCCCCGGTCGTGTCGGTCTCATCGGCAGGGACGGCGGATGGGGCTGTGACGGTTCCGTCGAATTTCCGTCGGGTTCGATGCGGATTCGGGACACGAGCGTGCGGGGCGCCGAATTGCGTTCGGCGTAGTCGAGTGGCTACGTTGCGTGGTCAATCCCCCAGTCGACCGGGAAGGGCCACCCCATGTCCTCCGTTCTCCGCACGATCGCCGCGACCTCTCTCGGCGCCGCCGCCGCGTTCGGCCTCGCCGGGAGCGCCACGGCCTCGCCCCTCGCGCCCGAGGCGATGTCCCGGCCCGACGTGGCCGCGGCCGGCACCGGTGCCGCCGCCGCGACCGAGGCGGTGCTCGGCGTCGTGCAGCGCACGCAACTCAATCCGATGAACGGCGGCGGTCTGAACCCGCTGTCCAACAGTGTCGGCACCGACGTCGGCGACACGCCGGTCGGCACCGACATGGTCACCGGCGACCTCGCCCGGGGCATGACCGTGCAGCAGGCCCTCGACAAGCTCTGAGTCGTCCGAGCCGGACGCCGGGCGCCGCGCACGGGGGCGCTCTCCCGCCGCAGCGCCGAGGCCCGTCTACCCTGAGCCGCGAACGTGGCCACGGGGAGGCATTCGGATGCGGCAGGAAACGGATCGTCTGCGGGAGCCGGCGGCATGGACGCTGGTCGGTTTTCTGGCACTGCGGTTGGCGGTCGACGCGCTGCGCGTCCTGTTCGGCGTCGGATCGGGCGTGGACGGCTTTCGGGCGCGCGCCTACGGCGGCCAGTCGACGCTGCTCGACGCCCTCACTCCGGTGCTGCTCGCCGCCGCGGTGCTCCTGGTGACCCATGCCGGGCGGCCCACGCCGCGGGCCCGGGTGATCACCCGGACGGCGCTCGGGGTGCTCGCCGCACAGGGCGTCGTGGGGCTCACCGCGGCCCTGGGCGCGCTCGCCTACGACGGCGGCGGCTTCGCCCACATCCCGGCCGGAGCGCGAGTGGAACAGAGCGCGCTGAACGTGGGCGTGCTGATGCTGTTCGCGTTGTGCGCCTACTTCCTGATCGTGGTGCTCGGCGCGCCGAGCCCGCCGACGGTCACCCGCGGCCGCTCGCTGCCGCCGCAGGAGTGGCCCTCGTACGGACGTGACACGACCGCCGCGGGAGCGCCGATCGTGACCCACCCGGCGTCGACCGGGCAATATCCGGCGACCGGGGCGCACACCGCCGCCACGACCGCCGTCGACGCCGACTCGACCGGCGGGGTGGGCGTGGTGCCGCCGCGACCGACGACCCCGCCGCCCGCGCAGGGTCCCGGGCGGACCGAAGCGTGACCGCCGACGTCGAGGAGGAACCGGCGGAGGGTATTCCGGCGCCGCCTCGACTGTGGCGGCTGCGCCGCCGGTCGCGCGCCCTCGGGCGGTGCGTGGTCGGCCTGCTCTTCGCCGGTGCCGTGCTGGTGACCGGTGCCCGACTGCTCGTCTTCGACGCGATGTGGCCGGTCGCGATCGTGACGGTGTTCGCCCCCTACGCGGCGGCGACCTCGGTGGTCGTGCTGCTCGGGGCGGCCGTGTTGCGGATGCGGATCACCCTGCTCGTCGCGCTGGGCCTGGTCGTCGTCCACACCCTGTGGATGTTGCCGCGCCTGACCCCGGCCGGCGCGCCCGCTCCGGGCGGTACCCGGGTGCGGGTGATGACCGCCAACGCCTACTTCGGCACCGCCGACGCGGCGCGGATCACCGCGCTGGTGGTACGCGAGCGGGTGGACGTACTGGCCGTGCAGGAGTTGACCCCCGAGTTGGCGGCGGGCCTGGACCGGGCCGGGTTGACCCGGGAACTGCCGTACAGCGCAGGTCACGGCGAGCCGGGCGCGAGCGGGCTGGCGATCTACGCACGCCGGCCGCTGACCGACGCGCGGCTGTTGCCGGAGCGGACCACGATGCCGATGCCCGGCGCCACTGTGGAGATCGACGGACACCGGATTCGGCTCCAGGGCGTGCACACCATTCCGCCGATGCGCGGGCAGGCCGGGAAGTGGGCCCACGACATGGACGCGCTGCGCCGCGAGGCGGAGCACCGCACACTGCCGACGATCTTCCTGGGCGACTTCAACGCGACGCTCGACAACGCCTCGTTCCGCGCGCTGACCGACACCGGGCTGCGGGACGCGCACGAGGAGCGTGGGCGGGGGTTGACCCGCACCTGGCCGATGGCCCACTTCCACGGGCTGCCGCCGCTGTTCGGGATCGACCATGTGCTGGTGGCGGGCGGGATCGATGTGGTGTCGGTGTCCGAACACCGGGTGCCACGTACCGATCACGCCGCGGTGATCGCCGAGTTGGCGCTGCGCTGAGCCGCGCCGGGTGTTCGTCAAGATCCCGTCAGAAACGCCCCCACCTGCGTCGATACCACGTCAAGAGGGACCGGCGGGCGACTTCGGGGGCCTAGCGTCGGGTGTCGGGGGCACCGTGCTCGACGTGCCCCGCGCACCTTCGAGGATTGATCACATGTCCGCTCTGCTCGCCCTCTTCGCCGTCGTCGTGATCGCCCGCGTCCTGGCCACGTGGAAGTTGTCCGGGTCGTTCGCCCGACGTCCGACCGGTTCGGCCGACCCCGCGACGGGCGGCGGCAGCGGCACCCGCGCCGACAGTGTGCTCGCCGCCTGAGGCCCGATCGACGTGAACCGCGACCCGAAAACAACCAGCGGGCCCGTCCCCCACGTCGGGTGACAGGCCCGCCGCACACGCCGCCGGACCGCGAGCCGCCGGCACGGAATCCGCCGGCCTGAAAACCACCGGCGCGGAACCCGTGGGGTCGCGTCGGTGGGTCGGGGTCAGTGGCCGGTCGGGTGCCAGACCGTGCGGATTTCGGTGAATGCCAGCATCCGCGCGGTGCCCGGGTCCGTCGTCCAGTCCGGCTCCTTGGCACCGGGGCGCAGCACCCGCTTGAGGTTGTCCGCCGCCGCGATCTCCAGGTCGCGCGCCGACGCGACGCCCGCGTCCGGCGCGACGCCGGTCAGGTCGATCGCGTTGACGTCCTGGTGGGACGCGAGCGTCGGGGCGATCTCCGCCGGATGTCCGGTGAGGATGTTGACCACCCCGCCCGGCAGGTCGGAGACCGCCAGCACCTCGGCGAAGGACAGCGCGGGCAGCGCCGAGGCGCCGGCCGCGAGCACGACGGCGGTGTTGCCGGTGGCGATCACCGGCGCGACCGCGCTCGTCAGGCCGAGCAGCGAGGAGCGCTGCGAGGCGATCACCGCGACTACGCCGGTGGGCTCGGGCGTCGACCAGTTCGCGAACGGCCCGGCGACCGGGTTGGCGCCGCCGGCGACCTGGGCGAGCTTGTCGGTCCACCCGGCGTACCAGACCCAGCGGTCCACGGCCGCGTCCACGGCCGCGAGCGCCTTCGTCCGGTTGACGCCCTCGGCGGCGGCGACCTCGGTCGCGAACTGCTCGCGCCGACCCTCCAGCATCTCGGCGATCCGGTACAGGATCTGGCCCCGGTTGTACGCGGTGGCGCCCGACCAGCCCGGGAACGCCTTGCGCGCGGCGACCACCGCGTCGCGGGCGTCCTTGCGGCTGCCGCGCGGGGCGTTGGCCAGGGTCCGGCCCTTGCTGTCGGTCACCGCGTACACCCGCCCGCTCTCGGACCGGGGGAACTTGCCCCCGACGTACAGCTTGTAGGTCTTCAACACCTCAAGGCGCTCAGACATCGAGGTAGGCCTCCAGCCCGTGGCGGCCACCCTCGCGGCCGAAGCCCGACTCCTTGTACCCGCCGAACGGCGAGGCCGGGTCGAACTTGTTGAACGTGTTGGTCCACACGACGCCCGCCCGCAGCCGCTGCGCGGTCCACAGGGCCTTGGCGCCCTTCTCCGTCCACACCCCGGCGGACAGGCCGTACGCGGTGTTGTTGGCCTTCTCCACGGCCTCGGCGGGGGTGCGGAAGGTCTGTACGGTCAGCACCGGGCCGAAGATCTCGTCCCTGGCGATCCGGTGCGCCTGGGTGACGCCGGTGAACACCGTCGGCGGGAACCAGAAGCCCCGACCCGGCAGCTCGCCGGCCAGGGACCAGCGCTCGGCGCCCTCGGCCTCGCCCGCCGCGACCAGTTCCCGGATCCGGGAGAGCTGCGCGGCCGAGTTGATCGCGCCGACGTCGGTGTTCTTGTCCAGCGGGTCGCCCACGCGCAGCGTCTTGATCCGCCGGGTCAGGCTCGCGAGCAGCTCATCGGCGACCGACTCCTGCACGAGCAGTCGGGAGCCGGCGCAGCAGACCTGGCCGCCGTTGAAGAAGATGCCCTCGATGATGCCGTCGACGGCGGAGTCGATCGCCGCGTCGTCGTAGACGATGTTCGCGGCCTTGCCGCCCAGCTCCAGGGTGACCCGCTTGCGGGTGCCCGCGATCGTGCGGGCGATCTCCTTGCCCACGGCGGTCGAGCCGGTGAACGCGACCTTGTCCACGTCGGGGTGGGCGATCAGCGCGCGCCCGGTCTCGCCGGCGCCGGTGACGATGTTCACCACACCGTTCGGCAGCCCGGCCTCGACGCAGATCTCGGCGAAGCGCAGCGCGGTCAGCGGGGTGGTCTCGGCCGGCTTGAGCACCACGGTGTTGCCGCACGCGAGGGCCGGCGCCACCTTCCAGGCCAGCATCAGCAGCGGGAAGTTCCACGGGATGACCTGAGCGGCCACGCCGATCGGCTTCGGGTCCGGCCCACTGTGCTCGTTGGTGCGGCTCCGCCACAACCCCGCGTGCGCGAGCTTGTCCGCCCAGCCCGCGTAGTGGAAGAAGTGCGCCGCGACCAGCGGGATGTCCACGTCGCGCGACTCGCGGATCGGCTTGCCGTTGTCGATCGACTCCAGCACGGCCAACTCGCGGGCGTGCTCCTGGATCAGCCGGGCGATCCGGAACAGGTACTTGGCGCGCTGCGCGCCGGGCAGCGCCGACCACGACTTGAACGCCTTGCGCGCGGCCTTGACCGCGCGGTCCACGTCCGCGTCGCCGCCGACCGCGATCTCGGCCAGCACCTCCTCGGTGGCCGGGTTCACCGTCTTGAGCCGGCCGCCGTCCGCCGCCTCGGCGAAGGTGCCGTCGATGAACAGCCCGTATGCCGGGGCGATGTCGACGATCGCGCGCGACTCGGGCGCGGGCGCGTACTCGAATGGGTTGCCCATGGCTGTCAGTCCACCGTCACGTAGTCGGGGCCGGAGTAGCGGCCCGTGGCCAGCTTCTGGCGCTGCATCAGGAGGTCGTTGAGCAGGCTGGAGGCGCCGAGCCGGAACCAGTCGGGGTCCAGCCAGTCGGAGCCGACCGTCTCGTTGACCAGGACGAGGTACTTCATCGCGTCCTTGGTGGTGCGGATCCCGCCGGCGGGCTTGACGCCCACCTGGCGACCGGTCGCCTCGCGGAAGTCGCGGACCGCCTGGAGCATCACCAGCGTCACCGGCAGTGTCGCGTTGACCGCGACCTTGCCCGTGGACGTCTTGATGAAATCGGCGCCCGCGAGCATCGCCAGCCACGACGCGCGGCGAACGTTGTCGTACGTCGACAGTTCACCGGTCTCCAGAATCACCTTGAGGTGGGCGCTGCCGCCGCCCGCGGCCTCGCCGCGCGCGCAGGCGGCCTTGACCGCGACGATCTCGTCGAAGACGTCGCGGTAGCGGCCGGCCAGGAACGCGCCGCGGTCGATGACCATGTCGATCTCGTCCGCGCCGGCGGCGACCGCGTAGGCCACGTCGGCGAGCTTGACGTCGAGCGAGGCGCGCCCGGACGGGAACGCGGTGGCGACCGCGGCGACGTGTACGCCCGAATCACCGAGCGCGGCCTTGGCCTCGGCGACCAGGTCGCCGTAGACGCAGATCGCGGCGGGTCGGGGGGCGTCGGGGGCGCCCGGGTCCGGATGCAGCGCCTTGGCGCACAGGGACCGGACCTTGCCCGGGGTGTCGGCACCTTCCAATGTGGTCAGGTCGATCATCCGGATGGCGAGGTCGATCGCGGCGACCTTCGCATCCGTCTTGATCGAGCGGGTGGCGAGCATCGCTGCCCGCGCTTCGGTTCCGACCCTGTCGACGCCGGGAAGCCCGTGCAGGAAGCGTCGAAGGGCCGCTTCGGACGAGGTGACCTCGGCCGGATCGGCGAGAATTGCAGACGGCATGCTCACAAGACGAGCATATCTACTCGCGTAGCGTCCCAGCCGGCGGTCCGGTCGAGGCAAAGTGCCGAGGCGATCGACGCCCGGGCATCGACACCCGCGCGCCGTCGTGAGGCACAATCACCGGTCATGAGCAGCGACGAGGACATCACCACGTACCGCTCCCGACCGGCGATGGCCGTCGGGGTGCTTCTGATCGCCGTCGGGCTGTGGATGGTGATCGACACGTTGATCCGCGGCGACGGGGACACCAAGTGGCTCGCGATCGCCGTCGTGGTCTTCTTCGCGATCCTGGTGGTCGCGCTCACGCTGCGCTCGGCGGTGCTGGTCGGGCCGGAGCGGTTGGTGATCCGCAACCCCTTCCGGACCATCGTGGTGCCGTGGGGCGCGGTGGAGCGGGTGCGCGCCGAATACTCGATCGAGGTGCGCGCGGACGACAGGTCGTTCTACATCTGGGCGATCCCGGTCTCGCTGCGCGAACGCAAGCGCGCGCTGCGGCAGCAGGGCCGCGCCGCCGCCGAGGACCCGTACGGCCGCGGCGGCGCGCACGACCTGCCCCAGCTCTCCCACGCCGACCAGGTGGTGGACGACCTGCGCGGGATGAGCGAGCAGTTCGCCAAGGCGTCCACCGGCCCGGTGCGGGTGCACTGGTCGCCGGAGATCCTCGGCGGCCTGGCCGTGTCGGGCATCGCCTCGGTGCTGCTGGGCCTGCTGTAGGGCCGGATTTCCCGCCTGTGCCGAGCGCCGCGGCGCTCGGCACAGGCACGCACCGGGTCGATCCCGGAGCGCACGCGAGCGGCCCTCGACCCACCCGGGTCGAGGGCCGCTCGCGTGGGCGTACCGAAGCGTCAGGCCGTCGGGCCGATCCGGTCGATCAGGATCGGGGTCGGCTCGAACGTGGTGCCCGTCGGGGCGATCGTGACCGCGTCGGACAGGATCTCGGTCGCGTACTCGAAGCGCTCCGGGGTGTCGGTGTGCAGCGTCAGCAGGGACTGACCGGCGACCACCGTGTCGCCCGGCTTGGCGTGCAGTTCGACGCCCGCGCCCGCCTGGACCTGCTCCTCCTTGCGGGCCCGACCCGCGCCCAGGCGCCAGGCCGAGACGCCGACCGCGTAGGCGTCGAGCCGGGTCAGCACGCCGGACGAGGCGGCGGTGACCACCCGCGTCTCGCGCGCGACCGGCAGCTTGGCGTCCGGGTCGCCGCCCTGGGCCCGGATCATCCGCCGCCACACGTCCATCGCCGAGCCGTCGCGCAGCGCGTCGGCCGGGTCGATCCGGGTCTGCCCGGCCGCCGCCAGCATCTCCCGGGCCAGCGCCACGGTCAGCTCGACCACGTCCGCCGGACCGCCGCCGGCCAGCACCTCGACCGACTCGCGGACTTCGAGGGCGTTGCCCGCGGTCAGGCCGAGGGGGGTGGACATGTCGGTCAGCAGCGCGACCGTCTTGACCCCGTGGTCCACACCCAGCCGCACCATGGTGCGGGCCAGTTCGCGCGCGTTGTCCAGGTCCTTCATGAACGCGCCCGAGCCGACCTTGACGTCGAGCACCAGCGCGCCGGTGCCCTCGGCGATCTTCTTGCTCATGATCGAGCTGGCGATCAGCGGGATCGCCTCGACCGTGCCGGTCACATCGCGCAGCGCGTACAGCTTCTTGTCGGCCGGGGCCAGACCGTCGCCCGCCGCGCATATCACCGCGCCGACGTCCTCCAGCACCCGCAACATCGCGTCGTTGGACAGCGCCGCCCGCCACCCGGGGATGGCCTCCAGCTTGTCCAGCGTGCCGCCGGTGTGGCCGAGGCCACGACCGGACAGCTGCGGCACCGCGACGCCGCACGCGGCGACGAGCGGGGCCAGCGGCAGGGTGATCTTGTCGCCCACCCCGCCGGTGGAGTGTTTGTCGGCGGTGGGCCGGGACAACGTCGAGAAGTCCATCCGCTCGCCCGAGGCGATCATCGCGTCGGTCCAGCGGTTGATCTCGGTCGCGTTCATCCCGTTGAGCAGGATGGCCATCGCGAGCGCCGACATCTGCTCGTCCGCGACCTCGCCGCGGGTGTACGCATCGACCACCCAGTCGATCTGAGCCGCCGTCAGTTCACCGCGGTCCCGCTTCGTTCGGATGACCGAAATCGCGTCCATGCCGTCCATTTCCTCTCGGCCGCCGAGGCGACCCGTTCGACTCACGAGCACACGGTGCTACGCGAGGTCCTCGGGCCCGAAGGCATCCGGCAGGATCTCCCGCAACGGCCGTATACCGTGCTTGGTTTCCAGCAACATCCCGGGACCGCCGTGCTCCCACAGCAGTTGCCGGCAGCGCCCACAGGGCATCAGTACCGCACCCTCGCCGTCCACGCAGCAAAACGCCACGAGCCGGCCGCCCCCGCTCGCGTGCAGCGCGGATACCAGACCGCACTCCGCGCACAGCGTCAGGCCGTACGACGCGTTCTCCACGTTGCACCCGGACACGATCCGGCCGTCGTCGACCAGGGCCGAGGCGCCGACCGGATACTTCGAGTACGGCGCGTAGGCACCGCGCATCGCCGCCGTCGCCGCGTCCCGCAGCGCCGGCCAATCGATCTCCGACACGCCCGTCAGCCCTTCGTGTAGGGCTTGTTGGCCGCCGCCGGAGCGCGCACCTTGCCGACCAGACCGGCCACCGCGAAGATCGTCACCACGTACGGCATCATCTGCAGGAACTGGCTGGGGATCGACGTGTTCAGCGGCTGCAACGAGGTCGCGAGCGCGCTGGTGAAGCCGAACAGCAACGCCGCGGCCACCGCGCCCAGCGGACGCCAGCGCCCGAAGATGACCGCCGCGAGCGCGATGTAACCCGCGCCGGAGGTCATGTCCTTCGAGAAGGTGCCCACCGTGCCGATGGTCAGGAACGCGCCGCCGACACCGGCGATCGCGCCCGCCATGATCACGTTGCGGTAGCGGGTCGCGTTGACCTTGATGCCGACCGTGTCCGCCGCCGTGGGGTGCTCGCCCACCGCGCGGGCGCGCAGCCCCCAGCGGGTGTGGAACAGGCCCAGGTGCACGATCACGATCAGCGCGTACATCAGGTACACGATCACGTTCACGTCGAACAGGACCGGGCCGATCACCGGGATGTCGGCGAAGCCGGGGATCCGGATGTTGTCGAACACGCCCGGGTTGTTGTACTGCTCGGGGTCCTTTTGCAGCAGCTGTGTGTAGAGGAAGCCGGTGATGCCGGTGACCAGCAGGTTGATCACCACACCGAGGACGACCTGCTCGACGAGGTAGCGCACCGCGAAGACCGCGAGCAGCCCGCCGATCAGCGCGCCCGCGACCGCGCCCGCGACCAGCCCGGCCCACAACGACCCGGTCACCGAGCCGGTCAGCGCGGCGGCGAACGCGCCGAACAGGAACTGACCGTCGATGGCGATGTTGACCACGCCGGAGCGCTCGCCGATCACGCCCGCGAGCGCGCCGAGCACCAGCGGCACCGCGGCCAGCAGGGTGTTCTGCAAGGCGCCCGCGAAGGACATCTGCTTGCCCGCGACCGCCCACACCAGGAACGCGATCACGAACGCGATCAGGAACAGCGCGATGCTCAGCCGGGTGGCCAGGCGCGAGCGGTCGAAGGCGATCCGCAACCCGCCCGCGACCATGCACACCACGGACATCGCGATCGCCACACCGCGCGCGGGCAGCGACAGGTCGCCCACGTGGGTGGTGTCGCGGTTGGGCACGGTCATCCCGAAGACCGCGTCCTCACCGCTCGAGGTGCCGAAGCCGAACGCCCACAGCGCGTACAGGCCGACCAGGACGAAACCGATGCCCGTGATCAGGGCCTTCTTCCGGGCCGCGGCCCGCACCACGTCGGCGGCCTCGCCGGTGGGGTTCACCGGGGCCTCCACGTGGGGGGCGATCACGGTGTCCGCCACCTGCGTGTCTCCTTCGGGATTCCGCTCGGTCATGCCTGGACCCCCACGGTCTCCTTGGCGGCCAGCGGCCCGCCCTCGGCGCCCTTGCGGGCACCGCGCAGCCGGAAGATCGAGCGCACCAGCGGCGGCGCCGCGACGAACAGCACGATCACGGCCTGGATGACGATGACGATGTCGACGGACACGTTCGCGGACGCCTGCATGACCGAACCGCCCGCGCGCAGCGCGCCGAACAGCAGCGCGGCCAGCACCGTGCCCAGCGGCTTGGTCCGACCGAGCAGGGCCACGGTGATCGCGTCGAAGCCGATGCCGGCGTCGATGCTCGGGGTCAGCGTGTGTGCCGGGTTGGTCGAGCTCATCACCTGCGAGACGCCGGCGAGACCGGCCATCGCACCGGCGATCACCATCGCCAGGATCTGCGCCCGGGCCACGCTCATCCCCGCCGTACGGGCCGCTTCCGGGTTGGAGCCCACCGCGCGCAGCTCGAACCCGAGCGTGGAGCGGTTGAGCAGCCACCAGTAGATCCCGGCCGCCAGCAGCGCCAGGATGATGCCGAAGTGGATCCGCAGGTTGTCGCCGAACAGGTTCGGCAACACCGCGTTGTCGTGCGCGTCCTTGCCGATCGGCTGCGACTGCCCGCCGCGCCGGAAGGTGTCGGTGGTCAGCAGCCAGCCGAGCAGCAGCACCGCGATGTGGTTGAGCATGATCGTGACGATCACCTCGTGCGCGCCGAAGCGGGCCTTGAGGACACCGGCGATGCCCGCGTACAGACCGCCGCCGATGATGCCGGCGAGGATCACGAACACCAGGTGGATCACCGGCGGCAGGTCGACGACGAACCCTACCCACGACGCGAAAACCGCGCCGGCGATGATCTGCCCCTGCGCACCGATGTTGAACAGCCCGGTGCGGAACGCGATCGAGACCGCGAGACCGCCGAAGATCAGCGGCGTGGCCTGGGTGATCGTCTCGGAGATCGGCCGGAAGTTGTCCTCGATCGAGCCGTCGGCGAACAGGTCCGGGTTCATGATCGAACCCTTGAACATCGCGCTGTAGGCGTCGGAGACCAGGCTCCACGAGGCGGAGAGCGCGTCGCCGGGGGCGGCGGTGAAGTACTTGTACTGGTCGAGCACGTCCTGGTCCGCGAGGATCATCAGGACGCCGCCGACCACCAGGGCGAGCAGGATGGCCAGGAAGGTCACCACGGCAGAGTTGCCGGTGATGATCGCGTCGAGCATCGCTCGGCCCAGGGACGGCTTGGGCGGCGCGGTCGCGCTCGCCCCGGTCGCCGCCGGCTTCGCCTCGCTCGGCTCGCCGGGCGTGCTCTTGTTGTCCTCGGTCACGCTGGGTCCTCCTCCCCCGGGGTTGCGTCGCTCTCGTTCGTCGTGGTCTCGACCGGCCCGGCCGGGGCCGTGTCGGCGCGGGTCGCTCCGGCGGCGTCGGCGTGCTCCGCGCCGGGCAGCACGCCGGCCATCAGCAGGCCCAGGTCGCCGCGCGAGGTGGTCGGCGAGACGATGTCCACGATCCGGCCGCGGTACATCACCGCGATCCGGTCGGCCAGCGCGACCACCTCGTCCAACTCGGTGGACACGATGATCACCGGGGTGCCCACGTCGCGCTCGGCCACGATCCGCTTGTGGATGAACTCCATCGCTCCCACGTCCACCCCTCGGGTGGGCTGCGAGGCGATGAACAGCCGCAGCGGGCGCGAGAGTTCGCGCGCGACGACGACCTTTTGCTGGTTGCCGCCGGACAACGTGCCGGCCGGCGAGTCGATGGTCTGGGTGCGGATGTCGAACTCCTCGACCCGCTTGCGCGCGTTGTCGCGAACCGCGCTCGGCACGATCGACCCGCGCCTGCCGAACGGCGCCTGGGTGACCATGTCCAGGACCAGGTTCTCGGCCACCGTGAAGTCGCCCACGATGCCGTCGTGCTGCCGGTCCTCGGGGACGAAGCCGACCCCGGAGCCGAGGATCTGCCGAGGGCTCATGCCCGCCAGGTCCTTGCCGTCCAGGCTGATCGAACCGGCCGCGGGGGTGCGCAGCCCCAGGATCGCCTGGGTCAGCTCGCTCTGGCCGTTGCCGTCCACGCCCGCGATGCCCAGGATCTCGCCCTCGCGCAGGCGCAGGTCGACCCGGTCCACCACGGCCTGCCCGTTGGCGTCGAGCACGGTCAGGTCGTTGACCTCCAGGCGCACCGCGCCCGGCTCGGCGTCGGTCTTGTCGACCACCAGCTTGACCGGCCGGCCGACCATCAGCGACGCGAGTTCCTTCTCCGAGGAGGCCGGGTCGGCGGTGCCGACGACCTTGCCGCGACGGATCACGGTGATCCGGTCGGCGACGGCCTTGACCTCTTTGAGCTTGTGCGTGATGAACACGATGGAGTGGCCGGACTCGCGCAGCGCGCGCATCACCCGGAACAGCTCCTCGGTCTCCTGGGGGGTGAGCACCGCGGTGGGCTCGTCCAGGATCAGCACCTTGGCGTCGCGCACCAGGGCCTTGAGGATCTCCACCCGCTGTTGCAGACCGACGGGAAGATCCTCGACCAGCATGTCCGGGTCGACCTTGAGGCCGTACTCGTCGACGAGGTCGAGCACCTTCTTGCGGGCCCGACGGCGGTCCAGCCAGCCCATCGGCTTGGTTTCCTCGTGGCCGAGCATGACGTTCTCGGCGACGGTGAAGACCGGGACCAGCATGAAGTGTTGGTGGACCATGCCGATGCCCGCGTCGATCGCGTCACCGGCGGTACGGAACTTGCGGGGGGTCCCGTCGACGACGATCTCGCCCTCGGTGGGCTCGTAGAGCCCGTAGAGCACGTTCATCAGGGTCGACTTGCCGGCACCGTTCTCACCGAGAAGGCAGTGGATCTCCCCCGGCTCGACGGTCAGGTCGATGTGGTCGTTGGCGACCAGCGACCCGAACCGTTTCGTGATTCCGCGCAGTTCGAGCTTCAACGCGGAGACCTCCTCGGCTACGCCCCCCGCGAGGGGCCACTACGGGTTCGACCCGGGTCCCTTCGGGGCCCGGGCGGTACGGACACGGGCGCCGCGGAATCGCTTCCGCGGCGCCCGATCGCCGAGTCAGCTCTTCGGCTGGTTCTTCGAGGTGATCTTGATCTTGCCGCTGACGATGTCGCCCTTGACCGCGGTCAGCTCGGACTTCAGGTCGGCGGGGACCTTCGCGTCGAAGTCGTGGAACGGGGCGAGGCCGACGCCGTTGTTGGCGAGGGTGCCGATGGTGGCCTTGGTGGTGAACTGGTTGTTCGCCGCGGCCTTGACCGCGTTGAACACCTGGGACTTGATGTCCTTGGTCACCGTGGACAAGAACACCGACTTGTACTGCGGGGCGCTCTCGTAGCCGTCCTGGTCGACCCAGATGACGCTCGCCTTGCCGCCGCTCTTCTGCACCGCGGAGGCCGCACCGAGACCGGTCTGGCCGGCGACCGGCATGATCACGTCGGCGCCCTGGGCGATGAAGTCGTTGGCGATGCGCTCACCGTCGGCCGGCGAGTCGAACTTGCCCGCGAGCGAGCCGTCGCCCTTGACGTCGTCCCAGCCGATGACCTGGACGTTCTTGCCCTTGACCTGGTTGTAGTACTTCACGCCCTGGACGTAGCCGTCCATGAACACCGTCACCGGCGGGATCGGCAGCGCGCCGAAGGTGGCGACCTTGCCGGATTTCGAGTAGCCCGCGGCGAGGTAGCCGCCGAGGAAGCCGGCCTCGGCCGTGTTGAACTCCAGGCCCTGGACGTTCGGCTCGATGCTGGACGAGTCGACGATCGCGAACTTCTGGTCCTTGTGCGTGGACGCGGCGGCCTTGGTCGCGTCGGCCATCAGGCCGCCGACCGCGACGATCAGCCCGCACTTGTCGTTCACGAGGCTGTTGAGGTTCGGCACGTAGTCGTTCTCGGTCTTCGAGGTGATGTACTTCACCTCGACGCCCAGCTCCTGCTTGGCCTGCTGCAGGCCCGCCCACGACGACGCGTTGAACGAACGGTCGTCGATGCCGCCGGTGTCCGTCACCATGCATGCCTTGAAGTCGATCTTCGCCGCCTGCGTCCCACCGGGGGTGGCGCTGGTGCCCGAATCCGACTTCTTGTCGTCCTTGGGCTTGCTACCGCACGCGGCGGTGGCGGTGAGGGCGAGAGTGACGCCGACCGCAGCCGCGGTCACCTTGGATACCCGGCGCACGGGTGTCTCCTTCCGATGAGCGCCCCTTCGGGCGCTGCTCCCAGATGCAGACTCTGACGCGCTTGGATCCCTGGTAAACGCGCGTAGACCTGCTAACCGTCGGAGAGCATACCTAGTAAAAGAATATGAGCGACAAAAACCGTGAATCGCCACCGCAACACGCCCCGCTAGCCCGGCCGAGTCGACGAGGCCGGGACGGGTCGGCGCGGAACCGGGCAGTCCGCGACATGACAAGACGTGACCAGACGGAAAAGACCCGGTGCCGCACGAGGTCGAACGGCACCGGGTCGGAACATTACAGACTCACGAACGCGACAGGAACGGGGACCGGAGTCGCGATGGTTAACAGTTCCGCATACGTCCGTTGCGGACCCGACCGGCCGTGCGGGCGGCGCCGGGTCCGGTCGGGGTCAGCGGAAGGGGCGCAGCGCGAGCCCGGTGAAGAGCTCGACACCGATCCCGATCGCCCGCTCGTCGACGTCGAACTGCCCCTGGTGCAAGTCGTATACGGGATCTCCGACCGGTCGCACGCCGAGCCGGGTCAGCTCGCCGGGAACCCGTTCGAGGAACCACGAGAAGTCCTCGCCGCCGAGGCTCTGCTCGGTGCCCTCGACCGCGCTCGCGCCCAGCACGCCGGTGGCGACGGTGCGCATCGAGGCGACCGCGTCGGGGTCGTTGACCACCGGCGGCACGCCGCGGTGGTGCTCCAGCTCCCACTTCGCGCCGTAGGTCGAGGCGATCACGTCCACCAGCTCGTGCATCAGGTCCGGGGCCTGCCGCCACGCCTCCAGGTCCAGGCAGCGCAGGGTGCCCTCCAGCTCGCCGTGCTGCGGGATCACGTTCGGCGCGGAGCCGGACTCGATCCGCCCCCACACCAGGCTCGCGCCCGAGCGCGGGTCGATCCGGCGCGAGAACGCCGAGGGCAGCTCCGCGGCGAGCTTGGCGAGCGCGGTGACCAGGTCGGTGGTGCGGTGCGGGCGGGCGGTGTGACCACCGGCACCCGTGAGCGTGATCACCACCCGGTCGCAGGCCGAGGTGATCGCCCCGGAGCGCAGGCCGACCCGGCCGACCTCCACCTTGGGGTCGCAGTGGATCGCGTGGATCTCCGAGACGCCGGCCAGCCCGCCGGCCTTGATCACGTCGAGCGCGCCGCCCGGCAGCTTCTCCTCGGCCGGCTGGAAGATCAGCCGGACCGGGCGCGGCAGCAGTCCCTCGCGGGCGAACTCGGCCAGCACCAGAGCGGTGCCGAGCACGATCGAGGTGTGCACGTCGTGTCCGCAGGCGTGCGCGCGGCCCGGCACGGTCGAGCGGTACGGCACTTCCTTGACGTCGTCGACCGGCAGCGCGTCGATGTCGCCGCGGAACGCGATCAGACCCTCGTCGGTGCGACCGCCGGGTGAGGCACGCTCGGGTCTGATGTCGCACACCAGGCCCGTCCCGGGCAGCAGTCGCGGGCGCAGACCCGCGCGCACCAGCCGTTCCCGGACGAGCCCGGTGGTACGGAACTCCTCCCGACCCAGCTCTGGGTGCATGTGCAGATCGCGCCGAAACGCGATCAACTCGTCGGCGAAAGCCGCGGCCTTGCCGGCGGCCTGGGCGTGGAGGGAGTCGCTCACCCACGCAAGGGTACGTTGCATTGGTCTTCGCGACGTGGTAGGGAGCGAATTACCCCCGTTCGGGTGAGAAAAAAGCCTCCCGCCGGCGCATGCGCTACGGCCGGTAGGGGTATGACTTACCGCTCGTTCCCACATTGGAACACTTCTGCCCACTCGCGCCGCTATAAACCAAGCGCCCGATTGCTCAGGACTCCCCTTGCCGCCCATGGAACGCGTCCAGGATGCGAGACGCGGCAAGCGTCGCGGTGAGATGGCCGGCCCGGACGTCGCGTTCGAGGGCGGGCACGATAGCCCGTACCGAGGGGTGCTCGCGCAACTCGGCGAGGAGCGCGTCGTGCACCGTCGCCCAGGTCCAGTCGACCTGCTGGCGGCGACGCAATTCGGCCAACTCGCCGGTGGCCTCCAGGGTTCGCCGGTGTTTGAGGACGGTGTCCCAGACCTCGTCCAGCCCCTCCCCGGACAACCCGGAACAGGTCAGCACCGGCGTCGTCCACGACTCCCCGGCCCGGCGCATCAGCCGTAGCGCGCCCGCGAGTTCGCGGGCGGCCCGGCGCGCGGCCAGGGCGTAGTCGCCGTCCGCCTTGTTCACCGCGACCACGTCGGCCAGTTCCAGGACGCCCTTCTTGATGCCCTGGAGCTGATCGCCGGTGCGGGCCAGGGTCAGGAACAGGAAGCAGTCGACCATGTTCGCCACGGTCGTCTCGGACTGACCCACGCCGACCGTCTCGACCAGGACCACGTCGTAGCCGGCCGCCTCCATCAGCACGATCGACTCGCGGGTGGCCCGGGCCACCCCGCCGAGCGTGCCGGCGGTCGGCGAGGGCCGTACGAACGCGTGGTCGTCCACCGCGAGCCGGCCCATCCGGGTCTTGTCGCCCAGGATGCTGCCACCGTGCCGGGAGGAGGACGGGTCGACGGCGAGCACCGCGACCCGATGGCCCGCGCCGGTCAGCCGGGTGCCCAGCGTCTCGATGAAGGTGGACTTGCCCACGCCCGGCACGCCGGTGATGCCCACCCGGTGGGCACCGCCGGCGTGCGGCAGCAACTTGACCAGCAACTCCTGCGCCAGGTCGCGGTGGTCGGCCCGGGTGGACTCGACCAGCGTGACCGCCCGGGCCAGGATCGTGCGATTGCCCGCGAGCACGCCCTCGGCGTACGCGCCGACGTCGATCACCCGTGCCATCAGTCGACCGGCAGCTCGTGGTCCAACTGCCGGTACAGGCCCCGGAGCAGGTCCACCGCGGCGTCCGCGATCACCGTGCCGGGCGGGAAGACGGCGGTGGCGCCCATGTCGAGCAGCGGTTGCACGTCGGCGGGCGGGATCACCCCGCCGACCACGACCATGATCTCCTCGGCGTCCAGCGCGGCCAGCTCCCGGCGCAGGGCCGGCACCAGGGTGAGGTGACCGGCCGCGAGCGAGGACACGCCGACCACGTGCACGTCCGCCTCGACCGCCTGTCGGGCCACCTCGCCCGGCGTCTGGAACAGCGCGCCCACGTCCACGTCGAAGCCGAGGTCGGCGAACGCGGTGGCGATCACCTTCTGCCCCCGGTCGTGCCCGTCCTGGCCCATCTTGGCCACCAGGATGCGCGGCCGGCGACCCTCCAGCTCCTCGAACCGGGCGACCAGCCCGCGGGCGGTCTCCACGTTGGCCGACATGCCCACCTCTTCCCGGTAGACCCCGGTCAGCGTGCGGATCTGCGCCTGGTGCCGGCCGTACGCCGACTCCAGCGCGTCGGAGATCTCGCCGACGGTGGCCTTGGCCCGGGCCGCGTCCACCGCGAGCGCGAGCAGGTTGTGTTCGAGATCACGCGGTCGGGTGCCCTCGACGTCCGCCTGCGCGGCGCCGGAGAGCGCGGCCAGCGCCCGGCGCACCGCGTCGTCGTCGCGCTCCTCGCGCAGTCGGCGCAACTTCTCCAGCTGGCCCTCGCGCACCGCGTTGTTGTCGATCTTGAGCACGTCGATCGCCTCGTCGCTGGCGACCAGGTACTTGTTGACGCCGATCACCGACTGCCGGCCCGAGTCGATCCGGGCCTGGGTGCGCGCCGCCGCCTCCTCGATCCGCAGCTTGGGCAGGCCCTCGGCGATCGCCGACGCCATGCCGCCCGCCCGCTCGGCCTCGGCGATGTGCTCCCGGGCGCGTACCGCGAGGTCGTGGGTGAGGCGTTCGATGTAGGCCGAGCCGCCCCAGGGGTCGATCACGTCGCACGTGCCCGACTCCTGCTGGAGCAGCAGTTGGGTGTTGCGCGCGATCCGGGCGGAGAAGTCGGTCGGCAGCGCCAGCGCCTCGTCGAGCGCGTTGGTGTGCAGCGACTGGGTGTGGCCCTGGGTCGAGGCCATCGCCTCCAGGCAGGTGCGCACCACGTTGTTGAACACGTCCTGGGCGGTCAGCGACCAGCCCGAGGTCTGCGAGTGGGTGCGCAGCGAGAAGGACTTGGGGTTCTTCGCGCCGAACGACTTGACGATGTCGGCCCACAGCAGGCGCGCCGCGCGCAGCTTGGCGACCTCCATGAAGAAGTTCATCCCGATCGCCCAGAAGAACGACAGGCGCGGCGCGAACGCGTCGATGTCCAGGCCCGCCTCGACGCCCGCGCGCAGGTACTCGATGCCGTCCGCGAGCGTGTAGGCCAGCTCCAGGTCGGCCGTGGCCCCGGCCTCCTGGATGTGGTAGCCGGAGATGGAGATCGAGTTGAACTTCGGCATCTTCTGCGAGGTGTACGCGAAGATGTCGGAGATGATCGACATCGAGGGCTTGGGCGGATAGATGTAGGTGTTGCGGACCATGAACTCCTTGAGGACGTCGTTTTGGATCGTCCCCGTGAGCTGTTCCGGTGCCACCCCCTGCTCCTCCGCCGCGACGATGTAGAGCGCGAGCACGGGCAGCACCGCGCCGTTCATCGTCATCGACACCGACATCCGGTCCAGCGGGATGCCGTCGAAGAGCTGGCGCATGTCGTAGATCGAGTCGATCGCCACGCCCGCCATGCCGACGTCGCCGGTCACGCGCGGGTGGTCCGAGTCGTAGCCCCGGTGGGTGGCCAGGTCGAACGCGATCGACAGGCCCTTTTGGCCCGCCGCGAGGTTGCGCCGGTAGAAGGCGTTGGACTCCTCGGCGGTGGAGAAGCCCGCGTACTGGCGGATCGTCCACGGCTGGTTGACGTACATCGTCGGGTACGGCCCGCGCAGGAACGGCGTGATGCCCGGGTAGGTGCCCAGGAAGTCGAGCCCTTCCAGGTCCTCGTCGGTGTACAGCGCCTTGAGCGGGATGCCCTCGGGGGTGTCGTGGGTCAGCGCGTCGGCGTCCTTGCCGGTCTCCTCGCGCACCGCCTCGCGCCACGCGTCGAGGTCGCCGGACGCGGGCGCGTCGAGCTCGACCTGGGTGAAGTCGGGAATGCTCATTTCGCCCCCTCCGGGGTCGGCGAGAGGTTGTCGTACGTGGTGTGCAGCACGTCGAGCGCGTCGCATCCGCTGTACACGTACCCGTCCACGTCGGCGCCGTGCGCCTTTTGCCCCGCGAGCAGGATCCGGCCCGCTCCGGCGGCGCGCAGCGCGGCGGCGACCGGGGCCGCGAGCGTGGCGTAGAGCTTCTCCGAGGAGGTCAGCACCACGGTCGCCGGGCGGCCCGCGTCGATCCAGCGCGCGACGATCGCCTCGGCGGCGCTCTCGTCACCCTCGGTGGTACCCGCCTCCACGGTGGCGATGCCGCCCGCCGCGAACAGGTTGGCGGCGAAGCCGGCCCGCGCGGTGTACTGCGCGAGCGGTCCCAGGGTGGCGAGGAAGACGGTCGGCCGGGCGCCGGTGGCGGCGAGCAGGGCGTCGGAGCGGTCGCGCAGCGCCTCGTACGCCTCGGCGTAGCGCACCCGGGGCAGTCCGGCGGCGGAGACCGGGATCTCGGGCGCGGGTTCGCGCACGACGGGAGCCTCGGTCAGGTTCGGGAATTCGCTGACCCCGGTGATCGGGTCGGTCCGGGTCGCGATCGCCCGGTCCCGCTCGGCGCGCACCTCGGCGAGGCGCTCGGCGAGCCATCCCGAGTCGAGCACCGCGACGATGCCGCCCCGCCGCTCGATCTCCTGGAAGAACGCCCATCCGGCTCGGGCGAGGTCGTCGGTGAGTTGTTCGACGAACCACGAGCCGCCCGCCGGGTCGATCACCTGTGCGAGGTGCGACTCCTCCAGGAGCAGTGCCTGGGTGTTGCGGGCGATGCGCCGGGAGAACGTGTCGGGCAGCCCGATCGCGGCGTCGAAGGAGCGCACGGTGACCGCGTCGGCGCCGCCGACGCCGGCCGCGAAGGAGGCGACCGTGGTGCGCAGCATGTTGACCCACGGGTCGCGCCGGGTGGTCATCGCCCACGAGGTCAGCGCGTGCTGGTGCTGGGCGCCGGCCGCGGGCGACGCGCCGGACGCCTGGGCCACCCGGGCCCAGAGCCGGCGTGCGGCGCGCAGTTTGGCGATGGTGGGGAACTGTTCGGCGGTGGCGGCGAAGCGGAACTCGATCAGTCCGAGGGCGGTGTCCACGTCGAGTCCGGCGGCGGTGAGCGCGCGCAGGTAGGCGACGCCGGCGGCGGTGGCCGCGCCGAGTTCCTGCCCGTCCGAGCCGCCCGCCTCGTGATACGGCTGTCCGTCGGCGACGATCGCCCGGATCCCGGCGAACTCCGCGTGGGCGCGCGCCGCGAGCCGCGCGGCGGCGGGCAGGTCGGCCCCCGAACCGGTGCGCGCGTGCGAGGAGATCGGGTCGGCGCCGAGGTTGCCGCGCAGTTCGGCGGGCGCCACGCCGCTCGTCCGGAACACCGCCAGCAGGGCGTCGGCGGCCGGAACGAAGTCGGCGCCGGTGGCCAGGGCCACCGGCGCCAGGTCGAGCAGCACGCCGTCGAGCGCGCGGGCCAGGTCGCCCGGGGCCAGCGCGTCGTCGCCGACGTACAGGAAGACGGAGGTGACCCCGTTCTCCAGGTCCGCGAGCACGCTCTCGTTGGCCCGCGCCGGATCGGTGTCCGCGTGCGCCTGGCGTACGTCCCAGCCGTCGGCCGCGTGACCGGCCGCGCGCGAGCCCCGGACGAACGGGCTCAGTCCGGGCAGGCCCGGCCGCGCCGCGGCCTCGGTGTAGAGCGGGGACAGCGTGATGCCGTCGTAGGTGGTGGTCGCGAGCAGGTCTTCGGGGCGCTCGGGCGTGTCGTTCTCGCCCAGCACCTTCGATTTGCGGAGCACGCCGGCCACGAGGCGCTGCCATTGGTCCCGCGTGGGTTGCGGGAATTGGCCAGCGAAGGTGGATCCGGTAGACGTGCCGCCATCGACAGTAGCCTCCGTCATGCGTCGCATCGTAGGGACCGAGGCGGCGGATGAATACGTACGACTGATGTGATGTCAGCCCTACCGGCGGGTCACCTCACCGACCTGCGCGTTCGCGCTTGCGGTGATCTTTCGTCCGGGCGTGGCCCGCTTTCCCCCATACGAGTGCTGACGGACCGTCAGGAAATGGGCGACCCGCTACGCGCACGTCACCCGGATGGTTCCACTCCGCCATGCGGAATGGATCACATCGCGCGCCCTGGCACAAGAGGGCCCCCGATCGGTGGCTACCATGGCCGGGGCCGGGCGACCGATACCCGGCCGGGCCGACCGACAACCAGAGGGTCCGACACCGAACGCGGACACCCTCCCAGCCGGCCGTGTCCCCTCATGTACCGCACCCGGAGGGTAGTTTCCGTGCCGGCTGGAACGCTCTACCGCGGCCGGGAAGGCATGTGGTCCTGGGTGGCTCATCGAGTCACCGGCGTCCTCATCTTCTTCTTCCTGTTCGCGCACGTCCTCGACACCGCACTCGTTCGCGTATCCCCCGAGGCGTACGACGAGACGATCGACATCTACAAGAACCCGTTCGTCAACCTGCTCGAATACGGGCTCGTCGCGGCCATCCTGTTCCACGCGCTCAATGGTCTGCGGATCATCGCGGTGGACTTCTGGGAGAAGGGCCCGCGCTACCAGAAGCAGATGCTCTGGACGGTCGTCGGCGTCTGGGTCGTGTTGATGGCCGGCAGTGCCTACCCGATCCTGCAGCACTCGATCAAGACCATCTTCGGGAGCTGAAGTGTCCGCCACCATCGAAAACGCACCCAAGATCCACGGCGGCGGACCGTCGATCGAGTCGCCGCGCAGCAAGCGTTCGCCGCGTTCGACCAAGACCAACTTCGAGCTGTACGGCTGGCTGTTCATGCGGCTGTCCGGCGTGCTCCTGGTCGTCCTGGTCCTGGGCCACCTGCTCATCCAGCTCGTCCTGGACGGTGGCGTGTCCAAGATCGGCTTCGCGTTCGTCGCGGGCCGCTGGGCGTCGCCGTTCTGGCAGTCGTGGGACCTCATCATGCTGTGGCTCGCCGAGCTGCACGGTGTCAACGGTCTGCGCACGATCATCAACGACTACGCGGAGCGGGATCAGACCCGGTTCTGGCTCAAGGCGCTGCTGTACACGTCCGCGCTGATCGTGCTTTTCCTGGGGACGCTGGTGATCTTCACCTTCGACCCCAACATCGGCAACTGACCGCGGCCGATCCCAGCACCCGAGGACTGAACGAGCATCATGCAGACCCACAAGTACGACACCGTCATCGTCGGCGCGGGCGGCGCCGGCATGCGCGCGGCCCTGGAGTCGAGCAAGCGCAGCCGTACCGCCGTACTGACCAAGCTGTACCCCACGCGTTCGCACACCGGCGCCGCGCAGGGCGGCATGTGTGCCGCCCTCGCCAACGTCGAGGAGGACAACTGGGAGTGGCACACGTTCGACACGGTCAAGGGTGGTGACTACCTCACCGACCAGGACGCCGCGGAGATCATGTGCAAGGAGGCGATCGACGCCGTCCTGGACCTGGAGAAGATGGGCCTCCCCTTCTCCCGGACCCCCGAGGGCCGGATCGACCAGCGCCGCTTCGGCGGGCACACCCGCGACCACGGCAAGGCGGCCGTGCGCCGCTCCTGCTACGCGGCGGACCGCACCGGCCACATGATCCTCCAGACGCTGTTCCAGAACTGCGTCAAGCAGAACGTCGAGTTCTACAACGAGTTCTACGTCCTGGACCTGCTCCTGGCCGAGGACGAGGCGGGCAACAAGTCCACCTCGGGCGTGGTCGCGTACGAGCTGGCCACCGGCGAGATCCACGTCTTCCAGGCCAAGTCGGTGATCTTCGCGACCGGCGGCTTCGGCAAGGTCTTCAAGACCACCTCGAACGCGCACACCCTCACCGGCGACGGCATGGGCATCGCGTGGCGCCGGGGACTGCCGCTGGAGGACATGGAGTTCTACCAGTTCCACCCGACCGGTCTCGCGGGCCTGGGCATCCTGCTCACCGAGGGCGCCCGCGGTGAGGGCGGCATCCTGCGCAACGCGGACGGCGAGCGCTTCATGGAGCGCTACGCGCCGACCATCAAGGACCTCGCGCCGCGCGACATCGTCGCGCGCTCGATGGTCCTGGAGGTGCTGGAGGGTCGCGGCGCCGGTCCGAACAAGGACTACGTCTACCTCGACCTGACCCACCTGCCGGCGGAGCAGATCGAGGAGAAGCTGCCGGACATCACCGAGTTCGCGCGCACCTACCTGGGCGTCGAGCCGACCACCGAGCTGGTCCCGGTGTACCCGACCGCGCACTACGCGATGGGCGGCATCCCGACCAACGTCGAGGCCGAGGTGCTGTCGGACAACACCACAGTGGTCCCGGGTCTGTACGCGGCCGGCGAGGTCGCCTGCGTGTCCGTGCACGGCTCGAACCGGCTCGGCACCAACTCGCTGCTCGACATCAACGTGTTCGGCCGGCGTGCGGGCATCGCCGCCGCCGAGTACGCGAGCACGCACGACTTCGTCGAGCTGCCCGAGGCCCCCGAGACCACGGTCGTCGAGCTGATCGAGCGGCTGCGCGACAGCTCGGGCACCGAGCGGGTGGGCCAGATCCGCGCCGAGATGCAGGAGACGATGGACGCCAACGCCGGCGTCTACCGCACCGAGGAGACGCTGAAGCAGGCGCTCTCCGACATCAAGGGCCTGCAGAAGCGCTACCTCGACGTCTCCATCCAGGACAAGGGCAAGCGGTACAACACCGACCTGCTCGAGGCGATCGAGCTGGGCTTTTTGCTCGACCTCGCCGAGGTCCTGGTCGTCGGCGCGCAAAACCGCAAGGAGTCGCGCGGCGGCCACGCCCGCGAGGACTTCCAGGCGCGCGACGACGAGAACTACATGAAGCACACGATGGCGTACCGCGAGGTCGACGCGAAGGGCGAGCACTCGATCCGCCTGGGCTACAAGCCGGTCGTGGTCACCCGCTACCAGCCGATGGAGCGTAAGTACTGATGACTGCCGTAGTGGAAGAGACCGCGCCCGGCACCGGGCACGGCAGCACGGCCGCCGAGCGCGACCACACGCCGATCGTGATCACGCTGCGGATCCGCCGGTTCAACCCGGAGACCGACGCGGAGCCGTACTGGCAGGACTTCAAGGTCGAGGCCGACCCGACCGAGCGCATCCTGACCGCCATGATGAAGATCAAGGCGGAGCAGGACGGCTCGCTCACCTTCCGCCGCTCCTGCGCGCACGGCATCTGCGGCTCGGACGCGATGCGGATCAACGGGCGCAACCGGCTGGCCTGCAAGACCCTGGTCAAGGACCTGGACATGGCCAAGCCGATCACGGTCGAGGCGATCAAGGGCCTGAAGCTGGAGAAGGACCTCGTCGTCGACATGGACCCGTTCATGCAGGCGTACAAGGACGTGATGCCGTTCCTGATCACGTCGGGCAACGAGCCGACGCGCGAGCGGCTGCAGTCGCCCGAGGACCGCGAGCGGTTCGACGACACCACCAAGTGCATCCTGTGCGCGGCGTGCACCACGTCGTGCCCGGTGTTCTGGAGCGACGGGCAGTACTTCGGCCCGGCCGCGATCGTCAACGCGCACCGGTTCATCTTCGACTCGCGGGACGAGGGCGCCGAGGAGCGCCTGGAGATCCTGAACGAGAAGGAGGGCGTGTGGCGCTGCCGCACGACCTTCAACTGCACCGAGGCGTGCCCGCGTGGCATCGAGGTCACCAAGGCGATCCAGGAGGTCAAGCGCGCGCTGATCTTCCGCCGCGTGTGATCGATCCGCACCGACGAGGGCCCGGAACCGTGCTTCGGTTCCGGGCCCTCGGGCGTTCGTGGTCGGCGCGCGTCAGCCCGCTTCGGCCGCCCGGACCCGCTCGCCGTGGCGCAGGGTCGCGGCCCGCAGCGCGGTCTCGGCGTCGACGCCCTGACGGGCGGCCAGTTCGGTGACGGCCAGCAGCAGGTCGCCGATCGCCTCGGGACCGGCGTAGTCGTCGGCGTCGACGGCGGGCGGGAGCGCGGGGGTGGGTACGGTCAGGCCCGCCTTGCCGGTGCGGGACAGGAACTTCGCCGCCAGCGCCAGGGCCGGCTGGCTCATCGCGATGCCGTCGAGGGCCGATGCGCGATGCGACTTCTCCGCGGCCTTGAGCGCGTCCCAGTTGGCCTCGACCGCCTCCGGGGTGTCGGCCTCCACGTCGGCGAACACGTGCGGGTGGCGGCTGATCAGCTTGTCCACGATGCCGCCGGCCACGTCGTCGATCCCGAACGGGTCGGCCTCGTCCTCCTCGGCGACCCGGGCGTGGAAGAACACCTGCATCAGCACGTCGCCCAGTTCCTCGCGCAGGTGCTCCCGGTCCCCCGAGTCGATCGCGTCGACCAGCTCGTAGGTCTCCTCGACCAGGTAGCGGGCCAGCGACTCGTGGGTCTGCTTGGCGTCCCACGGGCAGCCGCCGGGCGAGCGCAGCCGGTCCATCACCGCGACCAGGTCGAGCAGGCGCGCGCCCGGCAGGTCCCAGGCGCCGGGCAGCAGTTCGATCTCCGGGACCGGCTCGCCGCCCTCCTCGCCCGCCGCGACCCGGGCGAGGGCCTGGCCCAGGCCGGGGTCGTCGTCGGTCGCCGCGAGCCAGACGACCAGGCCCGTGCGGGCCCGGTCGAGCAGGTGTCGGGCGAGCGCGGGCGGGCCCGCGTCGAGGTCGGCGATGTCGACCTCGACGCCCGCCTCGCGCAGATACGGCAGCTGGGGGTGGTCGGCGTCGGCGGTCAGCACGCACCCGGTCGGCGTGCCGGCCGCCTCGCGCAACGTGCGCCACGCGGGCCAGCTCAGCAGGCCGGGGGCGACCCGGTGGGTGCCGGCGAGCAGGACGAGGCGGGCGGGCGGCGCGGCGGTAGGCGAATCACTCACGCGGCCAGCCTACGGTCCGGCTCAGGTGCCGCTCGCCGCCCCGGGCGGGGCGTCCACGGAACCGGCCGCGGGCTGGGTGCCCGGGGCCAGCCACGAGTAGGTCGCGGCGGTGGTGGTCAGCTTCGCCGAGTCCCAGGTGCCGTACCTCGGGTTCACCTTGATCTTCATCGAGGCCGCCACGTCGCCCAGGTAGGCGTCCAACTGCGCCTGGCCGTCGGCGGTGCCCAGGTCGATCCCGCGCACCCGGGCGATCTCCCCCTTCAGCGCCTCGGTCCGGACGAAGTCGTCCACCTCGGCGGGCAGCACACCGATCCGCACCAGGCGGGCCTCCAGGTTCTGCGGGCCGCCGAGCCGGGCCTCCAGCGTGCGGCGGGCCTGGAGCACCTGGGTCGCGTTCAGGGCGACGTGGTTGCGCCCGGCCGCCTCGGCGATCACCCGACGCGAGATCAGCTGGACCAACTCGGCCTGATTGGCCTCCAGTTGGGCGCCGGTGCCGTTGAGCGGCAGGTTCTGCCGGGAGAACGCCTGCTCCAGCTTGTCGACCTTGGCGTTGAGGGTCGAGATCTCGATGCGCTCCCCGCCGACCATGGCGGCCGCGCCCGCCTTGGATTCCGAGCAGCCGGAGAGCGCGAAGCCGGTGACCAGCACCAGCCCCACCGCGGCCACCCGGGCCCGGGACGCGGCCCGCCGCCGGCGGTGCGCGGAATCGACAGGGACGGAACGCGACGTGCGACTCACACGAACTCCCAATGCTCGATGGCGCTGTACGGCGGTACGACTGTCGGCCACGGCGGACCGCGACCCATGACCAACGATCAAAGATACGGGTGGGCACGCCCGAAGTCCGCACATTCGCCAAGATCATCCGCGCCGGCCGACAACCCGTCGCGGCTTTCGGACCGGCGACGAC